>NZ_NKRF01000001.1:0-7936 GCF_003408955.1 Pseudomonas sp. GL93
AGGTGCTGTTCCTGCACCAGGGCCTGGTGGAGGAGCAAGGCCTGCCAGAGGATGTGCTGGGCAATCCGAAAAGCGAACGCCTGCAGCAGTTTCTGAGTGGCAATTTGAAGTAGGAGCGAGCTTGCTGTGGCGAGGGAGCTTGCTCCCGCTGGGGCGCGAAGCGGCCCCGCTCTTTGTTCAAAAAGACGGGGACTGCTACGCAGTCCAGCGGGAGCAAGCTCCCTCGCCACAGTGCAGCGCTCCTGCTTAACTGACTGGCATTAGGCAGTTGGAACGTCGGCACTCAGAAACTGCTGCAGGCGTTCGCTTTTCGGATTGCCCAGCACATCCTCTGGCAGGCCTTGCTCCTCCACCAGGCCCTGGTGCAGGAACAGCACCTGGCTTGAGACCTTGCGCGCAAAGCTCATTTCGTGGGTCACCATGATCATGGTGCGGCCTTCTTCGGCCAGGCCCTGGATCACCTTCAATACTTCGCCTACCAGCTCCGGGTCCAGGGCCGATGTGGGCTCATCGAACAGCATCACCTCCGGCTCCATGGCCAGGGCGCGGGCGATGGCGACACGCTGCTGCTGGCCGCCGGAGAGGAACGCCGGGTATTGATCAGCCACTCGCGCCGGCAGCCCGACTTTGTCCAGGTAGCGGCGGGCACGGTCTTCGGCGTCCTTCTTGTTGCAACCCAGCACGCGGCGGGGGGCCATGGTGATGTTTTCCAGCACGCTCATGTGGCTCCACAAGTTGAAGTGCTGGAACACCATCGCCAGCCGTGTGCGCAAGCGTTGCAGCTCGGCGTCGTCAGCCACCCTCATGCCCTGGCGATCGCTGACCATGCGGATCGCTTGGCCGTCCAGGGTCATGGCGCCATCGTTGGGGGTTTCCAAAAAGTTGATACAGCGCAGGAAGGTACTCTTGCCTGAGCCACTGGCGCCGATCAGGCTGATCACATCACCGGTCTTGGCCTTGAGCGACACACCTTTGAGCACTTGATTGTCGCCATAGCTTTTGTGCAGGCCTTCAACGGTCAGTTTGTACATGGGGCATGCATCCTCAAGGCGAAAGTAGATAACCGCTGCGGTAGGCCTGTGTGCCGGCGACATGGCAGATCACCATGCCGGCCGTGGCCATGCGACGTAGCGAACGGGCGTAAAGCAGCCCGGCGTGCTGGCAGTGCACAGGCGTTACGCGGTCTGTAATGGGGTCGATGATGTCGGCGACCCATTGCCCGGCCTCCAGGTATTCGCCTGGCAGCGCGTTGAATACCAGCAAGCCACCCCCCGCAGTGGTCACCGGCTCCACCGCCGCTAGCGGGGTAGCCGGGTAGGCCAGGGCAGGCAAGGGGGCTGTATCGCCGCGAATGGCGCCGAAGTGGATCAAATAATCAATGATGGCCTGGCAGTCCAGCGCGGCGAGGCCGTGGTTGACATCGCCCTGGCCGCGCAATTCGACGGTCACCGAAAAGCTGCCCATGGGGATCGGGTAGCGTTCGCCGAAGCGTTGCTGCAACTGCCACCACACCAGGGTGAAACATTCATCAAAAGACTGCCCGCCGGAATCGGTGGCCAACAGGTTGGCCTGCGAACCCAGGTAGCGCGCCAACGGTTCTACCTGTAGCCAGGCTTCGGGCGTGGTGTACAGGTGCGCCACGGCTTCGAAGTCGCAATGCAGGTCCAGCACCACGTCGGCATCGCAGGCCAGGCGTTGCAGCACCAGGCGTTGGGAGTGCAACTGGGTCTGGGCGGTTTGCGCGGCCAGGGCGTGGGACAGTGCGCTGCGGATCAATTGGGCATTGCGCTGGGGATCATCGCCCAGCAGGTCTTCGACCTGGTTGCCGACGTCTTCGCTGAGGTCGACAAACAGGCGATTGAAGTTCTGCCCGCTTTCCAGTTCGTAGCGGCCCAAGGGGATATCCATCAACACCTGTTCCAGGCCCACCGGGTTGGCGACGGGCACCAGCACGATTTCGCTGCGCAAGCGCCCGGCCGTTTCAAGTTCTGCCAGGCGCGCCTTCAGGTGCCAGGCCACCAGCATGCCCGGCAATTCATCGGCATGCAGGGAGGACTGGATGTACACCTTGCCTTCGGGCTGCTGCGGGCCGAAGTGAAAACTGTGGATCTGCCGCGCCGTGCCGGGCACCGGCGCGATCAGGTCATGTAGCTGGTGGTGCATGCAAACTCCTTAGTGGCTCGGCCCGAGAAAGGCCAGCCAACGCCGCTCCGCCAGGCGAAACAGGCCGACCAGGGCAAAGGTCACCGTCAGATAGATCAGTGCGGCAATGCCAAATGACTGGAAGGTCATGAAGGTGGCGGAGTTGGCATCCCGCGCCACTTTGAGAATGTCCGGGATCGTCGCGGTAAAGGCCACGGTGGTCGAGTGCAGCATCAGGATCACTTCGTTGCTGTAGTAGGGCAACGAGCGTCGCAACGCTGAAGGCATGATCACGTAGGCGTACAGCTTCCAGCCGCTGAGACCGTAAGCCTTGGCCGCCTCGACTTCGCCGTGGGCCATGCTGCGGATCGCCCCGGCGAAAATCTCGGTGGTGTAGGCGCAGGTGTTGAGGGCGAAGGCGAGGAGGGTGCAGTTCATCGCATCGCGAAAGAACGCATCCAGCACCGGTTGTGCTCGTACGGCGGCAAGGCTGTAGATGCCGGTGTAGCAGATCAGCAATTGGATATAGAGCGGCGTACCGCGAAACAGGTAGGTGTAGAACTGCACGGGCCAACGCACCAGGCGCTTGCGCGAAACGCGGGCGATGGACAGCGGGATCGACACCAGAAAGCCGATGACCAGTGAGGCGCTGAGCAGCCACAAGGTCATGGCCAGGCCGGTGATGTGCTGGCCGTCGCTGTAAAGAAAGGGGCGCCAGTATTCCTGCAATAGCTCGATCATCGCACGGCCTCCCGGGCGCCTGCGGAGTAGCGACGTTCAAGTCGGCGCAAGACAAAGTTGGAGGCGCTGGTGATCAACAGGTAGATCAGCGCCGCCAGCACTAGGAAATAAAACAGTTGATAGGTGCTCTTGCCAGCGTCCTGGGCGGCTTTTACCAAGTCTGCCAGGCCGATGATCGACACCAGTGCGGTGGCCTTGAGCATCACCATCCAGTTATTGCCGATGCCCGGCAGCGCAAAGCGCATCATCTGCGGGAAGGTCACATAGCGAAACCGCTGCCCGCGCTTGAGCCCGTAAGCGGTGGCGGCTTCGAGTTGGCCACGGGGCACGGCGAGGATCGCACCGCGAAAGGTTTCGGTGAAATACGCACCGTAGATAAAGCCCAGGGTGATCACCCCGGCGCTGAACGGGTCGATCTCGATGTATTCCCATTCCATAAAGTCGGTAAAGCCGCTCAGCCAGGTTTGCAGGCTGTAGAAAATCAACAGCATCAGCACCAAGTCCGGCACCCCGCGAATCAGGGTGGTGTAGAGCTGGGCGGGGATACGCACAATGGCCAGGCTGGACAATTTGGCGCTGGCGCCGAGCAGGCCCAGCACTACGCTGACGGCCAGGGACAGCACCGACAACTTGATGGTCATCCAGGTGCCTTGCAGCAATAGCGGGCCGAAACCCTTCAGGCTGAATGCGCTCAGCCCGAGGGTTTGCAACAGATCTTCGAACATAAATCAGGACCTATGGCGATAAAAAAGCGCCCCACCTGAAGCAGGGCGCCCCAGGCATTATTTGCCGCTGTACAGGTTCAGATCGCCAAAGTGTTTCTTCTGGATAGTGGCGTAGGTGCCATCATCGTGTAACGCTTTGATACCTTTATCCAAAAGCGCCTTGAGTTCAGTGTTACCTTTTTTGATACCGATGGCGGTTTTCGACGGCAGCAGCGGGTCGTCGATGGCGGCGCTCACTTCATAGCCAGCACCGGCTGGCGACTTGAGAAAGCCCAGTTCGGCTTGCAGCATGTCCTGCACGGAAGCGTCGAGGCGCCCGGAGGTCAGGTCGGCGTACACCTGGTCCTGGTTGGCGTAAGCCTTGGTGGTCACCCCGGCTTTATCCAGTACGGCCTTGGCGTAGGCTTCCTGAATGGTGCCTTGCTCGTAACCCACGGATTTGCCTTTGAGAGATTCTGGCGTCGAATAGCCAGCGCCTTTCTTGAACACCAGCGAAGTCGGGCCGGAGAACAGCTCGGAGGAGAAGTCGATGGCCTTCTCGCGCACTGGAGTCACGGTCATCGACGAAATCACGCCATCGAATTTATTGGCTTTCAGGCCCGGGATCATGCCGTCGAAGTCACTTTCGACCCACTTGCACTTGACCTTCAGCTCCGCGCAGATCGCGTTGCCCAGGTCGATATCGAAGCCAACCAGGCTACCGTCGGCGGCCTTGGATTCGAACGGTGCGTAGGAAGGGTCGACACCAAAACGCAATTCCTTGTATTCCTTGGCTGTAGCAACACCAGCAGCCATGCACAGAGCCAGTGCAGAAAGGGTCAGCAATGCTTTTTTCATTAGGTAATCCCTGGAAACCAAGATAAGCGCTTGTGGCGCGATGAGGACTGTTACTGAACGGTGTCAGACCCATCACAAGTAGCAATTTCTGCACCATAGTTCCGGATGGGCTTTTTAAAAGGTGGGATAAGGCAAGACTGAGTGTAGGCGGTGCCCGAAAATGGGCATGGAATTTCCAGTGCACCATTGTGGAGCTGTCACTTATCAAAAGGTGGGAGCTGGCTTGCCTGCGATAGCGGTGGGTCAGTTGTTATAGGGGTAGCTGACTCACCGTCATCGCAGGCAAGCCAGCTCCTACAAGGGGCTGGATCAGGCCAACAGGTTTTGTAGCGTGGCCAGGTTGTCCGCTTCCTCCACCGCCTTATCCTGGCGCCAGCGCAGCATCCGCGGAAACCGCACCGCAATCCCGCTCTTGTGCCGCTTGGACAGGGCAATTCCCTCGAAACCCAGCTCAAACACCATGCTCGGCGTCACGCTGCTGACCGGGCCGAACTTCTCCACCGTGGTTTTGCGCACAATGGCGTCGACCTTGCGCATTTCCTCGTCGGTCAGCCCGGAATACGCCTTGGCGAACGGCACCAGGGTGCGCTCGCTGCCTGGCGGGCCGTCCCATACGGCGAAGGTGTAGTCGCTGTAGAGGCTGGCACGTCGACCATGGCCGCGCTGGGCGTAGATCAACACGGCGTCGACGCTGAAGGGGTCGACCTTCCACTTCCACCAAAGGCCCATGTCTTTGGTGCGGCCCACGCCGTAGAGGCCGTTGCGATCCTTGAGCATCATGCCTTCCACGCCCAGGCTGCGAGAGGCTTCGCGCTGCTCGGCCAAGGCTGCCCAGGTCTTGCCTTCCAGCAAGGGCGAGGGCAATAACACCGGTTGGTTGCACGCAGCGATTACCTGTTCCAATTGGGTACGGCGTTCGGCTTGGGTGTGGTTGCGCCAGTCGTCGCCCTGATCCCCCAGCAGGTCGTACGGGAGCACCGCCACTGGCGCATCCTCAAGGACTTTTTTACTCAAGGTTTTACGGCCAATGCGCTGTTGCAGCAGCGCGAAGGGTTGCACCGAGTCTTTCCACACCACGATTTCGCCATCGATCACCGTACCGTCGGGCAGGCCACTGACCAGGCTGTGGAGTTCAGGGAAACGTTCAGTCAGCAACTCTTCACCGCGAGACCAGACCCACAGGCGCCCCTCGCGCTTGACCAGTTGTGCGCGAATGCCATCAAATTTCCATTCCACCTGCCAATCGACGGGTGAACCGAGCAGGGTGTCGAATTGCTCCACCGGTTGCGCCAGCCCGTGGGCAAGAAAAAACGGATAGGGTTGCCCGCCACGTTGCGCGTGCTCGTCGGATGATTCGGCGGCAATCAGCTTGAGGTAGCCTTCGGCTGTGGGACGGTTCGACAAATCGGTGTAGCCCACCAACCGCTGCGCCACGCGCTTGCTGTCGAGGTCGGCCATGGCCGCGAGGGCGCGGGTCACCAGCAGTTTGGACACGCCCACCCGAAAGCTGCCGGTGATCAACTTGATGCACACCATCAGGCTCGGTTGGTCCAGTTGCGCCCACAGCGCCGGCAGCCGGTCTGCCAGGTCCAAGGGTGGCAGACCGCGCAGGGGTAGCAGTTTTTCTTCCAGCCACACGGCCAGGCCGTCTTCGGAGGTGTAGGTGGATTCTGGCAGGAGCAGGGAGATGGTCTCGGCCAGGTCACCCACGCACTGGTAGCTCTCTTCGAACAGCCAGGGTTCGATACCGGCCGCTTCGGTGGCCATGTCCCGTAGCAGGCGCGTTGGCACCAGTTGCCGTGGCCTCCCGCCGCTGAGAAAGTACACCGCCCAGGCCGCGTCGGCCGGCGGCGCCTGCAGGAAGTAGGCTTGCAGGGCGGCGAGCTTGGCATTGCTGGATGTGGTGGCGTCGAGATTGGCGTACAGCTCGGCGAAGGCTTTCATGCAGTAGCCTCTTCTTCGTCATCGCCGTATTCGGTGCTGAAGCCTTGGGCATCCAAGCCCTTTTCCCGCAGATGACGCACCAATACACCGACCGAACCATGGGTGACCATCACCCGTTGTGCGCCGGTTTGTTCGATGGCCCACAACAAGCCGGGCCAATCGGCGTGGTCCGAGAGCACAAAACCACGGTCTACCCCGCGCCGCCGCCTTGTTCCGCGCAGGCGCATCCAGCCGCTGGCGAAGGCGTCGCTGTAGTCGCCAAAGCGGCGCATCCAGGTACTGCCTCCGGCGGAGGGCGGGGCGATGATCAGGGCTTGGCGCAGCAGTGGGTCGGTCTTTTTGAAGTCGCCGGCATACAGGGTCTCGGGGATGTAGATGCCCGCTTCGCGGTACACTCGGTTCAACGGCTCTACCGAGCCGTGGCTGAGGATCGGGCCGAGGCTGGCGTCTAGCCCATGGAGAATGCGTTGGGCCTTGCCGAAGGAATAGCAGAACAACACGCTGGCTTTGCCGCTGGCGATATTGGTCTGCCACCAGTCATTGATCCCGGCAAAAATCTGCGCCTGGGGCTGCCAGCGGTAAATCGGCAGGCCGAAGGTGGATTCGGTGATAAAGGTGTGGCAACGCACCGGTTCGAAGGGCGCGCAGGTGCCATCGGGCTCGATCTTGTAGTCGCCGGACGCCACCCAGACCTCGCCCTGGTATTCCAGGCGCACTTGGGCCGAGCCCAGTACATGCCCGGCTGGATGGAAACTCAAGGTCACGCCGTGATGCACCAACTGTTCACCGTAGGCCAGGGTTTGCAGGTTGATGTCCTGGCCCAGGCGCCAGCGCAAGATACCTTCGCCGGGGGCGGCGGCCAGGTAGTGTTGATTGCCGGTGCGGGCGTGGTCGCCGTGGGCGTGGGTGATGACTGCACGTTCCACTGGGCGCCAGGGGTCGATATAAAAATCACCGGCAGGGCAGTAGAGGCCTTCGGGGCGGGCGATGACAAGGTCCATGGGGTTGCCGGGGCTGGGGGCTTGTTACTTATGAGGTGGGGCTGGTTGCAGAAGTTCTATCTGAATGCAGGTTGCAAAGGTGGGCTTGCCTTCGATGTTGGCCTAGAAGCCGACACCTATCTACCTGACACCTGACGATCCAACTGTGGGAGCTGGCTTGCCTGCGATGACGGCCCCACAGCCGATGCATATCTACCTGACACCCCAACGATCCCACTGTGGGAGCGGGCTTGCTCGCGAAGGCGGCCTGGCAGGCGACGCTGTTATACCGAGTACATATCCATTCCTGCGGTAACGGCCACTTAGGGTTCCGCTTTTACAGCGGGTCACTTTTGGAAAAGAGCCCCAAAAGTAACCAAAAGGGCTCTCGCCCCACCACTCGGCACCTCGCCTAGGCTCGGTGTGCCCGAACACAGGCTTGAATCCGTGGGCCGCCGCCACGCGCCATCCATGGCGCGGGGCGGCTAACCCGGCGTCCTGCCGGGTTACCCACGAATTCAAGCCTGCGTTCGGCCAGCGTGGCTTGAACGGGGCGCCTCAATCCAA
>NZ_NKRF01000077.1:0-7832 GCF_003408955.1 Pseudomonas sp. GL93
TGGGAGCTGGCTTGCCTGAGATGACGGCCCCCCAGCCGATGCTTCTCTACCTGACACCCCACAATCCAAATGTGGGAGCTGGCTTGCCTGCGATAGCGGCCTGCCAGCCGACGCCTATCTACCTGACACCCCGCAATCAAACTGTGGGAGCGGGCTTGCTCGCGAAGACGGCCTGGCAGTCAACACAGTTGGATTGTGTACATATCCATTGCTGCGGTAACGGCCATTTAGGGTTCCGCCCTGACGGCGGCTCACTTTGCAAAAGCCGGGATGCCGGCCCAGGCCAAAGTAAGCAAAACGCTCTTGCCCCACCACTCGGCGCCCCCCCAAATCCCTGTCGAATTCCGGCCAGCGTGGTTTGACGGGGCGCCTAAGATCAAGATCAAAAGCAGATCAAGATCAAGAGCGACTCGCTTCGCATCGTGGTTACCGTTGAGTGTCACAACCTGCAAGTTCTGCATCTGTTACTGCACTACCGCTTTCGCAGGCAAGCCAGCTCCCACATTTGATCTTCGTTGCTTTGGGCATTGCGTTCGCTTAACTGTCTCGGCATTGGGGCTGCCCACACATTTGGATCGCGGGGCATCAGTTAAACAGCCGTTATCGGTCAGGCCACCATAATGATCTTCGACACCAACTCCACCACCGTCTTGGCCTGCAGCTTCTTCATCAACCGTGCCCGGTGCACCTCAACGGTGCGGTGGGAGATCGCCAGGCGCAGGGCGATTTCCTTGGATTTGAACCCGTTGACGATGTGCATGGCGATTTCCCGCTCCCGGGGCGTGAGGTCGCCGGTGCCCTGGTGCATGCGGTCCAGGCGTTCGAAGTGCCAGATCATCAGCTTGAACGGGTCTTTGGGGGTGAGGGTGTAGCCGTGGGATTTGGCCCAGAACACCTCGCCGTTGTGGTGCTGCATGAAGCGTTCATCGGAATAAAAGCCGTTGTCGCTGTCGAGCAGCCAGTCATGGCTGCGCTTGCCGATGGCGTGGTAGTCGGCCTGGGACGGGTAGATCAGCAGGGTCAGCTGGTTGACCAGTGCGTCGCGCGTATAGCCGAACAGCTTCAGGAAAGCGTCGTTGCAGTCGAGTATCACGCGGTCGCTGGTGACGATCTGCGGGGCAGGGGAGAGCTTGAACGCCAGGCGTTCGAGGTCGGGAAATTGCTGGGCTAGCGCGGTCATGGGGCATCCTGCCTCGTTGTTCAATGCCCTGGGGCGCTACTTACCCGTGTAAGTAGTTACACGAATTGGCGCACGATCAGGGGTGGGTCATTGTAAGTAAAGTCCGAATCAAGAACAGAAGAAATTGATTATGCCTGCTGATTGCGTCTCCATTGTTGCCGCTGGTCACTCCCGCTTTGGTCGCCTGGAAGGCACGACGCTGGAAGACCTGATCGTCCAGGTTACCCGGGAAGCCTTGAGCGATGCCGAGATTGACGCGTCGCAAATCGATGCGTTGTTCCTCGGCCATTTCAACTCGGGGCTGGTGTCCGACGGGTTTGCCGCCTCATTGCTATTGCAAGCCGACCCCGGGCTGCGCTTCAAACCCGCTACCCGCTGTGAAAACGCCTGTGCGTCCGGCTCGGCGGCAATTCAGGCGGGGGTCAATGCGATCCTCTCCGGCAGCGCTGAGCTGGTGCTGGTGGTGGGCGCCGAGAAGATGACCCACACCAGCACCGCCGCGGTCACCCAAGCCTTGGCCGGGGCCGGCTACCAGAACGACCCGGCCGAAGCCGGCCTGAGTTTCCCGCAGTTGTTCGGCCGTGCCGCGCGTCAATACGCCGAGCGTTACCACTGCCCGCTGGGCTCGATGGCGGCCATCGCTACCAAAAACCACTCCAATGCCATGGCCAACCCGCTGGCGCAGATGCATCGGGAGATGAATTTCGAACACTGCAACAACGTGTCCCAAAGCAACCCGTTCGTGGCTGACTCCCTGCGCCTGACCGATTGCTCGCTGATCAGCGACGGCGCCGCGGCGATCATCCTCGCCTCGCCCAAACGTGCGCGGGCGTTTCGTCGCGAGGTGCAAATCCGGGCGATGACCCAGGTCAACGACACCTTGCCCATCGCCCAGCGCGACGTCCTGGCCTTTGAAGGGCCGCAACGCGCGATCCATACAGCGCTGCGCGGGGCGAATGTGACCCTGGCTGACCTGAGCTTTGCCGAGGTGCACGACTGCTTCACCATTGCCGAACTGCTGATCTACGAAGCCATGGGCCTGGCGCCCAAGGGCGAAGGCCATCGCGTGCTCGACAGCGGCGTGGTGCGCGCCGGCGGGCGCTTGCCGGGGAACCTTTCCGGCGGGCTCAAGGCCAAGGGACATCCCGTCGGTGCCCCGGGGGTGTCCATGCATGCCCTGGCGTTCCGGCAATTGACCGGCGAGCCGATTGGCCTGGCGGTGCCCAACCCGGAGTTCGGCCTGGTGTTCAACATGGGCGGCATGGCGGTGGCCAACTACGCCTCGGTCCTGCAGGCACGCCGGAGCTGAGCCATGAACATTGCCAACTGGCTGCACGACACCCAGCGTCGGGCGCCGCAACGCCCGGCGCTGTTCGAAGGCAGCGTGCAAGTGGCCGACTACGCCACCTTCGCCGCCCACGTGCGCCAACGTGCCGCGCACCTGGTGGAGCAGCATGGCCTGGTGCCGGGGGACGCGGTGGCGCTGCTGATGAAAAACAGCTGCGACTACCTGGAACTGCTCTACGCCATCTGGTGGATGGGCGCGGTGGCGGTGCCGATCAACGCCAAGCTGCACCCCAGCGAAGCGGCGTGGATTGCCGATAATGCCGAGGCGCGGTTGATCTTTACCGACGGCGGCCAGGTGTTTTCATCGCGGGATTTGCCCGCGCATTGCACGGAATTGGACGGCCATTCGTTGCCGCCCAACCATGGTTGGCCCAGCCTGGAGCAGCCGGTGCCCCGCCAGGATCATGACCTCGCCTGGCTGTTCTACACCTCCGGCACCACCGGGCGTTCCAAGGGCGTGATGCTGTCCCACGGCAACCTGATCGCCATGTCGCTGTGCTACGCCACGGATGTCGATCAAGTGAGTGCCGACGATGCGGCGCTGTATGCCGCGCCCATGTCCCATGGCGCCGGCCTGTACAACTTCATCCATGTGCGCTGCGGCGCCCGCCATGTGGTGCCGGCCTCCCATGGCTTCGATGCCGCCGAGTTGTTCGGGCTGGCCGAGCACATGGGCCAAGTGTCGCTGTTTGCCGCACCGACCATGGTCAAGCGCATGGTCGAGCAGGCGCGGCGCCAGGATTATCACGGCGCCGGCATCAAGACCATTGTCTATGGCGGCGGCCCCATGTACCTGGCCGACCTGCGCGAAGCGGTCGACACCTTCGGCCCGCGCCTGGTGCAGATCTACGGCCAGGGCGAGAGCCCGATGACCATCAGCGTCTTGTCCCGCGCCTTGATCGCCGAGCGCCAGCGTCCCGACTGGGCCACCCTGGCCGCCTCGGTGGGCCACGCGCAAGCCTGTGTGGAGATCCGCATCCTCGATGCCGAGCACCAGCCACTGCCCACCGGCCAGCGCGGTGAAATCGCGGTGCGTGGCGCCACGGTGATGCAAGGCTACTGGCGCAACCCGCAGGCCACGCGCCAAACGCTGGTGGACGGCTGGCTGCTGACCGGCGATATCGGCTACCTCGACCCGGCCGGCTACCTGACCCTGACGGACCGCTCCAAGGACGTGATCATCAGTGGCGGCAGCAACGTGTACCCGCGTGAAGTCGAGGAAGTGCTGGCCCAGCATCCCGAGGTGTTCGAAGTGTGCGTGGTGGGCGAGCCGGACGCGCAATGGGGTGAGTCGGTGGTGGCCTTCGTGGTGACCCGCAGCGGCCAGCCGCTGGACGAAGGCGAGCTGACGGCGTGGTTCCTGGCGCGCATGGCCTCGTTCAAAAAGCCGAAAAAATATGTGTGGCGCAGCGACTTGCCGAAGAACAGCTACGGCAAGATTCTCAAGACCGACTTGCGGCATTGGCTGCAAACCGCGAGTATCGCCGCGCTTTAACACGGATCGATAATCAGACAAGGAGTCCCCACGATGGGCAATCCCGCACAAGACACCGTCCGCAAGCGCCGCCGTGCGTTTCTGGGCGCCACCTCCGGCCACTTGATCGAGTGGTACGACTACGGCGTCTATGGCTTTCTCGCCGTCTATATCGGCCAGGCGTTCTTCGTCTCCGACGACCCCACTACCAGCCTGTTGGCCAGCTTTGCCGCGTTTGCACTGAGCTTTTTTATCCGCCCCTTGGGTGGGCTGTTCTTCGGCCCGCTGGCGGACAAGATCGGCCGGCGCAAAACCCTGATCATGGCCTTGGTGATGATGACCGGCTCCACGGTGATGCTGGGCCTGTTGCCGACCTACGCCAGCCTGGGCATCGCCGCGCCGATCCTGCTGATCCTGGTGCGCTGCGTGCAGGGCTTCTCGGCGGGCGGCGAAATCGGCACCGTCACCAGCTTCATCTCCGAATACGCCGGCCCGGGGCGCCGCGGCTTCGCCACTTGCTGGCTGATGGTCACCGCCGTGCTTGGCCTGCTGCTCGGTGGCGCCGTGGCCAATGGCATGACCTGGGTGCTGGGCGCCGAGGTCATGCAGGAATGGGCCTGGCGCGTACCGTTCCTGATCGCCGCGCCCCTGGGCTTTATCTCCATGTACATCCGCCTCAAGCTCGAAGACAGCCCCGAGTTCCTCGCCCTGCAACGCGCCGGGCAAACCTCCAGCGCACCGCTGCGCGAGGTCTGGCAGTGGAAGCGTGCGATTGCGCTGGTGTTCTTTATCATCACCTTGCACAGCTCGATCTTCTACCTGGTGCTGACCTTCGCCTCGACCTACATGGCCAAGATCCTCAAGTTCGACAGCGGCACCACCTTGCTGTACGTGTTCGTCGCCAGCTTCTCGGCGGCTTTTGTGATGCCATTTGGCGGGGCCTTTACCGATAAGTACGGGCGCAAGCCGTTCCTGATGGTGATCGGCACGTTGGCGACCCTGGCGATGTTCTGGCTGTTCAAATCCGCCCCCACCGCCACCCCGGCGACCTTCTTCGCGCCGTTGATGGCGGTGGCGATTTTGTTCGGGCTGTACGCGTCGTCGACCTATGCGCTGATGAGTGAACTGCTGCCGACGCGGATTCGTTCTACCGGGATTGCGGTGGCCTATAACGTGCCGGTGGCGGTGTTCGGCGGCAGCGCGCCGTTGATTTCCACCTGGTTGATCAAGGTGACAGGAGACATTACCTCGCCGTGGTATTTCTACGTGGCGACCGGGGTGGTGTCGTTGCTGGCGTTGGTGGTGTTGCGCAAGGAGGATTTTGTCGCCAGCGGTCACTCCACGGCCGTGCCCGCCAGCGCTGCGTTGGCCTGATTCACAAACACCCTGTGGAACGGAACTTGCCCTAACTCCCTGTAGGAGCGAGCTTGCTCGCGAAAAACTTATAGGCGCCGCGTTTATTCAGGCAGCACGCGTTATCGTTGACGTTTTTCGCGAGCAAGCTCGCTCCTACAGAGAATCGCCATGCAGGCCACCCGCTTGACCCTGATCTGCCACGCCATCACGCCCCTGCAAAAGCAGGGACGTTTCTCTGATGACGAATCCGTCACGATGGACTGGCAGAGCGCGGCCCTGTCCCTGGCCGGCCGCTACAAACAACAGGCACGCCTGCTGTGCGGCCCCGAAGCCAGAGCCCGCCAGAGCGCAAGCTTGTTCGGCGATAACGCCCAGGTCGACCCCGCCTTACGCGACCTTGATGTCGGCGCATGGAAAGGCCAGCGCATCGGCCAACTCGACAGCGAAACCTTGAACACCTGGGCCACCGACAGCACCAGCGCAGCCCACGGCGGCGAGTCGGTGGATCAGTTGTGCATGCGGGTCGGCCAATGGCTCAAATCCCTCGAAACCCAGCCCGGCCATGTCGTCGCCGTGACTCACCCGTTCGTCATCCGGGCGGCGATGCTGTCCGTCATGCAGTTGCCGAGCGCGATGTTCTACCGGATCGACGTCGAGCCATTGTCCGCCACCGAGCTGCGCTTCAACGGCGTGTGGCGCCTGCGCCTGGAAACTTCCGCCTGATTCCCGGAACATGGCAAAATCCATGCCCCGCACTGAGAGCACCCCATGAAACGCATCCTGATCATCGGCATTGGCGCCGGCAACCCTGACTACATCACGATGCAGGCCGTGAAGGCGCTGAACCGTACCAACGTGTTCTTCCTGATGGACAAGGGCCAGAGCAAGGACAAGCTGATCGACCTGCGTCGGGAAATCTGCGAGACCTACATCACCAAGCCCGGCTACCGTTTTGTCGAGGCCGACTGCCCGGAGCGTGTGCGCGGTGAAATCGACTACACCACCGCCGTGCAAGACCTCAACCGCGATAAGCAGCAGACCTTCGAGCGCATGATCAACGAAGAAATGGCCGACGGCGAAGTGGGGGCGTTCCTGGCCTGGGGCGACCCGGCGCTGTACGACAGCACCATTCGTATCTTGCAGGCGATTCTTGCCAGTGGCCGCTGTGTGTTCGAGTTTGAAGTGATCCCCGGTATCACCAGCGTGCAGGCCCTGGCGGCGCAGCATAAGGTGCCGCTCAACCGTATTGGCAAGTCCATCGAAATCACCACTGGGCGCCGGTTGGCGGCGGGGCAGGCGAGTGATGCCGATACCCTGGTGGTGATGCTCGACGCCGAAGACTCCTACCGTAGCGTGGCGGATCAGGACCTGGATATTTACTGGGGCGCCTACCTGGGCACGCCGGACGAGATCCTGATCAGCGGTAAAGTGGCGCACGTGGCAGAAGA
Organism: Pseudomonas sp. GL93; assembly: GCF_003408955.1. Taxonomy (NCBI): domain Bacteria; kingdom Pseudomonadati; phylum Pseudomonadota; class Gammaproteobacteria; order Pseudomonadales; family Pseudomonadaceae; genus Pseudomonas; species Pseudomonas sp. GL93. Next base: position 6,806 of record NZ_NKRF01000077.1, read on the forward strand.
GATCGAACGGGTACGCAAGGCGGCGCGCCTGGAAAACGGCTGGATCATGGACACCTATTTGTTGCGCAAACCCTGAGGTAAACCCGATGCTCAAACAGCTTGCCCTCGCCTTGGCCCTGGTGGCCGGCGCCGCTCATGCCGACACCGGCTTGCACACCGACTTGCCGTTGTCCTACCTGGAGCAGACCCAGGGCGACGCACGCAACCAGCCGTTGGTGATCTTCCTGCATGGTTTTGGCAGCAACGAGGAAGATTTGTTTGGCATCAAGGACGCGTTGCCGTCTACCTGGACCTACCTGTCAGTGCGTGCGCCGCTGCCGGTGGAGCCGCAGGGTTATCGTTGGTTTACCAAGACCGATGAGCCTGAGTACAACGGCGAGACCGACGAACTGTTCAGCAGCGCCCGACGGATCAAGGACTTTGTGGTCAAGGCCACCGCCAAGTACCACACCCAAAGTGATCGGGTGTTTCTGGTGGGGTTCAGCCAGGGCGCGATCATGTCTTACGAGGTGGCCTTGCGTGAACCTGAGTTGGTACGTGGTATCGCTGCGCTCAGTGGCAGCGTGCTACCGGTGCTCAGGTCTGCGCTGAAACCCGATGCGTCCATGGGCAAGCTGGCGATCTTTATCGGCCATGGCACCTTGGACCAGGCGCTGCCCTTCAGCTCGGCCACGCAGGCAAATAAGGTGCTGGTTGGGTTGGGGCTCAAGCCGGAGTTTCATGAATACCCGGGGATGAATCACACCATCAGCGCGGCGGAAGTGCAGGACTTGAAAGCTTGGCTAGAGAAAAGCCTGAAGTGAAATGCGCTTGAACATGTGGGAGCTGGCTTGCCTGCGATAGCGGTGGCTCAGTAAAAGAGTGAGTGACTGACACACCGCCATCGCGGGCAAGCCCCAATGCCAGTCAGTTAAGCGTCATCGCCTTGTGTAGGAGCGAGCTTGCTCGCGAAAAACTTACAGGCGCCGCGTTCATTCAGCGAGCACGCGTTATCGTTGACGTTTTTCGCGAGCAAGCTCGCTCCTAC
>NZ_NKRF01000117.1:0-6718 GCF_003408955.1 Pseudomonas sp. GL93
GGGTAAACCGGCAGGGATGCCGGTTTAGCCGCCCCGCGCCATGGATGGCGCGTGGCGGCGGCCCCCCAAATCACTGGCGGATTACGGGCACACCGAGCCTGGGCGAGGTGCCGAGTGGTGGGGCAAGAGCGTTTTGCTTACTTTTGCGCTTTTCAAAAGTGAGCCGCTGTAAGAGCGGAACCCTAAGTGGCCGTTACCTGAATAACGGATATGTACGCGGTCAGATCCAACATCCTGGTCGGCTGTCAGGCCGCCATCGCAGGCAAGCCAGCTCCCACAACAAGCTCCCTAGCCACGCATTTGTACTCAATCAAGAAGCCAACCATGCAAACGTCTAAATTCCGCAAAATCGGCATTCTGGCTATAGCGGCCGTCGCAATAGGCCTGATCATCTACACCGTAAACGCCCCCGCCGACGCCCCCAAATACCTCACCGCTACCGCCGAACGCGGCGATATCGAAAACGCGGTATTGGCCACCGGCCTGCTCGAAGGCGTCAAACAAGTCGACGTCGGCGCCCAGGTCTCTGGCCAGCTCAAGTCGCTGAAAGTCAAAGTCGGCGACAAGGTAAAGAAGGGCCAATGGCTGGCTGAAATCGACCCCTTGATCCTGCAGAACACCCTGCGCAAAGCCCAGGTCGATGAAGAAAACCTCCAGGCCCAACGCCGCGCGACAGCCGCGCAACTCAAGCAGGCCAAGTCTGTGTATGAGCGCTACAAAGGCTTGCAGGCCGACGAGTCGGTGTCGCGCCAGGATTTCGAAGACGCCGAATCGACCTACCAGGTGCAGCAGGCCAACCTGCTGTCCCTGGACGCGCAGATCAAAAGCGCGCACATCCAGATCGATACCGCCAAGGTCAACCTGGCCTATACCCGCATCAACGCGCCCATCGACGGCGACGTGGTGGGCATTGTCACCCAGGAAGGCCAGACCGTGATCGCCAGCCAGTTGGCGCCCGTGCTGCTCAAGCTGGCAGACCTGGACACCATGACTGTCAAAGCCCAAGTGTCGGAAGCGGATGTGATTCATATCAGCCCCGGCCAGCAGGTGTACTTCACCATCCTCGGCGAGGCAGACAAACGCTATTACGCCAAACTGCGCGGCACTGAGCCGGCGCCGCAGAACTTCCTTGAAACCCAGACCGCCGGCACGCCGAAGCAAAACACTGCGGTGTTTTACAATGCGTTGTTCGACGTGCCCACCCCCGACCACCGCCTGCGCATCGCCATGACCGCCCAGGTGCGCATTGTGCTCGACACCGCCCAGGCCGCGCTGATGGTGCCCGTGGCGGCGTTGGGCGTGCGCAATGCCGATGGTCGCTACGAAGTGCGGGTGCTGGATGCCAAGGGCAAGGCGGTGGCCCGCACGGTGAAGACTGGTATCAATAACAACGTCAAGGTGCAGATCCTGGACGGCCTGGCCGAGGGCGACACCGTGGTGATCGGCGACGCCACGCCTGCCGTGGCGGGGAGCTGAGTCATGACCCAGCCTCTGTTGGAACTCAAGGGCATCACCCGCAGCTTCATGGCCGGCGAGCGCGAATTCATTGCGCTCAAGGGCATCGACCTGACCATCCATACCGGGGAAATGCTGGCGATTATCGGCGCCTCCGGTTCGGGTAAATCAACCCTGATGAACATCCTCGGCGGCCTGGATTACGCCACTGCCGGCAGCTACAAGATCAATGGCATCGAAACCCGCTCCCTGGGCGATGAGCAACTGGCGGAGCTTCGGCGCGATTACTTCGGGTTTATCTTCCAGCGCTACCATTTGCTCGCGCACCTGAGCGCTTTGCACAACGTGGAAATGCCGGCGATCTACGCCGGCACCCCGCAAAGCCAGCGCCATAGCCGCGCCGGGGAACTGCTGGCACGCCTGGGCCTGTCGGGCCACACCAGCCACCGGCCCAGCCAGCTGTCCGGCGGGCAACAGCAGCGGGTGAGTATCGCGCGGGCCTTGATGAATGGCGGTGAAGTGATCCTGGCCGACGAACCCACCGGCGCCCTCGACACCCACAGCGGCAAGGAGGTGATGCGCATCCTCGCCGAGCTGCACGCGGCGGGGCATACGGTAATTATCGTCACCCACGACCCCAAGGTCGCGGCGAACGCCCAGCGCATTGTCGAGGTGTGTGATGGCGAGATCATCAGTGACAAGGCCAACGACAGTGTCGGCCTGGAGTTGCCCGCCGAGGCGCCGGTCGAGCCCCGCCGCAGTGGTGCGCGGCGCCTGGTGGCGAGCCTGGGGTTGTTCAAGGAAGCGTTCAACATGGCGTGGGTGGCGCTGATCTCCCACCGCATGCGCACCCTGCTGACCATGCTTGGGATTGTCATCGGCATCACCTCGGTGGTGTCGATCTCGGCCATTGGCGAAGGCGCCAAGCGCTATGTGCTCAAGGACATCCAGGCCATTGGCAGCAACACCATCGATATCTTTTCCGGCACCAGTTTTGGCGACAGCCGCGCCTCGGCCATCGAGACCCTGATGCCCTCGGATGTGGAGGCCTTGAACCAGCTATATTACGTCGACAGCGCCACGCCGGTGGTGGGGCGCAACCTGTTGTTGCGCTACGGCAATATCGACCTGGATGCCCAGGTCAATGGCGTCAGCGATCGCTACTTCAAGGTCAAGGGCCTCAAGCTTGAAGCCGGCATTGCCTTCAGCGAAAGCGATGCTCGACGCCGGGCCCAGGTGGTGGTGCTCGACCACAACACCCGCCAGCGCCTGTTCGGACCGAACATCGACCCGCTGGGCCAGGTGATCCTGATAGGCAACCTGCCGTGCACGGTGATCGGGGTGACGGCGGACAATAAAAACATGTTCGCCGCCAGCAAGGCCCTGAACGTGTGGGTGCCGTACGAAACCGCGGCGGGCCGTCTGCTGGGCCAGCGTCATCTGGACAGCATCACCGTGCGCATCAAGGACGGCCAGCCGAGCAAGGTGGTGGAGGACAACGTCAATAAGCTCATGCTGCAACGCCACGGCACCAAGGATTTTTTCACCAACAACCTCGACAGCATCATGCAGACGGTGCAGAAAACCAGCCGCTCCCTCGCACTGTTGCTGTCGTTGATCGCGGTGATTTCTTTGCTGGTGGGCGGTATTGGCGTGATGAATATCATGCTGGTGTCGGTCACCGAGCGCACCCGTGAAATCGGGATTCGCATGGCGGTGGGGGCGCGGCAATCGGATATTCGCCAGCAGTTTCTGGTGGAGGCGGTGATGGTATGCCTGATCGGCGGGATCATCGGGATCTCGTTGTCCTACGCTATCGGCTACCTGTTTTCGCTGTTTGTGAAGGAATGGGAGATGGTGTTTTCGGTGGGCTCGATCATTACCGCGTTCGCCTGTTCGACGTTGATCGGCATTGTGTTTGGTTTTGTACCGGCGCGGAATGCGGCGCGGTTGGACCCGATAGAGGCACTGGCCCGGGACTGATCTGTGGGAGCTGGCAAGCCAGCTCCCACATGGGATTGTAATGATCGTTCCCACGCTCTGCGTGGGAATGCCGCCATGGACGCTCTGCGTCCACGGTGACGCAGAGCGTCACGGGATCCGTTCCCACGCGGAGCGTGGGAACGATCTTATAGGGCGGTGTCGGACTCGGTCGAGTACATCCACCGCAACAACGAATGTCGCCCGCTGATCCCCAACTTGATCGCCGCACGCTTGAGGTAGCTCTCGATGGTGTTGACCTTCAACGCCAGTTGCTCGGCCAACTCCGGCGCGGTGCGCCCGGCCAGCAGGCCCACGCACACTTCCAGTTCACGGTTGGACAGGGTCAGCCCCGATTGCACCAGGCGCTCCTGGATGCGTCGGCGCAAGGTGTCGATGCCCTGGTGTTGAGGCACTGCGCACGGGCTGTCTGGGAGCGATGGCTGCAGCGCGGTGATGTGTTTTTCCACCATGGGCAGCAACAGCGTGGAGAAGTCCTGGAGCATGCTGCGTTCCTGCGCAGAAAAACTGTCGCAGGGGTGCGAACGGTACACCGACAGTACGTAGCGCACATCGTCCTTGCGGCGCGTGAGGTGCAATTGGGCGGCAAGTGGCTCGCTGCCCAGGGCCGCCGCCGAATCGGTGTACACCGGGCTGATCTTGCGGCGGCCAAGGCCTTCGCGGCTGACGTGCAATTGGGTGATATGGGTGGCGTCCACTGCCAGTTGGGTGAGGATCAGGTCATGCAGCATACGTGGGAAATGGCGGCTGCCGGTGCTGGCGATGACCTTGCCTATCTGTGGGAACAGGGGTGAGTTCATCAATTCGTCCATGAGTTTCGTGCAGGTATTCGGCCTTATAGCGACGGGGGTTAAGAAGGTAACAAATGTGAATAACCTGCAGTGATAATGCGTCCCGCCGCTGACATGCTAGTACAGGCTGGCTAAAGGAGGGGGATCCAATCTGCGAAAAAAAGCATTAAACAAGTAGAACGGCAGTCGGATCCTTCCGACCGCCGCCCAGGCACCGCAAAACGCACGGCTTGAGGCGCTATTTCATCGCATAAGCCGCTGTCGCGGCTGGCCGCAGGTTGGCACCGCTGCACTTGGCCAGGGCCTGTTGGATATCCGCCAGCAGGTCGGTCACGTCTTCAAGCCCCACCGACAAACGCACCAGGCCCTCGCTGATACCGTGCTGCGCAAGTTGCTCGGGGGTGTAGGTGGAGTGGGTCATGCTCGCCGGGTGTTGGGCCAGTGATTCGGCATCCCCCAGGCTGACCGCACGGGTGAACAGTTGCAGCGCGTTCATGAAGCGCTGGCCGGTTTCGATGCCACCCTTGAGTTCAAAGGCAATCATGCCGCCAGGCAGTTTCATTTGCCGGTTTGCCAGTTCGTACTGTGGGAAAGAACGCAGACCGGGGTAGGTCACCCACTGCACGGCCGGGTGCGCCTGCAACGCCTCGGCCACCGCCTGGGCGTTGCTGCAATGGCGGTCCATGCGCAGGGCCAGGGTCTTGAGGCCGCGCATCAACAACGATGCGTCCTGGGGTGACATCACCGCGCCGGTCAGGTCCTTGAGCCCTTGCAGGCGAATACGCTGCGCCAGGGTTTGGTTGCTCACGGCGATGCCCGCGGTGATGTCGCCGTGGCCGCTGAGGTATTTGGTGGCCGAGTGCACCACCACATCGGCACCCAGTTCCAGGGGGCGTTGCAGGTAGGGCGTGCAATAAGTGTTATCGACCACCACGGTGACATTCGGCTGTTGATGGGCCAACTCGGCCACGGCGGCGATGTCGATCAGGCGCAGGTTGGGGTTGGCCGGGGTCTCGCAGTAGAGCATGCGGGTGGCGGGGGAGAGGGCTGCTTGCAGGGCGGTGAGGTCGGTCAGGTCGACATGCCGCACCTTGATACCGAATTCGCCGAGGCCATGGTGCAACAGGGCGAAGGTACAGCCATAGAGGGTCTGGCTGACGATGATCTCGTCGCCCGGGCGCAACAGGGTCCAGAACGTTGCGGCAATCGCGCCCATGCCGGAGCTGAATGCTACGGCGGCCTCGCCGTTTTCCAGGCTGGCCATGCGTGACTCCAGCAGGGCCAGGGTGGGGTTGGAAATACGTGTATAGAAGTGGCCGCTGGCTTCGCCGGCAAAGCAGGCGGCGCCGTATTCGACGGTGGGGAAGGCGAAGGTGGCAGACAAGTAGATGGGTGGAACGAGGGCGCCGTGATGGTCAACAGGGTCATAGCCATGGTGAATGGCACGGGTGCAAAAGCCGAAGCTGGTGTGTTTAGTGTGCATGTCGGGCGCTCCTTATTTCCTACAATGCTATGCTCATAACCACAGATGAACTTTGCATAAAAGCCTGGAAAAACCCGCGTTTGTGGATCAAACATCGATAAAAATAATGATTAGAGGCACGTTATGCCCATCAAGCTGGACCGTACGGACAAAGCCCTTTTAAACGCGCTGCAAGGCAACGCCCGCCTGACCGTGGCCGAGTTGGCCGAGCGGGTGGCCCTCACCACCTCACCGTGCTGGCGCCGGGTGCGCACCCTGGAGGAGAGCGGGGTGATCAGTGGCTACCAGGCGATCCTCTCGCCCAAGGCGCTGGGCTATGGGGTGACCGCGTTTGTCAGCATCATGATGGAGAGCCACACTCAGGAAGTCGCCCGGGCGTTCGAGCTGCGGCTGTTGGCGATTCCGGAGATTGTGGCGTGCCATAACGTTTCGGGGCGCTATGATTTTTTGCTGGAAGTGGTGGCCAAAGACCTGGAGTCGTTTGGCGAGTTTGCCCGGGAGGTTTTGCAGACGTTGCCCTGCGTCAAGGAGATCTATTCGAGTTTTTCATACAAGTCGGTGCGGCCGTTGCGGGTGATTCCACTGCCGGGTTGACGGGGGGGCTTACGGCGCGAGCCGATGCGTATGCACCTGACGCCCTGCGATCCAACTGTGGGAGCTGGCTTGGCTGCGATGGCGGCCTGCCAGCCGACACCTATCTACCTGACGCCCCGCGATCAAATTGTGGGAGCTGGCTTGCCTGCGAAGGCGCCTGACAGCCGACGCAGTTATACCGAGTACATATCCATTCCTGCGGTAACGGCCACCTAGGGTTCCGCCCTTACGTGAACTGCCCCCCAAAAGTTGGACAGGAGACGCTATTGATTTAGTGCCTGGGTCCGAAACTGTACCGGACTCAAGCCATTCAGTCTGAGGCTTATGCGGTCTTGGTTGTAGTAGGTGATGTAATCCTCTAAGCCTGATGCCAGTTGCTCCACACTCTCAAATG
>NZ_NKRF01000115.1:0-6631 GCF_003408955.1 Pseudomonas sp. GL93
CCGATGTAACCACCTGCCTTCATATACTTCGTGGCACGGCTGACCGCCTCCACATGAGCGGCATACCCCGGAATCTGCCCCGGCCCACCCGCCTTGTCCCAGTGATGCACCAAGCTGCGACTGGATATACCCAGGGCGGTTTTCAACTTGGGGTGATCGCCCAAGGTGGTCTGCTCGCGCAGGCGGGTGGAGTTGAGCAGATGAGCATCCAACTGGTTCATCAACCGCTGGCGATCAGTAAAGAACTGCGATGACCTAAGGTGCCCGTGCTGCCGATAGCTGTCCTGATGCAGACGATGTATGGAGATACAGAAGGCGGCCTCATTATCTGTCAATCATCAATTATTTCATTTTCAGCAATATGCCCACGACAATAATCCAGGTAAAACCGACGATTTTCATCGCTGCATCAATGACCAAAAGACGTTTCAGGTAGAGCGGAAAGTTTTCAAGATCAACAGGATTTACATCTCCAGTTCGGATATACGCTTTTGACCATGTGACCATTCCTGCGATTTTCGCTATTTCCAAAAGAGACCAAATCACGCCCCGTCTCCCCAAACTTGGCCCCCATAGATAAATGTAGCGGCTATTCTTCAGGGCTTCCTTCATGGCATCCAAGTGACGGTGGCTCAGGTAAAGAGTGTATGCAGTGCTCACAACCCCAAGAATAATTGGCCCCCCAGTCACAAATATCGCAACCCAAGGTGACCAAGTGTCGATACTGGTCATGGTTGAGAAACCTCATAAATTTTATCTCCCAAATACTCGCCCCCTCCACCACCATAAGTCGTACCCACCCAAGCGCCAGCTCCTATTACTGTCGCTACGCAGATTATTCCTCCTATACCAGTGGTAGCACCTAGCGCCACACAGATCGGGCCACTCGCATATTTGGCTAGCCCTCCGCCGAAAACACCACCATAGCGGGCCTCGGAGGAGGCCCGCTCAACTTACCTAAATTCCACCAACATGGCTGCAACTGCGGCCCAAAAGACGGAACCGATCAACATCATCATATTGATGGTCAACAGACGTTTTAGATGAGGGGGGAAATTTTCAAGATCGCCTGGGTCCAGTTCTCCGATGCGAATAGACGCCTTCGGCAACGTCACCATTCCGGCAATTTTTGATATTTCCAGAAGCGACCAGATTACCCCCCTCTTTCCCAGGCTTGTTCCCCAGATATAAATAAAACGACTGTTTTTTAGCGCATCCTTTATAGAGTCCAAGTGTCGACGACTAAGGCAAAGACTAAAAGTAATGCCAGCAGCGGCAAGTAAAATCGGCCCCCCTGTAACGATGATTGCGATCCAGGGAGGCCACGTATCGATACTGGTCATAGTTCTGGACTCGTAAATTTTTTCATTCTTCAGGTTTGCCTCGGCGTACCCACCGGAACCTAGTGATGCATCAGGCTACGAATTGGAAACGCCGAGGGCTTTTCAAGTAAGGGGTGTCGCCCCTTCAAACTACTTAAACTTCAGTAGTACAGCTACGATAACAAGCCAAGTAAAACCAATGACTTTCACAGCCGTATCAATAATCAGCAGACGCTTTAGGTAGGGTGGAAAGCTTTCAAGATCAGCAGCGTTTACATCCCCAATTCGGATATACGTCTTCGACCACGTCACCATTCCTGCGATTTTCGCTATCTCCAACAGGGACCAAATCACACCTCGCCGCCCCAAACTCGGCCCCCATAAGTAAATGTAACGGCTATTCTTCAACGCGTCCTTCATGGCGTCCAAGTGACAGCGGCTCAGATACAACGTATATCCAATGCTTATAATACCCAGCAAAAAAGGACCACCGCCAACAATCCAAAAAGCGTACCAGGACCTCCAGAACTCCTCCTCAGTCATGGTGCAGTTTTCTCGTACAGAATTTCTCCACCTAGTTCCCCTCCCATCCCACCAGCAGTCGTGCCCACCCATGCACCAGTTCCTACCAGTGCCGCAGCACAAATAACACCTCCTATACCTGTAGAGATACCTAGCGCCAGGCAAACAGGACCACTGGCCTGTAAACCTATCCTGCCACCCCAAGCACCACCAACAGTAGAAAGGCCAAATTTTCCCCCTTCAGTAAACTTAACCTTTTTACACGCTGCCTCAGAATCCCTATTACACACCTGTTGAATTGCCAACAATGAAGACACACTGCCAAGACCAATCCCGATGTAACCACCTGCCTTCATATACTTCGTGGCACGGCTGACCGCCTCCACATGAGCGGCATACCCCGGAATCTGCCCCGGCCCACCCGCCTTGTCCCAGTGATGTACCAAGCTGCGGCTGGATATACCCAGGGCCGTTTTCAACTTGGGGTGATCGCCCAAGGTGGTCTGCCCGCGCAGGCGGGTGGAGTTGAGCAGATGAGCATCCAACTGGTTCATCAACCGCTGGCGATCAGCAAAGAACTGCGGTGACCTAAGGTGCCCGTGCTGCCGATAGCTGTCTTGATGCAGGCGTTCCATGGCCTGCAGCGTATCGCGCAAGTTGTTCAGGTGCTTTTCCATCACCACCGCACTGACGCCTAGCCAGGTTGAGGTATGGCCGACGAACCCAGCGATTTCAGCTCCATGGCGATACAGAAAGTCGGCCTCGTCGGGTGTCAGCTCATCCAGCGATGCGCTGACGTGTTGTGCAGCCTGCATCAGTTGCGCTTCCTGATAGGTGCAGGAGGTGTTTTTCGGATCGCTGAGCACGATCATCGAGCCGGCTTTGACGTGGCCTGTGTTGGGATTCAGCGATTGAAACTTGCGCATTACTGCCGGCTCGAGCCTCGGAAAAAGTGTGGCTTCCAGCGCCTCGCGGGTCATGCTCTGGGGCACGATATAGAAGCCAGGCTCCTGGCCGTGCGCACCATTTAATGTTGTTGGCACTGCATGAGCTGATGGCACGTAACCAGATTGACGCGGTGCTGCAGGGCTGCCGTTTACAGCTGATGTATTCGATGGTGCAACTCTCTGGCCCATGGGTGGTGCGGCGCTCCGGTTTACGTAGGTGGCCGAGTACACCGAGGGAATCAAGCGAGCTCGACAGGGGCAACTGCTGAAGCTGTCCAGCGTGCCGGCCACACGTTTTCCATGACTTTGAATATGGGAAATGCCGCCCAGAATCTGGTAAGTCCCTGCATGTTTCCCGCACGTCACTCGGTCACCTTCGCGAGCGTGGAGAACACCATGCATATTAACCCTGGCGTCACCGTCGAGAATCTTGCCGCCGCATGTCGTTTTATCACCCAGACCCACAAAATGTCCTTCACTCATACACTTGCCCTTTTAGAAATTTGATTCACGCTCAAAGCGCGGCATAAAAAAACAACACCCTCTATAAAGCCTTTTTAATACTTACTTATGCACTGCGACCAAAAAGTCTTCTGCCTTTTGCACACCTTTACGCTCGATGAGTACTGCCAAGCCTTGAGGCGTATTGATAATTTCGTCACCGTTGCTGAGCGTGCTACCAACAAGCGCAAGATAACTGTTGGGTTCACCCGCAGAGGTTTCGATGTACGCCGTAGTTCCGTCGGAGTACGTGACGCAGTCGCCTTTATGTGCAGCGCGCACCCGTGAACCGTCTGCCAGTTTGAACTCAATCCCCGACGTGGTTGTTTTAATGACTCCACCGTTACGTGTCTGGCTGCCCTCGGTTGCTATTCGATAAATTGCAATAGCCGGATGAGCCTTATTTTGGGCATCTCGTTCATTAATGATCTTCAGCGCTTGTTCGCTGAAACCCGAACGTTGCTGCTCGGAAAACACAGGCATGTCTAACTCACTTAAAAAATCAGCCGACACTTCATTGGTATATAGCAAGGCGTGTGATGCACTCATCTTTATATTCCTTATTCTCTGCTTAGTTCGCCGCCCTCGCCTATTCACATCAAGGCAATGACTGGCACCCCAAACTTTGAAGAGGCATATCCCCACCGTAAAGTCAGACGTTTCCCTAAATCCTGTACTCCCTGAGCCGTTCTCAGCTCTTCACTCAAAATCGCACTCCCCTTTGGTGATTTTCATAATCAGCCGCCCAGGCGCCGTTGCTAGTATCCAGACACCGCCCAGAACAATAAGGAAAACCCCATGCCGTACTTCCCCGGTGTCGAGAAGGTGCGCTTCGAAGGCCCTGCCAGCACCTCTGCCCTCGCTTTTCGTCACTACGACGCCAACAAACTGATCCTCGGCAAGCCCATGCGGGAGCACCTGCGCATGGCGGCTTGTTACTGGCATACCTTTGTGTGGCCGGGGGCGGATATGTTTGGGATGGGGACGTTCAAACGCCCTTGGCAGCGCAGTGGCGATCCGATGGAGGTGGCCATCGGCAAGGCCGAGGCGGCGTTTGAGTTTTTTTCCAAGCTGGGCATCGACTACTACAGCTTTCATGACACCGATGTGGCGCCCGAAGGCAGCTCGCTTAAGGAGTACCGCAACCACTTTGCGCAGATGGTCGACCACCTGGAGCGCCATCAGGAACAGACCGGCATCAAGCTGCTGTGGGGCACCGCCAATTGCTTCAGCAACCCGCGTTTTGCCGCTGGGGCCGCGAGCAATCCTGACCCAGAGGTGTTCGCCTTCGCCGCCGCCCAGGTGTTCAGCGCGATGAATGCCACGCTGCGGCTCAAGGGCGCCAACTACGTGCTGTGGGGTGGCCGTGAAGGGTATGAAACCTTGCTCAACACCGACCTCAAGCGCGAGCGCGAACAGCTCGGGCGTTTTATGCGCATGGTGGTGGAACACAAACACAAGATCGGCTTTACGGGTGACCTGTTGATCGAGCCCAAGCCCCAGGAGCCGACCAAACACCAATACGATTACGACAGCGCCACCGTGTTCGGCTTCCTGCATGAGTACGGCCTGGAACACGAGATCAAAGTGAACATCGAGGCCAACCACGCGACGCTGGCCGGGCACAGTTTTCATCATGAGATCGCCACCGCCGTGTCGTTGGGGATCTTCGGCAGCATCGACGCCAACCGTGGCGACCCGCAGAACGGTTGGGACACCGACCAGTTCCCCAATAGCGTCGAGGAGATGACCCTGGCCACCTATGAAATCCTCAAGGCCGGCGGGTTCAAGAACGGCGGCTATAACTTCGACTCCAAGGTGCGCCGCCAGAGCCTGGACGAGGTGGACCTGTTCCACGGGCATGTCGCCGCCATGGATGTGCTGGCCCTGGCGTTGGAGCGTGCGGCGGCGATGGTGCTGGACGACCGCTTGCAGCAGTTCAAGAACCAGCGCTATGCCGGCTGGCAGCAGCCATTGGGCCAGGCGGTGTTGGCTGGGGAGTTCAGCCTGGAATCATTGGCTGAACATGCCTTTGCCAACGCGCTGGACCCACAGGCGGTGAGTGGGCGCCAGGAGATGCTTGAAGGCGTTGTGAATCGGTTTATCTATCGGTGACATTTGCACGACAAATCTCTGCACAGAGCGTCGAGTGGCGCTCTACAGTTCAACCCGCACCACGCTGTGTCTTTCCAACAACAATAAAAGGACGCACCACCATGAAATCATTCAAACCTGCCCTGCTCGCCGCAGCCCTGGCGCTGCTCGCCCTGCCGGTGATGGCCGACCCTGCGCACCCGAAAATCGGTTTTTCCATCGACGACCTGCGCCTGGAGCGCTGGTCCCGCGACCGTGATTACTTTGTCGCCGCCGCGGAAAAGCTCGACGCCAAGGTCTTCGTGCAGTCTGCCGATGCCAACGAACAGAAGCAGATTGCCCAGATCGAAAACCTCATCTCCCGGGGCGTCGATGTGATCGTGATTGTGCCGTTCAACGCCACGGTACTGACCAACGCAGTGGCTGAAGCCAAGAAGGCCGGGATCAAGGTGGTGTCCTATGATCGCCTGATCCTCAACGCCGACATCGACGCCTACATTTCCTTCGATAACGAAAAAGTCGGCGAGATGCAGGCCAGCGGCGTGTTGCAAGCGGCGCCCAAGGGCAATTACTTCCTGCTAGGCGGCGCGCCGACGGACAACAACGCCAAGGTGCTGCGCGAAGGTCAGATGAAGGTGCTGCAACCGGCCATCGACAAAGGCGATATCAAGATCGTCGGCCAGCAATGGGTCAAGGAATGGAACCCCACCGAAGCCTTGAGCATTGTCGAAAACGCCCTGACCCGTAATGACAACAAGATCGATGCCATCGTCGCCTCCAACGACGCCACCGCCGGCGGTGCGATCCAGGCCCTGGCTGCACAGAAGCTGGCGGGCAAGGTGCCGATCTCCGGCCAGGACGCTGACCTCGCGGCGATCAAGCGTGTGATCGATGGCACCCAGACCATGACCGTGTACAAACCGCTCAAGCTGATCGCCACCGAAGCGGCCAAGCTTTCGGTACAACTGGCGCGCAGCGAAAAGCCTACCTACAGCTCGCAATATGACAATGGCAGCAAACAGGTCGACACCATCCTGCTCACCCCGACGCCCCTGACCAAGGCCAATATCGACGTGCTGGAGAAGGACGGGTTCTACACCAAAGAGCAGATCGCTGGGCAATGATAACTGCCTCGATAAAACCTCGCCCCCTGTAGGAGCGAGCTTGCTCGCGAAAAACCCGAGAGCGCCGCGTTTATCCAGGAAGCGCGCATTATCGTTGACGTTTTTCGCGAGCAAGCTCGCT
>NZ_NKRF01000018.1:0-5866 GCF_003408955.1 Pseudomonas sp. GL93
CGACATGAAGTGCAATTCGCAATCGCTCGGCGAGGTTTCATAGCGCTCGCCAGTGGCGATGATATGCGCCACCAACGGCCCGTGGGACACCGCCACGCCCTTGGGCAAACCGGTGGAACCGGAGGTGTAGATCACGTAGGCGAGGTTGTCGCCGTCCAACGCCACATTCGGGGCCGCATCACTGTAATCCGACCAGGCTTGCACCTGATCCACCGCCAAGGCTTCGAGGCCGTCCGGGATCGGCAACCGGTGTTGCACGTCCGAATGGGTCAACAGCAATTTCGAACGGCTGTCTTGCATCATGTACAGCAGGCGATCACGTGGGTATTCAATATCCAGCGGCACATACACACCACCGGCTTTCATCACCGCCAGGAACGCCACCATGATCTCGGCACTGCGTGGCATGGCGATGGCCACGCGCACTTCCGGGCCGACACCACGGGCGATCAGGGCATGGGCCAGGCGGTTGGCCTGGCGATCCAGTTCGCCATAGCTCAGGGTTTGCGCGTCGAACTTCACCGCCACCGCCGTCGGGTTTGCCCGGGCGCGATCGGCAAACCGTTCATGCACCAGGCGCTCGGCCGAAAAGCCAGACTCCGTGCGGTTCCACAGTTGCAGGATCTGTTGTTGTTCGGTCGCGTCCAGCAGGCTTAACTGGCTGAGCTGTTGTCGTGGGTTGGCGACCATACCCTGCAGCAGGTTCTGCCAGTGACGCGCCATGCGTTGCACGGTGTTGGCTTCGAACAGGTCCTGGGCATAACCCAAAGTGGCCCATATACCTTCGGTGGACTCCTGAATATCCAGGTCCAGGTCGAAATGTGCGGTCTGGCTGTCCCAGTCCAGGCCTTCTACCCGCAGCCCTGGCAATTGGTGCTGAACCTGAGCCTGGCCGACGTCAGTCTGATGATTGAACATGACCTGGAACAGCGGGTTGTGGCTCAGGCTACGCTCAGGTTGCAGGGCCTCCACCAGTTGTTCGAACGGCAAATCCTGGTGAGCCTGGGCTTCCAGGGCGCGTTGCCGAACGTGCTGCAGCAACTGCCCGACACTCATCTGCCCATGCACATCCGCCTTGAGCACCTGGGTGTTGACGAAGAAGCCAATCAAGCGCTCGGTCTCGCTGCGATTGCGGTTGGCAATCGGCACGCCGACGCGTATTTCTTCCTGGCCGCTGTAGCGGTGCAACAAGGTCTGGAACGATGCCAGCAACAACATGAACAGGGTCACGCCCTGCTGTTGGGCCAAAGCCTTGAGCCCCTGAGTGAGTTCGGGCGCCAGCTCGAACGCCAGGCGTGCGCCGCGGTGGCTCTGCACAGCCGGGCGCTGGTGATCGAACGGCAACTCCAGCACGCTCTGCTCACCGCCCAACAGTTCACGCCAGTAGGCCAGTTGACGTTGCTTCTCACCGGCGTCCATCCAGCTGCGCTGCCATACGGCATAGTCGGCATACTGGATCGGCAGCGCCGGCAACTGCACGTCCTGGCCCTGGCTGTAACCGGCATACAACTGCACCAGTTCCTCGACCACCAACTGCATCGACCAGCCATCGGAAACGATGTGATGCTGCACCAACACCAACACATGCTCGTCGGCGGCCAGGCGCAACAGCGTGACGCGCAGCAACGGGCCTTGTTGCAGATCGAACGGCTGGGCGATCAGCGCTTGCACCCTGGCTTTGAGCTGGGCTTCATCGGCATCGGCCAGGGTGATCGGCAAGGACATTGGCGGCTCAATCACTTGCACCGCGCCGTCGTGATCCTGGCGGATATGGGTACGCAGGCTTTCATGACGCGCCAGCAAGCTATCGAAACTGCGTTGCAACGCAGCCAGGTCCAATTGCCCTTTCAGGCGCAATGCACTGGGAATGTGATACGCCGCGCTGTGGGGTTCCAGTTGCCACAGAAACCATTGTCGCTCCTGGGCGTAAGACAGTGGCAACGGCTGCACGCGCCCGGCCGGCAGCAGGGCCGGCGCCGTTGGCAACGGGCTGTCCTGGGCTTGCAAGGCCGCGACAAACGCCTCCAGCCGCGGGTGTTCGAACACGGCTTTGAGCGGCACTTCCAGGCTCAGGGTCTGGCGGATGCGTGACACCACCTGCATCGCCAGCAGGGAATGCCCTCCCAGTTCGAAGAAGTGCTGGTTCAAGCCCACACGTTCGGCTCCCAGAATAGCCGCCCAGATCGCCGCCACCTGTTGTTGCAACGGGGTGACCGGCGCCCGCCAATCCTGTTGTTCCACGCTGGCATCTGGCTTGGGCAGGGCCTGGCGATCCAGCTTGCCGTTGGGGTTGAGCGGCATGCGCTCGAGGAAGATCAGGTGCGCCGGCACCATGTAGTCCGGCAGGTGGCCGCGCAAGGTGGCCATCAACTGTTCACCCACCTCGGCGCGCTCGGTTTCAGACAGCGTCTGCGCAGGTACCAGGTAGGCCAGCAGTTGGTTGTCGGCAGCCAGCAACAGCGCTTCACGCACGCTGTCCTGGGCCAGCAGCACGGTTTCGATCTCTCCCAGTTCAATGCGGAAACCACGGACCTTGACCTGATGGTCAACCCGTCCGACATATTCCACCACGCCATCGGCGCGATAGCGCGCCAGGTCGCCAGTGCGGTACAGGCGCTCGCCGGATGGGCTGAACGGGTCAGCGACAAAGCGCTCGGCGGTCAGGCCTGGCCGCTGCAAATACGCACGGGCCAAGCCATTGGCGCTGGCGATATAGAGTTCACCCACGGCGCCCAGCGGTAGCAGGTTCAGGTCACGGTCCAGCACATACAGGCCACGCCCTGGCAGCGCCCGGCCAATGGGGCTGGCGCCGCCGGCGCTGACGGCGCTCGGGTCAGTGCAGTTCAGCACGCTGGAAACCACGGTGGCCTCGGTAGGCCCGTAGGTATTGAGCAAGCGCACATGGCCGAGCCCGGCGCGCTGCCACAACAGCGGGCCGTCCAACGGCATGGCTTCGCCGCCGATATGGATCTGGCGCAAGGCACCATAGGTTCTTGGGCCTGCTGCCAGGCAATCTTGCAGGAACAGCTTCCAGTAGGCCGTGGGCAAGTCGGCCAGGGTAACGCCCTGGGCGATGATCTGCCGGTACAGCTCGGCACCGTCCCACAACTGCGGGCCACGCAGTACCACGGTGGCACCAAGGGTCAGCGCCGGGTACAGCTGCTCGACGAAACCGTCGAAGTTCAATGTGGCAAACTGCAACACTCGGTCCTGGGCAACCAGCTGCGAGTAATCCGCCGCGATGCCAGCGAACTCACTCAGTGCTGCATGGCTGATGGCAACCCCCTTGGGCTTGCCTGTGGAGCCGGAGGTGTAGATCACATACGCCAAGCTCTGGGGCTCGACATCAACCGGTAAATTATCGTCGGCACACAACGCCAACTGCGCCTGGACCAAGTCGATGTCCACCGCCAGCACCTGGGCCGGCAACGGCAGGCGCCCATGCAGGTGGGATTGGGTCAACACCAGACCCACACCACTGTCCTCAAGCATATGCACCAGCCGTTCGCGGGGGTACTCAGGGTCCAGCGGCACATAAGCCGCTCCTGTCTTGAGCACCGCGAGCAAGCTGACCACCATGGCAAAGGAGCGCTCCACGGCGATCCCCACCAGCCCTTGAGGGCCGACGCCCTGGGCCAGCAGGTAATGCGCCAGGCGGTTGGCCTGACGGTTCAGTTCCCCATAGCTGAGGGCCTGCTCGTTCAGGGCCAGGGCTTGACGTTCCGGCTGCTGATCAGCCTGGGCTTCAAACAGCCGGTGCACAGCCTCAAAGGGGGTGACACCAGCCGGGGTGTTCCAGTCCTGAAGCATCCTGTGTTGCTCAGCGGCACCCAGCATCGGCAGTTCGCAAAGGCGGCTGCGGGGCGCGCTCACCACCGCTTGCAGCAGGTGTTGCCAGTGTTGCGCCATGCGCTCGATGGTGGCGGCATCGAACAGGTCGGTGGCGTAGGTCAGCGCGGCCCAAAGCCCGTCGGCGGATTCATGGGTGTCCAGGCTCAGGTCAAAATGGGTGGTCTGGCTGTCCCAGTCCAATTCCACCACACGCAGGCCCGGCAACTGTCGGCCTTCGCGGCCGCCCTGGGCCTCGGTCTGGTGGTTGAACATCACTTGGAACAACGGGTTATGGCTCAAGCTGCGTTCAGGCTGCAATGCCACCACCAGTTGCTCGAACGGCAGGTCCTGATGAGCCTGGGCCTCCAGGGCGCGGCGTTTGGTTTGTTGCAGCAGCTCGGCAAAGCTCATCTGCCCGTCAAGGTCAGCCTTGAGTACCTGGGTGTTAACAAAGAAGCCGATCAACCGCTCGGTTTCGACGCGGTTACGGTTGGCGTTCGGCACGCCAATGCGGATATCCGACTGCCCGCTGTAGCGATACAACAGGGCTTGGAACGACGCCAGCAGTAGCATGAACGCGGTCACGCCCTCTTGCTGCGCCAGGCGCTTGAGCCCCGCCACCAGCGTCGGTTGCAGATGCACCTGCAGGCTTGCACCGCGATGGCTTTGCTGCGCCGGGCGCGGGCGGTCAAGCGGCAATTCCAGCACAGGTTGCTCTGCGCCCAGCAGGGCCTGCCAATACGCGAGTTGGCGCGCCTGCTCCCCGGCTTCCATCCAGCCGCGTTGCCACAGCGCGTAGTCGGCGTACTGGATCGGCAGTTCCGGGAGTTGCAGGTCATGGCCCTGGCTATGGGCGGCGTAGAGCTGCACCAGTTCCTCCACCATCACCTGCATCGACCAGCCATCGGAGACGATGTGGTGCTGCACCATCACCAGCACATGTTCATCCTCGGCCAGTTGCAACAACGTCACACGCAACAACGGCGCCTGGTGCAAATCGAACGGCCGCGCCACCTCCTCTTCCACCCGCGCCATCAACTGCGCTTCGTCGACGTGCGCCTGCTGGATCTGCACCCGCGCATGCGGTAGCACTGCCTGCCACAGACGTTCATCGTCCTCGACCAGTTGCGTGCGCAAACTTTCATGCCGGGCCAGCAGGCTGTCGAAACTGCGTTGCAACGCTGCCAGGTCCAAGTGCCCGTGCAAACGCAGGGCGCCAGGGATGTGATAGGCGGTGCTGTCCTTGTCCAGTTGCCAGAGGAACCACTGGCGTTCCTGGGCGTAAGACAACGTCGGTGTGTCGCTGTCGTGGCGGGTGGGAGCAATCGGCAGTTGAGCGAAACTCATGCCCCGGCTTTGCAAGCGCTGGTAAAACTGCTGGCGCTGCTCCAGAGGCAAGCGAAGAAAGCGCGACACCAGGTCGATATTAGGGTTGGAAAGCATGGTTCAAATCGCCTCTAGTTCGCTCAAAAAGTCACGAAGGTCATCAAAATCTTCCACGCTGCCGGCGCGGAAAGTGGCTGCGGCCTGCACGTAGGCGCGCAGCGATTCGGTCTGGAACAGTTCCATCAACGGTACGTCCAGGCCGAGCTCGGCCTGCACCCGCGAGGTAATCTGGATCGCCAGCAAGGAATGGCCACCGACATCAAAGAAGTTGTCGTTCAGGCCCACTTGCGGCAGGTGCAGGATGTCGGCCCAGATCGTGGCGATCTGCTGCTCAAGCTCGGTTTGCGGGGCCAGGTACTGCTGCTGCATCTGGCTCACATCCGGCAATGGCAGGCCCTTGCGGTCGAGCTTGCCGTTGGGGGTGAGCGGCATGTGGGCCAGGAATACAAAGTGGCTGGGCACCATGTAATCCGGCAGGTCGGCCTTCAGGGCACGACGCAGGGCGTCACGGAACTCAACCTGGTCGGCCAGGCTGGCGTCGGCCGGTACCACATAGGCCACCAGTTGCTTACCGGTCGACCCCTCCTGGGCCACCACCACGGTTTCACCGACACTGGCTTGCTCGCGCAAACGCGCTTCGATTTCCCCC
>NZ_NKRF01000084.1:0-5723 GCF_003408955.1 Pseudomonas sp. GL93
AACGGCCACTTAGGGTTCCGCTTTTACAGCGGGTCACTTTTGGAAAAGAGCCCCAAAAGTAACCAAAAGGGCTCTTGCCCCACCACTCGGCACCTCGCCTAGGCTCGGTGTGCCCGTAATCCGCCAGTGATTTGGGGGGCCGCCGCCACGCGCCATCCATGGCGCGGGGCGGCTAAACCGGCATCCCTGCCGGTTTAGCCCCCAAATCCCTGTCGAATTCCGGCCAGCGTGGTTTAACGGGGCGCCTGAGATCAAAAGCAGATCAAGAGCAAGATCAACAGCGGCTCGCTTCGCATCGTGGTTACCGTTGGCTGCTACAACCTCCAACGTTGTGTAGATCCCTCCCACCTCGGCCCGCGCTCATCAGCAGAGTTCCCAAGCGTCTCACCAACCCTCTTTCAACATCCGCAGCTCCAGATGCTGCAACAACATGATCGTCTTGCCATCCACAATCTCCCCACTCTGCACCATCGCCAGTGCCTGCTCAAAGCCCAGCTCCAGTACCTCGATATCCTCGCCCTCTTCTTCCAGGCCTCCGCCCGCTCCCACTCGGTCGCCGGGCTGATATTCACCGATAAAAAAGTGAATCCGCTCCGTCACCGATCCCGGGCTCATGAACGCCGCATAGATTTTCTCCACATGCCCCACGCGATAGCCGGTCTCTTCCTCGGCCTCCAGGCGGATGCGTTCTTCAGCGCTGGCGTTATCGAGCAAACCGGCCGCCGCTTCAATCAGGTAGCCAGGGTAATCGTTGACGAACGTGGGCATGCGGAACTGGCGAATCAGCAACACCGTGCGTTGCTCGCGGTTGTACAACAGGATGGTCGCACCGTTGCCCCGGTCATACACCTCGCGGGTCTGGGCTTGCCAACTGCCGTCGCGACGGCGCAGGTCGAAGCTGTATTTTTTCAGCAGGTACCAGTTGTCCGAGAGGGTTTCTTCGGCGGTGATGCGCACGGGGCTATCGTTCATGGTCGGGCCTTGGTAGGTGGAAACAGTTCAGGTGGTGGCCTGGGTGGGCGGCTGTTTGATATGCGACCACGCGGCGGCAACTTCTTCAGCGCTGCCTGCTTTGATCCGGGCAAGATTGCGTGGGTAATCCACGCCAGGATTTTCGCTGAAACGCGTGGCGGTGAATTGGCCATTGCTCGCGCGCAGGATATAGCCGGTATCGGTGCACTGCCGGGACGCCAGGAACAACACGCCCGGCGTCACCCAATCCGGCTTGAGTTCGTCCGATTCTTCGGTCACGCCCCACATGCGCGTCTTGGCCACCGGCGAGATCGCGTTGACGAGCACCCCGGCCTCAACGCCTTCGTGACTCAAGGCGTTCATGATCCCCACTTGCGCCATCTTGCCAGCGCTGTAGGCCACCAGCCCGGTCTGCTCGTATTGCGCATACATGGCACGGTCGGAGGTGGTGAGGATGATGCGCGGCGCACAAGAGCGCAGCAGATGCGGCCAGGCATGTTTGCACAACCACAGCGGTGCGTAGAGGTTGATGTCCATGGCCCGCTGCAGGAACGCGGCATCGAGTTCTGCGATGGGCTGGTAGCCCACCCAGCCGGCGTTGTGAATCAAAATATCGAGTTGGCCGAAGGTTTCGAGGGTATAGCTGATCAGTTGGCGACACCCCTCGTCCGTGGACAAGTCACCGCCATGGCCCGCTACCGTCAACCCTTCGGCGCGCAACGCCTCGGCGGCCTGTTGCACCACCGACGCATCGGTGCCGGCGCCCACGTTGTCGGCGCCAATATCACTGATGACGACACGGGCACCAGCCTGCGCCAGTGCTCGTGCATAACTGAGCCCCAAGCCACGCGCACCTCCGGTGACGATTGCGGTTTTACCTGTGAAATCCATGTGTTTTTCCTCCTGTTCAGCCCCTCACCCTAACAACCCGCACGAGGATTGTTCAATGCTGTAACACTTTCATCGGTCACGGCCGTCGCATTAATGCCTACCCGCCCGGGCCATCTGGTAAAACCCGTGCTTCACCTTTGTTCTGGAACCTTCATGTCTTCTGCTTCCATACCTCGCCGGGGCCTGCGCTGGTTTGTCTGGCTGTGCATGGCCGTGTTGATTGTCGGCCTGCCGGTCGGCTGCGCCGTGTTGCAACACAAGGAGCGCGAACTTGTGTTTCGCATCGAGCCGGGAACCGCCGGCTGGTACACCGGCCTGCCCAAGGCGGTGCAGGAATTTGAACTCAAGCCCGCCAGTTTCAAAGCAGGGCAGAACATTCATGGCTGGTGGTACCCGGCAGCCAACAAAGACGCACCCGCCATCCTCTACCTGCACGGGGTACGCTGGAACCTCACGGGCCAATTGTTTCGCATCGAGCAATTGCACGCCCTGGGCTTTTCGGTCCTGGCCATCGACTATCGCGGCTTTGGCCAAAGCCAGGGCGACCTGCCCTCGGAAGCCACGGTGTACGAGGACGCTCGCATTGCCTGGGAGCGTTTCCAGACCCTGCAACCAGACCCCGGCAAACGCCTGATCTACGGGCACTCCCTAGGTGGCGCGGTCGCCATCGACCTCGCTGCCGAGTTGGGCAAGCAGGTGCCATTGCCGGTGCGTGGGCTGGTGATCGAGTCCACGTTCACCTCCCTGGCGGATGTCGCCACGGCCGTTGCCAACACCTCATTGCCGGTGCGCTGGTTGCTGTCGCAGAAGTTCGATTCCATCGACAAGATTGCCGACATCCACATGCCGCTGCTGGTGGTCCACGGCCTCGACGACCGCTACGTACCACCGCGCTTCAGCCAGCAGTTGTTTGAAGCCGCCCAGCAACCCAAACACTTGTTGCTGGTGCCCGGTGCCAGCCATAACAACAGCATGAACCTCGCCGGGCGCAGTTATGGCCAGGCGCTGGAAAGCCTGATGCGCACGAAGATGCCCGCCCAGGTGGTGACACACTCCACAGGCCGCGATAACGCCTCATAAATACGCTTTTCGGCACTGGGTTCGCGCTTGGCTGTCAAGCGCAAACCCTGGCCATGTTGGCCCGAAATACAAGTTGATCAAATAATGATCTTCGCTGAAATCGCCAACGCCGCCGGGTCTTCACAAAGTTATCCACAGAGATACCCACGGTTTTCGTGGACAACTCTTTTTATATTTTTACGTTTTTTTTGCTTAAGCCGTGCTTCCAGGAAAGGTACCGGGCAACAGGATTTCGCGATTCACCTCGCGTATATCCTTATAGCCACACAGTGCCATCGACACGTCCAGTTCGCGGGCGATGATATCGAGGGCCTTGGTCACGCCCGCCTCGCCCATCGCCCCCAACCCATACAAGTGCGGGCGGCCAATCATGGTGCCCTTGGCGCCCAGCGCCATGGCCTTGAGCACGTCCTGGCCGGAACGAATACCGCCGTCGAGCCACACTTCAATACGGTTGCCCACGGCCTCGACAATCGCCGGCAATTGGCTGATGCTCGACGGCGCGCCATCAAGCTGGCGCCCACCGTGGTTACTCACCACCAACGCATCGGCACCGCAATCGGCCGCCAAGCGCGCATCCTCCACATCGAGAATGCCCTTGATGATCAGCTTGCCACCCCAGCACCGCTTGATCCACGCCACATCGTCCCAGCTCAGGCGCGGGTCAAATTGCTGGGCGGTCCACGACGACAGCGAACTCATGTCGGCCACGCCCTTCACGTGCCCGACGATATTGCCGAAACCACGCCGCTGGGTACCCAGCATACCCATCACCCAGCGCGGCTTGGTCATCATGTTGAGAATGTTCGGCAGGGTCAGCTTGGGCGGCGCGGACAGGCCGTTGATCAAGTCCTTATGGCGCTGCCCCAGAATTTGCAAATCCAAAGTCAGCACCAATGCATCCACCCCGGCAGCCTTGGCGCGCTCGATCAACTGCTCGATAAAACTGCGGTCGCGCATCACATACAACTGGAACCAGAACGGCTGGCCGACATGCTCGGCGATGTCTTCCAGCGAACAGATACTCATGGTCGACAAGGTATAGCGCAGCCCGAACGCGGCAGCGGCACGGGCAGTGAGGATTTCGCCATCGGCATGTTGCATGCCTGCCAGGCCAGTCGGCGCCAGCGCCACAGGCATGGCCATGTCCTGGCCGATCATGCTGGCGCGGATCGAACGCTCATCAATATTGCGCGCCACCCGTTGGCGAAACTTGATACGCGCAAAATCAGTTTCGTTGGCGCGGTAGGTGCTCTCAGTCCAGGAGCCGGAATCGGCGTAGTCGTAGAACATGCGGGGGACACGTTTTTGCGCCAGCTTGCGTAAGTCTTCGATGGTTGTGATCAACGGCATCGGGTCACCTCTCCCTGAACTGAACACAGAGAGTAACCGGCAGGAGCGTGGGCAACCAGCCGTTGCGTTTAGATGGACTGACGATTAATCTCGCACAAACCCGCAATAAAGCGCACAAACATGCACAACACTCATCAAGCCATCGACCTGCCTTCCCTGCGCAAACAAAAGATCTTGTTGTTGCTGGAACGCGACGGCAAGGTCACCGCATCTGAATTGGTCGAGCATTTCGCCGTGTCCCAGGACACCATCCGCCGCGACCTCGGCGAACTCGCCGCCGCCGGCCTGTTGCAACGCGTACACGGCGGCGCCCTGCCCCGGCCCAAGGACACCGGCAAGGATTTCTTTACCCGTGTCGGCGAGACCAACGAGGTCAAGCGCCACCTCGCCCGCGTGGCGGCGGAGCGGGTTGAAGACGGCCAGATCGTGCTGTTCGATTCCGGCTCCACCACCTTGCAGATCGCTCAGTGCTTGCCCCATGCACTGCACCTGACCGTGGTCACGCCATCCCCCATGATCGCCATCGCCCTGGCCGACCATCCGCATATAAAAGTGATCCTGGCCGGTGGCCAACTCAATCCCGCCACGCTCTCCACCGGCGGCCATGAAGCCGTGCGCCTGATCCAGAGCGTCAAGGCCGACCTGTTGTTCACCGGAGTGTGTGCATTGCACCCGCAAATAGGCATCACCTCGCTGCATTTTGGTGAAGTGGCCGTCAAGCAAGCCTTGCTCGACAGCGTGTCCCACGTCATCGCCGTGACCACCTCAGACAAGCTCGGCGCGGTGGAACCCTTTGTGGTGGCGCCGTGCAGCCGTATTCATACGTTGATTACCGAGTGGGACGCGCCGGATGTGCAGGCGTATGAACAGTTGGGGTTGCAGGTGCAGCGGGTGGACGTGCAGTGATGCAAACCCTGTGTAGGAGCGAGCTTGCTCGCGAAAAACGTTAACGATAACGCGGGTTTCCTGAAGGAACGCGGTACCTGAGAGTTTTTCGCGAGCAAGCTCGCTCCTACAAAAAGGGCAAGCCGGCCATCTGGAGACGGTAACCACGATGCGAAGCGAGCCGCTCTTGATCTTGCTCTTGATCTGCTTTTGATCTCAGGCGCCCCGTTAAACCACGCTGGCCGGAATTCGACAGGGATTTGGGGGGTAAACCGGCAGGGATGCCGGTTTAGCCGCCCCGCGCCATGGATGGCGCGTGGCGGCGCCCCCCCAAATCACTGGCGGATTACGGGCACACCGAGCCTGGGCGAGGTGCCGAGTGGTGGGGCAAGAGCGTTTTGCTGGGCCGGCATTCCGGCTTTTCAAAAGTAAGCCGCTGTAAAAGCCATCCCTTTCAAGGTCTTTTCGTTTTGGCTGCCTTGATTACCCTGTCCGTTGAAACATGAGCATTCACCGCTGTGCCTTTTACCCATGTCTTGGGT
>NZ_NKRF01000015.1:0-4450 GCF_003408955.1 Pseudomonas sp. GL93
CAGGTACAGCACCGGTACGAGCACGGTCTGGCCGTCGATGACGCGGTTTTCCATCCACACGATGTCGTGGGTCAGGGCGCCGACTTGCTGGTCGGTGAGGGCCACGCCCAGGCTCAGGCGCAGGGCGTCTTTGCTGGCGAGGCCGTTGTCCATCAGGTAGCGGAATTGGTCGGCGTCGCTGTAGAGGCCGCCGGCGAGGAAGCGTTGGCCTTTTGATGCCTTGCGCGTTTTTACGTGAAGGACTTATAGTCCGCCGGTCGCCCCCATGGCGATTCAGGTTTGGCGACCTGACGGTAGAGAATGCGCAAGCTGGTGGCTTTTGTGCAGCCACTTGCGCGCCTGCAAAGTCGTTTTATGACGGCTGTGCGCGGGAGACCTTCGGGTCTGCCGGTTTTCTCTACTGCCGGTTCGCCAACCTGCGTACAGCTGTCACCCATACGTTTGGCGACGTTTGAGTGATGGCATTTATCACTTAAGTAGAGAGCTTAATATGAACCGATACATGCCGTTAACAGGTCACGACTCAACCATCCCCGCGCTGGTAATCGACACGCAAGCGCCTCTCGATGTTCTCTATGACGCCGCCGCGTATCGTATTCGTGCGGTGACGCAGTTTTTGGAGAACCTGGCGTTTCGGGAGGAAATCAGCAGTGATGCGATTGTGCTGCACGACTTTGCGCTGTTGCTGGCCATCCCTCTGAGAGATGGGTGTGATCTACTCGATGTGGTTGGACGGAAGTTGAATTCGCTAGCTTCTTAAATAAAAATGGGCGGTTATCTGGTAACCGCCCTACTCAAAAATCCAAGCAGACAAAAATAAAAATTGATTTTTAAAGAACGCAATTCTTGTAACCCTATCAAAAACCGGATACTTATGGCCCGACACGTCGGCCCTGTTCGCGACAGAAATATATTAAACAAATTGCCAATTTAAATATAGACAAAATTCTCATACTGACAAACAAGGTAAATGACTATGGATAGCAAACAGATCAATGAAGCCAGCAAATTTCTTAGCTACGTACTAAGACATAAACCACACTCTATTGGGCTTGAGTTAGACTCGGACGGGTGGGCAGAGATCGACCAATTAATAATTGGCTCAGCGAATGAGGGGCGCAATATAAATCGTGAAATGATTTTGGCTATCTTGACAAGCAGTGAAAAAAAACGCTTTGCAATTTCTAGCGATGGGCAACATATTAGAGCTTTGCAGGGACACTCAAGTGAAAATGTAAGTATCCGACTCCCCGCTGAAACCCCGCCGACAATTTTGTATCACGGAACGGCCACTCGCTTCCTAAAGTCAATCCAGCAACAAGGATTAATCTCCGGTTCTCGCCATCATGTACATTTAACAAAAGATAAAAGCACAGCATTAGCCGTTGGACAGAGATACGGAAAACCTGTGATCCTCATAATTGACTCTCTAAAAATGCATCAAGACGGTTTAGCTTTTTATCTAGCTGAAAATGGTATATGGCTAACAACCCACGTTCCGCCACAATATATTATGCAGGAACAAGGAAGCTCCATCTAGCATAAAGGTCTGGATACACGCACCTTATAGCTTAGATCAACCAAACACCCAACTCTCAGCGTAAATCTTTTCATTCCAAAGAAAAGGATTTGGCTATCACATATACAGCGACACCTATAGAATGGAAAAACAATCTATAATGAGCATAACCGGAAATACCAGATCTTTCTTTATCTATATCTACCATCTCTGAATAACCATACTCGACCAAACAATTAAGAAGCTCTATGCCTTCATCACTTGAACAGCTAAATGGGCTGTACCCAGGGAACGGCAACTTATAAAAGTATTTTGCCTTTTTAAATCGAAACGTTTTTTTTTCGTCGGAAGCCCCATCACCGATTTCAAAAAAAACATTTATGATCAGTTCTGTTCCTGCATAAAGTATTTCAACCCTACTCTCACCATCAAGGGGCAAAAAACTATTCATATCAACAAGTTTTTTAGGATTAGATAATTTCACTTTGTTTATTTCCTCGCCTTCTCTACAGAGCCTTCATAGTTTTTATTAAGCTGATTCTTTACCAAATCATCGAAAGTTGTATTATCAAAAGCTTTTAGGCCGGTTTTATCGATACCGTGCCATTGGCTCTTCGGTATGCCTGCGTCTATGAGCGCAGTGGAGGTTCTGGTGTTGGAAATTACTTTTCTTCCGTCGATAACCACATAATCAAGAGGTACCTGATTCGGACGAATAATGCCCTGTTTCAACGCCTCCGTTAAGTCACCAACCGTCTCGATAGGCCGCCCAGCAGCTTTAGTATAGATTTCTTGCCCCATTTCACTAAAGGCTTTTGTTGTTCTCGCGGGAACCTGGGCAAAAACGCTGTCGTTCAAAACGCCTAATCTGGGGGGGCGCGCACCTGCGCTGAACCTCCCCGCCGATGGGGCTAAGGATAGAGCCAGCCCTAATGCCATCTCGCCCCAGTATTCTGGCTCGCTAAGCATAAGCGTGTAGCTTTCTGCAGCTTTGCTGCCTTGACCATTACCCGCATTTATCACTGTGGAGGATATATCTAGCCCCCACTGAGGCGCAGTTTTATACCCCTCTTGGGTATCCGTATTCATAACGATGTAGGCTTTGTACTCAGCAGGCTCCATGATTGCAAATGGTTTGCTAGCATTATCAAGTAGTATATAACTAACTATCGTTCCACTATCATCAGTATTAACCACCACATTGCCAAGATTTCTGGAGTTAGTGCCAGCCATTGACAAAATAGTTGAACAACCTGTCCCTCCACTATTCGCAGTACATGCCTCAT
Source organism: Pseudomonas sp. GL93 (assembly GCF_003408955.1). Lineage (NCBI taxonomy): Bacteria > Pseudomonadati > Pseudomonadota > Gammaproteobacteria > Pseudomonadales > Pseudomonadaceae > Pseudomonas > Pseudomonas sp. GL93. The sequence continues at coordinate 2,806 of NZ_NKRF01000015.1, forward strand.
GTTTTTTTAAATACTTGTCATAGTGGCCTTGATAATTATATTGAGTTGCATTTTTTGCCACCCAAGCGCCCTTCTCCATCTGCGCCGCAGTCGCATCAGCCTGACCGGCCGCAGCTAGAACGCCTACAATTTGCGAGCTCATTGTCAGTAACTCGTCGTTACCTCGAACCAAGGAGTCCAGATGAGTGACTAACGCCTCGTTCGCCCCCGCTGCCAAAGCACCTGTCCTAAAGTCGCCCCCTGTAGCCTCGGCAAGGAGCCCCCCCACCATGGCGTGTATTGCAATTTTCGGTGGTGACCCATCAGCAAAAACGTCCTTCGTGTAATTACCTACTAAATTGAAACTGGCAGCCGCCAAAGTGTTAAACAACGCATTTTTAAGCGCGTCGCTGGCACTGCCACCCTGCCCGAGCGCTTTGCTCAACAACATGGAAGTACCACTTTGCAGCGTTTGGTTAGCCGCAAATTGGCCGACACCACGCCAGCTATTCAGTATTCCTGGCGTTGTGATTTTCCCTGTTCCCGTGTTTGTCTCGGTTCCAGTCCAATCACCAAAATATTCCGCCGTCAGACCTGCTGTAGCACCGGCAATAACATACCCCTTCATAGCATCCGAAGAAGTAACATCCTTGAGCACAGCGCCAAGGTTGCCCCGATTGTTGACTACGCTGACAGTCGCGTTCGTAGACGCCCCCGCCGCTACAGCACCAGCGACAGCGCCCACAGTGCCACCACCTGCCGCGACTGCTGCTAGAGGCCCAACCACTGCTGCCATCACAATCGCAATAATGATCTGCGAAGCAGGCCCCAGGCCCGAGTTGCTGTACTTGAAGCTGTCGTGGATCTCCTTGACCTGCCTCCAGTCCACATCGCCACGCTTCTCAGCATCCTTGATCCAAGCTAACTGTGGATCGGCCTTAACCATCGCATCAATGGACTGGCTGACTGTCTCCTGATTGACCTGGTTAATGTCGATCTTCAAACCGGCGACAGCTTTGATTGCCACATTGCCTTCGGCGATCAGCTGACTCTGGCGGACGGTCTCGTCGGTGTTGCCCTTGCCCTTGGAAGAAACCCAAAACGCGTTGTTATTACTCTTCTCATGGCTCTCTTGATGCAGATCCTTGACCGCTTCAAAAGTAATCGCGCCACCACTGTCCAGAGTGATGTCCTTGCCGCTTTGAAGCTTGGCAAGTTGATAGGTCTGATCTCCTTCACTCTTGAGTATCAGGTCGCCGCCGGTCTTGATTTCAGTACCGACGTTGGTAATACGAGTGACCTCGTCGCGCTGGGTTTTCTTGGAACCCCAGCCGCTGTTTTTCTTCATGTCATACAACGTATGCGTACTGTTCTCAGCCGCCAACAAACTCAACTTATCCCCGCTATACAGATAAGCCTCATTCCCCGCGCTGATCCTGCTCGCCACGATCGTGGTGTCACGCCCAGCCTGGCTGACAAAATCACCACCCGCCGTCAGTACGCTCGCCACTTGAGTGGTCTGGTCGTCCGAAGTCTTGATGCGTTTCTTGCCGTCCTTTTCCTTGCCTTCGACGTTGTGCATGTCGCTGACCGAGGCGACGTTGAGGTCGCGGCCGGCGGCGATGTTGAGGTCGTTACCGGCGTTGGGTGCGCCGCGGGTGGTGTG
>NZ_NKRF01000003.1:0-4025 GCF_003408955.1 Pseudomonas sp. GL93
GGGCAGCATTTCCACCGACCCGGTGCACGGTTTTATCTTCGTCAACGACATGCGCCTGGGCCTGTGGATCCAGATGATACCGTCGCAGAACAAAGCCCAGGCCTCTTCCGGTGGTGAAGCGCTCAACACCGGCATGGGCGCCGTGCCGCTCAAGGGCACGCCGTATGCGGTGAACAAAAACCGCTTCCTGTCGGTGGCCGGCATTCCGTGCCAGGCGCCGCCGTTCGGCACCTTGACCGCCATCGACATGAAGACGCAAAAGGTCGCCTGGCAAGTACCGGTGGGCACCGTTGAAGACACCGGCCCCCTGGGTATCCGCATGCACCTGCCGATCAAGGTAGGCCTGCCGACCCTGGGCGGTACGCTGTCCACCCAAGGCGGCCTGATCTTTATCGCTGGCACCCAGGACTTCTACCTGCGCGCCTTCAACAGCGGCAATGGCGATGAAATCTGGAAAGCCCGCCTGCCCGTCGGCAGCCAGGGTGGGCCGATGACCTACGTGTCGCCGAAAACCGGCAAGCAATACATCGTCGTCACCGCCGGCGGCGCACGCCAGTCTACCGACCGTGGCGACTACGTGATCGCCTACGCCCTGCCGTAACCGCCCTCTGTTCGCGCGGTGCTCTGGCACCGCGCTTTGTGTTTGGAACGATCCCCCATGACCCCTACTCCTCATACCGCCTGGCGCCTGGCGCTGGGCCTGGCCTTTGCGGCCGCCCTGCCCGTTCAAGCCGACGACACTACCCTGACCGGCGACTGGGGCGGCCTGCGCCGCGAACTCGACGCGCAAGGTGTGCGCTTTACCGGTGACTACACCGGCGAGACCGCCTACAACGCCCACGGCGGCCAGCACCGTTCGGCGCGCTATTCGCAGAACCTCAAACTCGGCGTGCAGTTCGACCTGGGCAAGCTCTACGGTTTCACCAACGGCGACCGCATCCAGCTGACCATCAACGATCGACGCGGCAACAGCGCCTCCGAGGATCTGGTGGGCAACCGCCTGCCGATCCAGGAAAACTACGGCGGCCTCTACACGCGCCTCACCGAGCTGAGCTACGAGCGCACGCTGTTCACCCCGGCGCTGAACGTCAAGCTGGGCTATATGGCCATGGGCAATGACCTAGGCGGCCTGGACAGCGGCATCCTGTGCAACTTCATGAACGCCGGGTTCTGCGGGCATCCGCTGAACATGTCCGGCGGCAGCGGCTGGGCCAACTACCCGAATGCGCACCTCGGTGCCCGGGTGAAATACGACTTTTCGCCCAACTGGCAACTGCGCGTAGCGGCGTTCAATGTCGACCCGTCCAGCAACGGCAACTCCAGCCGTGCCTGGCACCTGGGGCCCAAGCACACCACCGGCACCGTGGTGCCCATCGAACTGATCTACAAGCATGCGGGCGCACTGCCCGGTGAATACAAGCTCGGTTATTACTACGACAGTTCCGATGTAAAACGCATTGGCAGCAACAAGGACGTCAGCGGGCGTGGCGGTCACTACCTCTTGATCGACCAGGCTGTGTGGGCCTCCCAGTCATCCCAAGGCCGTAGCCTGCACGCCTTCGGCCAATACTCCGCCGCCAGCCAGGCGGCCTCGCCGTTCCCCAAGTGGTATGGCGCGGGCGTGGTGCTGTACAAGCCGTTCGAAGGTCGCCCGCGCGATACCGTCGCCCTGGGCTATGGCCGTGCGGTGCCGAACCCGCGCAGTCGCGATGTGCAGGAGTTCGCAGCGTTCAACGCCGGTACGGCCTATCCAGACCTGGACACGGCTGAACAGTTGATCGAACTCAGTTATGGCTACCAGGCCACGCCTTGGCTGACCTTGCGCCCGGATGTGCAATACATCATCGAGCCGGGGGCGTTTTCCGGGGAGAGCATCGACAATGCGCTGGTGCTGGGCTTGCAGGTCAAAGCGGTGTTCTAGTTCGTGCCCTGCTGATACTGACGCGGCGTACACCCAAATTCGCGGCGAAACACCGTATGCAGGTACTGCGCAGAGGTGAAGCCGCAGCGTGCGGCAATGTCGGCAATAGCAAGGCTGTGGTTTTCCAGGCCCTTGGCGGCAGCGGCGAGTTTGAAGCGCAAAATTTCATCATGCACGCTGCAGCCGCGGGCCTTGCGAAAATGCGCTTCCAGGGACGAGCGGGAAACACCGACATAAGCGGCGACCTGATCGGTCTTGATGCCCTGGCAGGCGTACTGGCGGATAAACAACAAGGCCTGCATCACGTAAGGGTTGCCCAGGGGTTGATGCAGGCTGGACGCTTGCACGTTAATGGCGTCCGGCGGCACCAGCACCTGCGTGCCCGTGCAGGGTTTGCCGTGCAGCATCTGATGCAACAGCGCCGCAGCGGTACGGCCCATGGTCTCCGTGCCCTGGATCACCGAACTGAGCGGCACCCGCGTGAGGGTACGGGTCAGCGGGTCGTTGTCGATACCGATCAACGCCACCTCCTCCGGCACCGCAATGCCCGCCGTCAGGCAGGCTTGCAGCAATTGCCGGGCACGGGCATCGGTCACCGCGATAATGCCGATAGGCTTGGGCAAGCTGTGCAGCCAGGCAATCTGCTGCTCCACCGCGCTGTCCCACAACGGCGCACTGGTGCCCAGGCCGCGATACACCTCTACCTGCAAGCCATCGCGCTGCATCAAGCGTCGAAAGGCTTTCTCACGCTCCTGGGCCCACCGATTGGCCTGGGCTTCGGGCAGGCTGAAACAGGCAAACCGCGTCAACCCCGCCTCCACCAGATGCTCGTAGGCCAGCTTCATCAGGGCATGGTTATCGGTAGCGACATAGGGAATGCCCTTGGGGTACTTGCCCACATCCTCATAAGACCCACCCACCGCCACCACCGGTATCCGACTCCCAGCCAGCGCCTCGCCGATCAGCGGGTCATCGAAGTCAGCAATGATCCCATCGCCCTGCCAACGCTCAATACCGCGCAGGCGACAGAGGAAGTCCTCTTCCAAGAACAGGTCCCAGGATGCACGGGTGCTGCTCAGGTAATTGCCAATGCCGGCGATGATGCCGCGGTCGTAGATTTTGCTGCCGTTGAAGAGCAAGGCGATGCGGTGAACGGGCGGTAGGGTTTTCATTGTTTTTGTCCTGGGGCCGGTCGGTGCAGATTAGGCCTGTGTACTACGAACGCCTAGCTACATTCAAATCGATGTCACGTCCTGGAAGCAGGATGGGAATATCGGGCCTCAGGGAGGCCCGTCCGTTACCTAAGTTTCCAAAAAATGATTCCAACTGCCATCCAGATAAGGGCAGTGAAAGCCATCGTAATATTGATGATAAGACGACGCTTCAGGTAGGGCGGAAACTTTTCAAGATCAGCGGGGCTTACATCTCCCAAAATGATATAAGCCTTCGGCCAAACCACCATTCCAGCAATTTTCGACATTTCCAATAGGGACCAAATCAAGCCTCGTTTCCCAAGACTAGGCCCCCAAAGATAAATGTAGCGGCTATTTTTCAACGCTTCCTTAATGGCATCCAAATGGCGGCGGCTCAGGTACAAGCTGTATGCAAGACTCGACGCCGCAAGCAGTATCGGACCACCTGAAATAATCCAGAAAGCCAGCCAGGACTTCCAAAACTCTTCCGCTGTCATGGCAAAGTTTGCTCGTACAAAATTTCTCCACCTATTTCTCCTCCCAAACCGCCGTAAGTTGTACCGACCCATGCGCCAGCGCCCACTATGGCTGCGACACAGATAACACCACCTACCCCCCCTGTAGCAACACCAATCCCCAGACAAATCGGACCACTCGCAGTACCCGCCGCCCATCCACCCAAACCACCAAAGAAAGTGGACCCAGCGAACTTCCCCGCTTCCGTAAACTTAATCCTCCTGCAAGCCTCCCCGGACTCGCCATTACACACCTGCTCAATAGCCAGCAACGAAGACACACCGCCAAGGCCAATGCCGATGTAACCACCTGCCTTCATATACTTCGTGGCACGGCTGACCGCCTCCACATGAGCGGCATACCCCGGAATCTGCCCCGGCCCACCCGCCTTGTCC
>NZ_NKRF01000136.1:0-3034 GCF_003408955.1 Pseudomonas sp. GL93
TTATCGTAGCTCCAGGTAGTGCCCGATACAGTGCTGTCCAGCCAGGTCACCCCGCCGTCCAAACTGATCTGCGCTTTTTCATCGGCTGCCAACGTAGCTGCCCTGGCAGCCGATGAAAAAGCGCAGATCAGTTTGGACGGCGGGGTGACCTGGCTGGACAGCACTGTATCGGGCACTACCTGGAGCTACGATAACCAGGCCGCGACCTTGGCTGACGGCACCTATAACGTGCAGGTTCGTGTCATCGACACGGCCGGCAACGTGGGTCAAACCGCGAGCCAGAGTGTAACGGTTGATGGTGTTGTTTCGACTGCAGCCATCGCGATCACCTCGATTACAACTGACTCGGGTGCGAGCGCTACCGACTACATCACCAACGACAACACTCTGGTGTTCAACGGCACCCTGGGCGCTGCCCTGGCAGCCGATGAAAAAGCGCAGATCAGTTTGGACGGGGGGGTGACCTGGCTGGACAGCACTGTATCGGGCACTACCTGGAGCTACGATAACCAGGCCGCGACCTTGGCTGACGGCACCTATAACGTGCAGGTGCGTGTCATCGACACGGCCGGCAACGTGGGTCAAACCGCGAGCCAGAGTGTAACGGTTGATGGTGTTGTTTCGACTGCAGCGATCGCGATCACCTCGATCACAACTGACTCGGGCGCGAGCGCAACTGACTACATCACTAGCGACAACACCTTGGTGTTCAACGGCACCCTGGGTGCTGCTTTGGCAGCCGATGAAAAGGCTCAGATCAGTCTGGACGGCGGGGCGACCTGGCTGGACAGCACTGTGTCTGGCACCACTTGGAGCTACGATAACCAAGCGGCGACCCTGGCTGACGGCACCTACAACGTGCAGGTTCGTGTCATTGACACAGCCGGCAACGTAGGTCAAACCGCGAGCCAGAGCGTCGTCATTGATGGTGTTGTTTCGACTGCAGCGATCGCGATCACCTCGATCACAACTGACTCGGGCGCGAGCGCAACTGACTACATCACTAGCGACAACACCTTGGTGTTCAACGGCACCCTGGGTGCTGCTTTGGCAGCCGATGAAAAGGCTCAGATCAGTCTGGACGGCGGGGCGACCTGGCTGGACAGCACTGTGTCTGGCACCACTTGGAGCTACGATAACCAAGCGGCGACCCTGGCTGACGGCACCTACAACGTGCAGGTTCGTGTCATTGACACAGCCGGCAACGTAGGTCAAACCGCGAGCCAGAGCGTCGTCATTGATGGTGTTGTTTCGACTGCAGCGATCGCGATCACCTCGATCACAACTGACTCGGGCGCGAGCGCAACTGACTACATCACTAGCGACAACACCTTGGTGTTCAACGGCACCCTGGGTGCTGCTTTGGCAGCCGATGAAAAGGCTCAGATCAGTCTGGACGGCGGGGCGACCTGGCTGGACAGCACTGTGTCTGGCACCACTTGGAGCTACGATAACCAAGCGGCGACCCTGGCTGACGGCACCTACAACGTGCAGGTTCGTGTCATTGACACAGCCGGCAACGTAGGTCAAACCGCGAGCCAGAGCGTCGTCATTGATGGTGTTGTTTCGACTGCAGCGATCGCGATCACCTCGATCACAACTGACTCGGGCGCGAGCGCAACTGACTACATCACTAGCGACAACACCTTGGTGTTCAACGGCACCCTGGGTGCTGCTTTGGCAGCCGATGAAAAGGCTCAGATCAGTCTGGACGGCGGGGCGACCTGGCTGGACAGCACTGTGTCTGGCACCACTTGGAGCTACGATAACCAAGCGGCGACCCTGGCTGACGGCACCTACAACGTGCAGGTTCGTGTCATTGACACAGCCGGCAACGTAGGTCAAACCGCGAGCCAGAGCGTCGTCATTGATGGTGTTGTTTCGACTGCAGCGATCGCGATCACCTCGATCACAACTGACTCGGGCGCGAGCGCAACTGACTACATCACTAGCGACAACACCTTGGTGTTCAACGGCACCCTGGGTGCTGCTTTGGCAGCCGATGAAAAGGCTCAGATCAGTCTGGACGGCGGGGCGACCTGGCTGGACAGCACTGTGTCTGGCACCACTTGGAGCTACGATAACCAAGCGGCGACCCTGGCTGACGGCACCTACAACGTGCAGGTGCGTGTCATCGACACGGCCGGCAACGTGGGTCAAACCGCGAGCCAGAGCGTCGGTTGATGGTGTTGTTTCGACTGCAGCGATCGCGATCACCTCGATCACAACTGACTCGGGCGCGAGCGCAACTGACTACATCACTAGCGACAACACCTTGGTGTTCAACGGCACCCTGGGTGCTGCTTTGGCAGCCGATGAAAAGGCTCAGATCAGTCTGGACGGCGGGGCGACCTGGCTGGACAGCACTGTGTCTGGCACCACTTGGAGCTACGATAACCAAGCGGCAACCCTGGCTGACGGCACCTATAACGCGCAGGTGCGTGTCATCGACACGGCCGGCAACGTAGGTCAAACCGCGAGCCAGAGTGTAACGGTTGATGGTGTTGTTTCGACTGCAGCGATCGCGATCACCTCGATCACAACTGACTCGGGCGCGAGCGCAACCGACTACATCACCAACGACAACACTCTGGTGTTCAACGGCACCCTGGGTGCTGCCTTGGCAGCCGATGAAAAAGCTCAGATCAGTCTGGACGGCGGGGTGACCTGGCTGGACAGCACTGTATCGGGCACTACCTGGAGCTACGATAACCAGGCAGCTACCCTGGCTGACGGCACCTACAACGTGCAGGTGCGTGTCATCGACACAGCGGGCAACGTAGGTCAAACCGCGAGCCAGAGCGTCGTCATTGACGGTGCTGTATCAACTGCAGCCATCGCGATCACCTCGATCACAACTGACTCTGGTGCGAGCGCAACCGACTACATTACTAGCGACAACACCTTGGTGTTTAACGGCACCCTGGGTGCTGCGTTGGCAGCCGATGAAAAAGCTCAGATCAGTCTGGACGGCGGGGTGACCTGGCTGGACAGCACTGTATCGGGCACCACCTGGAGCTACGATAACCAAGCG
>NZ_NKRF01000007.1:0-3000 GCF_003408955.1 Pseudomonas sp. GL93
GACTAACATCACCAACCCGCTCACCGTCACTCTGGATAACGGCCAAACCATCACCATTGGTGTGAACCAGTCCAGCGGCACTGTTTCCGTCTTGGCACCGGATGATGTGTACAAGGGCGACCAAACTGTCACCACTGCCATCAAAAGCGTGACGGGCGGCGAACATTTCGAGAACCTGGTCCCTGGCACTACGCCAGTGAACACCACTGTCACCGATAACCCAGGCACCGACAACACCACCACCGTAACGCTGACGGCTCCGACCGAGGCGAATGAGGGTGGGCAGATCACGTACACCGCTACGCTTTCCAACAAAGCGGGCACTGATGTAACGCTGAAATTGGATAACGGCTCGTCGATCACCATCAAAGCCGGCGAAACCATTGGCACCGTGACAGTACCTGCCCCTACCGATGACGTGTTTATCGATAAGAGCACGCAAACCGTCCAGATCACCGAAACCACTGGCGGCAACTTCGAGAAGTTAGAAGTCGCGGGTAGCGGCGCAACCACCACAATCAACGACACCATCGACAAAGTCGATGTGGTCCTGACCGCTACCACCACTGTCGGCGAAGGCGGCAACATCGTCTACACCGCCAGCCTTGTGGATAAAAACGGTGCGCCGGTGACTAACATCACCAACCCGCTCACCGTCACTCTGGATAACGGCCAAACCATCACCATTGGTGTGAATCAGTCGAGCGGCTCCATCACAACCGTAGCGCCGGATGATGTGTACAAGGGCGACCAGACCGTCACCACTGCTATCAAAGGCGTGACCGGCGGCGAGCATTTCGAAAACCTGGTCCCTGGCACTACAGCGGTGAACACCACCGTTACGGACACACCGGGTACCGACAACACGACCACTGTCACGTTGACCGCGCCAAGTGCCGTTAACGAAGGCGGCCAGATCACCTACACCGCGACCTTGAGCAACAAGGCCGGTACTGACGTCACCTTGAAGCTGGATAACGGCTCTTCGATCACCATCAAAGCTGGTGAGACCGTTGGCACCGTGACTGTGCCGGCGCCTACCGATGACGTGTTTATCGATAAGAGCACTCAAACCGTCAAGATTACTGACGCTTCCGGCGGCAACTTCGAAAAACTCGAAGTGGCAGGCAACGGTGCGACCACCACGATCAACGACACCATCGACAAGGTTGATGTGGTGCTGACTGCCACCACCACCGTCGGCGAAGGCGGCAGCATCGTTTACACCGCCAGCCTTGTGGATAAAAACGGCGCACCGGTGACCAACATCACCAACCCGCTGACCGTGACTCTGGATAACGGCCAAACCATCACCATTGGTGTGAATGAATCCAGCGCTAGCGTGTCGGTTCTTGCACCGGATGACGTCTACAAAGGTGATCAGACTGTCACTACCGCCATCCAAGGCGTGACCGGTGGCGAGCACTTTGAAAATCTGGTTCCAGGGACTGATAAAGTCACCACGACTGTGACTGATACACCGGGTACCGATAACACTACGACTGTCACGTTGACTGCGCCAAGTGCCGTTAACGAAGGTGGCCAGATCACCTACACCGCGACCTTGAGCAACAAGGCCGGTACTGACGTCACGCTGAAGTTGGATAACGGCTTTTCGATCACCATCAAGGCTGGCGAAACCGTCGGCACTGTGACCATGCCTGCGCCTACCGATGACGTGTTCATCGACAAGAGCACGCAGACGGTCAAGATCACCGACGCTTCCGGCGGCAACTTCGAAAAACTCGAAGTTGCGGGCAATGGCGCGACCACTACGATCAATGACACCATCGACAAGGTCGATGTGGTCCTGACCGCTACCACCACCGTCGGTGAAGGCGGCAATATCGTTTACACCGCCAGCCTTGTGGATAAAAACGGCGCCCCGGTGACTAACATCACCAATCCGCTGACCGTAACCTTGGACAACGGCAAGACCATCACCATCGGTGTGAATCAGTCGAGCGGCTCCATCACCACCATCGCGCCAGACGATGTGTACAAAGGCGATCAAACCGTCACCACCGCTATCAAAGGCGTGACCGGCGGCGAGCATTTTGAAAACCTGGTGCCGGGCACTACAGCGGTGAACACCACTGTCACAGACACACCGGGTACCGACAACACGACTACTGTCACCCTGACTGCACCAAGTGCCGTTAATGAAGGTGGCCAGATCACCTACACCGCGACCTTGAGCAACAAGGCCGGTACTGACGTCACGCTGAAGTTGGATAACGGCTCTTCGATCACCATCAAGGCGGGCGACACCGTCGGCACTGTGACCATGCCTGCACCTACCGATGACGTGTTCATCGATAAGAGCACCCAGACGGTCAAGATCACCGACGCTTCCGGCGGCAACTTCGAAAAACTCGAAGTAGCAGGCGACGGTGCAACCACCACGATCAACGACACCATCGACAAAGTTGATGTGGTCCTGACCGCCACCACTACCGTTGGTGAAGGCGGCAACATCGTCTACACCGCCAGCCTTGTGGATAAAAACGGTGCGCCGGTGACTAACATCACCAACCCGCTCACCGTCACTCTGGATAACGGCCAAACCATCACCATTGGTGCGAACCAGTCCAGCGGCACCATCACAGTCTTGGCACCTGATGACGTCTACAAAGGCGATCAGACCGTCACCACCGCCATCAAAGGCGTGACCGGCGGCGAACATTTCGAGAACCTGGTACCGGGTACTACCGCCGTAAACACCACTGTCACCGATACTCCCGGCACTGATAACACCACGACGGTCACGCTGACTGCACCAAGCGCAGTGAACGAAGGTGGCCAGATCACCTACACCGCGACCTTGAGCAATAAGGCCGGTACCGACGTCACGCTGAAACTCGACAACGGGTCAAACATCACCATCAAAGCTGGCGAGACCGTCGGCACCGTGACCGTGCCTGCACCTACCGATGACGTGTTCATCGATAAGAGCACCCAAACCGTCAAGATCACCGAGACCACGGGCGGCAACTTCGA
>NZ_NKRF01000061.1:0-141622 GCF_003408955.1 Pseudomonas sp. GL93
TCCACATATCTGCGCAGGGACAGTTGATGTGTGGCGATGTCTTACGGAACGCAGGGTGTGCGCGTAACCGATGAGGTAATCGAAAGCATGCCACATCACTGCCATTACTTTCATTGTCACGGCCGCCCCCCCCGGGGTGTTGCGCTCGGCTTATCGGCGGACGCGTAGGATGTATAGGAGAGACAGCTTCTGAATATCCTCAAACCCGCCGTTTAGCCTTTTGCCTCCATTGACGCTCCCCGGCCAACCCTCTTATCTAGCGCCTTGAGGATTGGATCCCATCCCGGCTACTGACTGAATCGTTCCTTTCGAATCGCCCTGTGCCTATGCGCCGAAGGTTCGGAACGATTACTGCTGGCTGCAACAAGGAGATTACTTATGACACACACTCAAACCCTGGCCATGCTGCCTGCCCCAAAGCTGCCCCAGGCGGTAGGAAACGGCATCAGCGCCCTGGCCTCCACCCATCTGCAGGTCGACATATCCCCCTACTCGAGCATGGAAGAAGGCGACCTGATCGAACTGTTCTGGAATAACTGTTTCGCCGCCTCGCGCAAGGTGACGGCGTGCAAGATCGGCACCTTCACTCATCTGTGGGTACCGGAAAGCTTCGTGCAGGACGGGCCGGCACGCGTCCACTACCAGGTCCTGCAAATCGGCCATGGCCCGATGCGCTCGGCCGTCGCCCTGGTGCGGGTCAAGACCAACTACCCCGGAGGCCAGCCTGCGCCATGCCTCAACCACGAAAGTGATGAAAACCAGAATCTCGCCCCCGTGGGTTTGCCCGAGACGATCCGCCGCTATGGCGTCAACACCAACCAGGTTCGGCGCGGCATTCCGCTGACCATCGAACCTTACTTGAACATGAGTACCGGCGATGCCATCACACTGCGCTGGGGTGATGTGCGCCTGGACCTGCCGAAAATCCAGGCCAAAAACGTTGGCCTGGCAGTGCAGGTGTGGGTGCCGTCCCAGATCATTGTAGAAGCAGGCGACGACTGCCGGTTGGAAGTCACGTACTGCATTCTCGATCGCGTGGGCAATAATTCCCGCTGGGCACCGGCCCGCACGCTACGTATCGCCGCCTGCACGCCAGTCGCGCCAATCCCACCTGCCTCGCCCGCGCCGGGCTATCAACCGCGGCGCTTCAACTCACCCTGTGAACCGGGGTGACAGCCTTCTATGCATATTCCTAAAAGTTAGTTTATTTAAATAATTAACACGCTTAGGGTATATGCACCGGACCACCGGACATTCCTGATTTTTCTGTTTATTTCATTGAATGCGAGGTCGGTATGGTCAGAATTACCCCGGTGCGCAACGCCAGGGCATTGCGTGCAGCCAAGGAGCGGCGCTGATGTCTAACTTGGCTCTAACACCCCCCCAGAGTGATCTGGACGTAGCTCCCCTGCTGTTGCCCGCCACAGTGCTGCGCAACGACGCCCAGGCGCTGAGCGCCGCCCACGAGCTGGCCCAGGCTGCGCGCGCGCAGGCCGCCCAGCGCGACCAGCAACGCAAACTGCCCTGGGCGCAGCTCGAACAGTTCACCCGCAGCGGCTTGGGCAGTATTTCCATTCCCCGTGAATACGGCGGCCCCCAGGTGTCGTTTGTGACCCTGGCCGAAGTCTTCGCGATTATCAGCGCGGCCGACCCGGCACTCGGGCAGATCCCGCAAAACCATTTCGGCATCTTGCACGTATTGCAGGGCACCGCCACCGAGCGTCAGAAAAAGCAGCTGTTCCAGAGCGTGCTCGATGGCTGGCGCATCGGCAACGGCGGCCCGGAACGCGGCACCAAAAATACCCTGGAGCTCAAGGCGCGCCTCACGGCCGAAGGTGACGGTTACGTGCTCAGCGGGCAGAAGTTCTACTCCACAGGCGCCCTGTTCGCCCACTGGGTGGCAATCAAGGCCCTGAACGATGACGGCAAGCAGGTCATGGCATTTGTGCGTCGCGGCAGCGAAGGGCTGCGCATCGTTGATGACTGGTCCGGCTTTGGCCAACGCACCACCGCCAGCGGCACCGTGCTGCTTGATCGCGTAGCGGTGGACCCGGACTTGGTCATCGACAACTGGCGCCTGGGCGAAAGCCCGAATATCCAGGGTGCCGTGTCACAACTGATCCAGGCCGCCATCGACGCCGGCATCGCCCGTGGCGCCCTCGACGACGCCATTGCCTTCGTGCGGGAGCGTTCACGCCCGTGGATCGACGCCAAGGTCGAGCGAGCCAGCGACGACCTGTATGTGATCGCCGATATCGGCAAGCTGAAGATCGAACTGCACGCCGCCGAAGCCCTGCTGCGCAAGGCCGGCCAGGTACTGGACCAGGTCAGCGCCGCACCGATCACCGCGCAGTCCGCCGCCCACGCCTCGATTGCCGTGGCCGAGGCCAAGGTGCTGACCACCGAAGTGGCATTGCAGGTCACCGAGAAGCTCTTCGAACTGGCGGGCAGCCGCGCCACCCTGGCCGAATTCAACCTTGACCGTCACTGGCGCAACGCCCGGGTGCACACCCTGCACGACCCGGTGCGCTGGAAATATCACGCCATCGGCGCCTATCGACTCAACGGCACCTTACCGGCTCGTCATTCCTGGATTTAACCAACCAGAACACTTTTTCCACGAGCTTCTGGAGAAACTCATGACCCTTTCTCACCCCGTCGCGGTCATCACCAGCGACGAACAAGCGCTTATTGTCGCCAGCGACCTTGCTGAAGACTTGCGCCGCGACAGCGCTCAACGCGACCGCGAACGCCGCCTGCCACTGCCCGAGCTGGACGTGTTTTCCCGCTCTGGGCTGTGGGGTATCAGCGTGCCCAAGGCCTACGGCGGCGCGGGCGTGTCCAACGTCACCCTGGCCAAGGTCATCGCACTGATCGCCCAGGCCGATGGCTCGTTGGGCCAGATTCCGCAAAACCATTTCTATGCCCTCGAAGTACTGCGGGTGAACGCCAGCCCCGAACAGCAGCAACGCCTGTACGCCGAAGTACTGGCCGGCCAACGCTTCGGCAACGCCTTGGCGGAGCTGGGCACCAAGACCGCACACGACCGTATCACCAGCCTCACCCGCGACGGCGACGGTTTTCGCATTAACGGGCGCAAGTTCTACGCCACCGGCGCGATCTATGCCCAGCGCATCCCCACCTCGGTGGTGGATGCAAATGGCGTGCAGCAACTGGCCTTCGTCCCGCGTGACAGCGCGGGCCTGACGGTGATCGACGACTGGAGCGGCTTCGGCCAGCGCACCACCGGCAGCGGCTCAGTAGTGTTCGACAACGTGTGGGTCGCGGCGCAAGACGTGGTGCCGTTCCAGAGCGCCTTCGAACGCCCCACCACCGTCGGCCCGCTGGCGCAGATCCTCCACGCAGCCATCGACACCGGCATCGCCCGCGCAGCCTTTGAGGACGCCTTGCATTTTGTGCGCACCAAGACCCGCCCGTGGATCGACGCCGGCAACGACAAGGCCACCGAAGACCCGCTGACACTCAAGAGCTTCGGCCACCTGAGCATTCGCTTGCACGCCGCCGAGGCGTTGCTGGAGCGCTCGGGTGAATTCCTCGACCGCGCCCAGGCCGACAGCAATGCCCAGACAGTCGCCGCAGCCTCCATCGCCGTCGCCGAAGTACGCGCCTTGAGCACCGAGATCTCCCTGGCGGCCGGGAGCACCCTGTTCGAACTGGCCGGCAGCCAGGCGACCCTGGCCGAGCATGGCCTGGACCGCCACTGGCGTAACGCCCGGGTGCACACCCTGCACGACCCGGTGCGCTGGAAATACCACGCGGTCGGCAACTACTACCTCAACGATGAAAACCCACCGCTGCGGGGGACCATCTGATGAGCAAAAAAAAGATCCTGCTCAATGCCTTCAACATGAACTGCATCGGGCATATCAACCACGGTATGTGGACTCACCCACGGGACACGTCCACCCAATACAACAGCGTCGAATACTGGACTGAACTGGCGCAGATCCTGGAGCGCGGGTTGTTCGACGGTTTGTTTATCGCCGATATCGTCGGCGTGTATGACGTATACCAGGGCTCCGTCGACGTGCCGCTCAAGGAGTCGATCCAGTTACCGGTCAACGACCCGCTGCTGCTGGTGTCGGCCATGGCCGCCGTTACAAAACACCTTGGCTTCGGCCTCACCGCCAACCTCACCTACGAACCGCCGTACCTGTTCGCCCGGCGCATGTCGACGCTGGATCACCTGAGCCGTGGCCGGGTGGGTTGGAACATTGTCACCGGCTACCTCGACAGCGCCGCCAAGGCCATGGGCCTCACCGAACAGGTCGAGCATGACCGACGCTACGACCAGGCTGATGAATACCTGCAGGTGTTGTACAAACTCTGGGAAGGCAGCTGGGAAGACGACGCGGTGCGCAACGATCGCCAAGCGCGGGTGTACGCGCAACCGGGCAAGGTGCACAAGGTAGAGCACCACGGCGAGTTCTATCAGGTGGAGGGTTATCACCTGTGCGAGCCCTCGCCCCAGCGCACGCCGGTGCTGTTCCAGGCCGGCAGTTCCGAGCGTGGCTTGCTGTTCGCAGGGCAACATGCCGAGTGCGTGTTTATCAGCGGGCAAAACAAAGCTGCGACCAAGCGCCAGGTGGACAAGGTGCGCGCCAGCGCAGTGGAGGCTGGGCGCAACCCGGACGACATCAAGGTGTTCATGGGTCTTAACGTCATAGTGGGCGCCACTGAGGCGCTGGCCTGGAAGAAGCACGCCGAGTACCTCAGCTACGCCAGCGCGGAAGCCGGCGTGGCGCATTTCTCGGCCTCGACCGGAATTGATTTTGCCCAGTACTCATTGGACGAGCCGATCCAGTACGTCAAGAGCAACGCGATCCAGTCGGCCACCCAGAACCTGCAGAACAACGACTGGACCCGGCGCAAGTTGCTCGACCAGCATGCCCTGGGCGGGCGCTATATCACCCTGGTGGGCTCGCCTGAACAGGTGGCCGATGAGCTGGAATCCTGGATCAGCGAAACCGGGCTGGATGGTTTCAACCTGACGCGCATTGTGACGCCGGAGAGCTATGTGGATTTCATTGAGCTGGTGATACCGGAGTTGCAACGACGGGGCTCGTACAAGACGGAATATGCGCCGGGAACGCTGCGGGAAAAAGTCTTCCACGACACGGCCCGCTTACCCAACCAACACACCGGCTCTACCTACCGCCACCACGCCCTGTTTTGATCGTTCCCACGCTCCGCGTGGGAATGCCTCTTGGACGCTCTGCGTTCGCTTATGGGACGCGGAGCGTCCCTGGCTGCATTACCACGCGGAGCGTGGGAACGATCTCGCTACCTAAGACCTTATGACTGGAAAACCACTATGAAAAAGACGTTCTTAAACCACCCAGTCAAAGCACTGGCCCTGGCCTTCGGCTTATTCAGCTCGGCGGTATTCGCCGCCGACGCCCCGTTGAAAATCGGCACCACCGCTGCCTTCGCCATTCCGCTGGAAGCCGCCGTAGAAGAGGCCGGCAAGCAGGGCCTGAAGGTCGAACTGGTGGAGTTCACCGACTGGATCGCGCCCAACGTCAGCCTCGCCGCCGGCGATATCGACGTGAACTACTTCCAGCACATCCCCTTCCTGGAAAACGCCAAGGCCGCCGCCGGGTTTGACCTGGTGCCGTACGCGCCGGGCATCATCAATAACGTCGGGCTGTATTCGAAAAAATACAAAAGCTTTAACGAGCTGCCCGCAGGCGCCAGCGTGGCGATTGCCAATGACCCGATCAACAGCGGTCGCGGCCTGCAACTGCTGGCCAAGGCCGGGCTGATCACCCTCAAGCCGGGCGTGGGCTACAAAGCCACCGAAGAAGACATCGTCGCCAACCCGAAAAACATCAAGATCCTGCAAGTGGAAGCGGTGCAACTGGTACGCGCCTATGACGACGCCGATCTGGTGCAGGGCTACCCGGCATACATCCGCCTGTCCAAGACCTTCGATGCCGAGTCGGCGCTGCTGTTCGACGGCCTCGACCACCCGGAATACGTGATTCAGTTCGTCATCCAGCCCAAGAGCAAAACTGACCCACGGGTGATCAAGTTCGTCGATATCTACCAGCACTCGCCGGTGGTGCGTGCGGCTTTGGACAAGTCCCTCGGCAAGCTCTACCAGGTCGGCTGGGAAGCTAAACCATGAGTGCCGCCAACGCCCGATTGCGCGACCTGGACCCTGCGCCCAGCCACGCCGAACAGACTGAACTGCACCCGGACTTGAACCGCGCCCATGTGCGCTTCATCAATCTGGGCAAAACCTATGACGGCACGGTGCATGCGCTGCAAGGCATTGACCTGGCGATCCAGCGTGGCGAAGTGTTCGGCATCATCGGCCGCAGCGGCGCCGGCAAGTCATCGCTGATCCGCACCATCAATCGCCTGGAACAACCCAGCAACGGACGGGTGCTGATCGACCAGGTGGACATCGGCAGCTTCGATGAAGACCACTTGGTGGCGTTGCGGCGACGCATCGGCATGATCTTCCAGCACTTCAACCTGATGTCGGCCAAGACCGTGTGGCAGAACGTCGAGTTGCCGCTCAAGGTCGCCGGTGTGCCCCAGGCACAACGCGCGCGAAAGGTGCATGAACTGCTGGAGCTGGTAGGCCTGCAAGACAAACACAAGGCGTACCCGGCGCAGCTGTCCGGCGGGCAGAAACAGCGCGTCGGCATCGCCCGCGCGCTGGTGCACGACCCCGAGATTCTGCTGTGCGACGAAGCCACTTCGGCCCTCGACCCGGAAACCACCCAGTCGATCCTCGGCCTGCTGCGCGAGATCAACCAGCGCCTGGGCCTGACCATCGTGCTGATCACCCATGAGATGGCGGTGATTCGCGACATCTGCGACCGCGTGGTGGTGCTGGAACACGGGCGTATCGTCGAGCAAGGCCCGGTGTGGCAGGTGTTTGGCAACCCACAACATGAGGTCAGCAAGACCCTGCTCGCACCGCTGCAACACGGCTTGCCGCCAGAGTTGCAAAGCCGCCTGCAACCCACGCCAGCCTCGGCCGACGCCGCACTGGTGCTGCGCCTGCAGTTCACCGGCAGCGACACCCTGGAGCCAGATCTCGCGGCGCTGTTCAGTGCCCTCGGCGGCCGTGTGCGTTTACTGCAAGGAGGCGTGGAACGCATCCAGGGGCATGCCTTGGGGCAACTGCTGCTGGCGGTGAATGGATCGCTGCACAACGCCGAAGAATTGCGCAAACGCGCGGCCAACTGGGCACAACAGGTGGAGGTGCTGGGCTATGTGGTTTGATCGTTTAGTGCAGGGCGCCATCGACACGTTGTTGATGGTGGGGGTGTCATCGCTGATCGCGCTGCTGGTGGGCATTCCGCTGGCGGTCTTCCTGGTCACCAGTGACAAGGGCGGCATCTACCAGGCACCGGCCCTTAACCGCGTGCTGGGAGCGTTCGTGAATCTGTTCCGCTCCATACCGTTCCTGATCCTGATGGTGGCGCTGATCCCGTTCACGCGCCTGATCGTCGGCACCACCTATGGCGTCTGGGCGGCAGTGGTACCGCTGACCATCGCCGCCACGCCGTTCTTTGCACGCATCGCTGAAGTGAGCCTGCGCGAGGTCGACCATGGCCTGATCGAAGCCGCGCAGGCCATGGGTTGCCGCCGCTGGCACATCATCTGGCATGTGCTGTTGCCAGAGGCGTTGCCCGGCATCGTCGGCGGCTTCACCATCACCCTGGTGACCATGATCAACTCATCGGCCATGGCCGGGGCGATCGGCGCCGGTGGCCTGGGCGATATTGCCTACCGCTATGGCTACCAGCGCTTCGATACGCAGATCATGCTCACGGTGATTGTGCTGCTGGTGGTGCTGGTGGCGGTGATCCAGCTGAGCGGGGACCGATTGGCGCGGGTACTGAACAAGCGCTGACGTCACGGGCACTCATCCAGCTGGGCAACGCTGGCGCGGGGCACGAAGGTGATGGTTTTTTCCTTGGCCTGCCAGCGCCGCACGATATAGCTGCCATCCGAGTCGGCCATCACCCGCAGTTTTACGCTGCGCTTGGGGTTGTCGGCGTCTACCAGCGCGCCGGGAACCTTGGCCTCTGCCGCCCAGGTCATCAACGTACAAACGCGCCCTCCCGAGGCGGAGCCTTGCAGCGGCAGGCCACCCAACTTGGCCCCGCTCGCCGGGATCAGCCCGAGTAAAACGATGAGCGCAAAGGCCACCAATGAGGCGAACGCCACCGGGTTTTTCTGAACGCGCATGCGCACCACCAGGCAGGCGGCGCTCCCCTGGATCAGGAACAGCACGGCCATTTCGGCGGCCATGAACGGCGCAAAGAACACGGCGCTGTCGGAGTACTCACTAAAGGCGCGGGAGACCGGCACCGTCACCATCAGAATGACCACCATTTGAACGACCCCGGCGCCAGCACTGGCCAGCCAGAACTCGCCGGACAACTCACGCAAAGCAACATGGGCGGGGCGCGCACGAAGGATGATGCCGACATAGGCCACTACCGCCGCCATGATCGCCACGATCCAACTGAGCGTCAGCAAAAGCCCACTTTCGGCGTTCACGGACAGGTATACGGCGGACATCCAGAACACAAACATCACCAACAGGCTGGCCGCCCAATGTCCCAGTAACCTCCTGTGCTGGGCCGTCTCTTGCGGCGACTGCGGGCTGAGATTGAGTTGATCACTCAGGCGCACACCCGTGCCGTTCAGGCGCGTGAACAAGATGAACGTGGGCACCAGGATCGATGCGCCCATCATGCCAATGACAAATACCAACATGGCGAACATGGCCGGCAATGCGGTGAACGCCGATGCCGACAGGATACTCAGCGGCACCTTTTCCACCTGGATGTACTGGTACAGGTACAGGCCTGCCACCGAGAGAACCCCCACCGTCAGCGGCCAGGCACGTTCATTGAGCCAGAACAGCCCATTGCTCAATCTCGTGGCGTATTGGTCGACCTTGTTCGGCGCGGTGTCGTTGCCAACGGTGGGACGTTTTTCCTCTTCCATGGATGTATAACCCTCTGCAAATGAGGGCCGAATCTTACCCACAATTTCCCGTGGCGGTCTGTCGGAGGCGCGCACTGCGACCGCCGTGAAGTGCCCTACAGCGGATACACGGTTTTCAACTCATGAATGGGCCGGGGTATAGTCCCGCTACCTCAGCCGCAGCCGTGCGCCATGCCATGAAACTTGCTCCCGACGACCTCAACCAGATCACCTCCACCACCCTGGGCCATTACAACAAGGTGGCCGAAGACTTCCGTGAAGGCACCCGCGATCACGATGTGAGCCAGAACATCGACGCGATGCTGCGGCATATCCAGGGCACGCCGCCGTTCACCGTGCTGGATTTCGGCTGTGGGCCAGGGCGGGATTTGCAGACGTTTACGCGCATGGGGCATATCGCCGTGGGCCTGGATGGCTCCGAGCGGTTTGCGCAGATGGCCCGCGAAGACAGTGGCTGTGAGGTATTGCAGCAGGACTTTCTCAAGCTGGACCTGCCCGCCGAACGCTTCGATGGAGTGTTTGCCAATGCGGTGCTGTTTCATATTCCCAAGCAGGAGTTGCCCCGAGTGCTCAAAGAGCTGCACGGCGCGTTGAAGCCTGGGGGCGTGCTGTTCAGCTCCAACCCTAGGGGTAACAACCAGGAGGGCTGGAATGGGCCAAGGTATGGCTCTTATCACGATCTGCAGGCGTGGCAGGCCTTGCTGATTGCGGCCGGGTTTGAAGAGCTGGAACACTACTACCGTCCGGCCGGATTGCCACGGGAACAGCAGCCTTGGTTGGCGAGTGTGTGGCGCAAGCCTGCCTGATCAGCGAGCCAGTGAGAGACCATCCACAAAGACTTCACGAATGTCTTTCACTCCACCTGCAAACACTAGCGCGGCATAAGGCTCCTGCCAGGGTGTGAAGCTACCTGGGTCCACCAGGAGCATGTCAGCACGTTTACCCAACTTGAGACTGCCCAGCTTGTCCTCCACCCCCAGCACCTCGGCGCTACCCAGCGTGTGCATGCGCATCACTTCATAGGCTTGCATCGCGGCCGCCCGTTGATGGACGGCGCGCACCTGATACAAGCCCATGCGCATATTCTCGAAGGGATCCGCTCGGTCGGCACTGGCTTCGCCATCCACGCCCATGCCCACGTTCATGCCCGCGGCGCGATAAGCCAGCACATCCGCCATTCCGGACCCCAGGCGACCGTTAGACATCGGATTCCAGACCATTGCGACACCCGCCTTGGCCGCCGCAGCAGTCAGCTCGGGTGTTGAGTGAATGAAGTGGCCAAAGATCAAGCGCGGCCCGATGATACCCGCCTGTTCAAGTACCGGATAACGGGCGCGCTCCCCCGCGGAATCTGCTGCGGACTCAAGATAGTGCTGCTGGTTGCCCAAAGAAAATTCATGCATCAGGTCGCCTTCAACCTGGGCCTGCCCGACCGCAGCGTCGACGAACCCAGCGCCGCCGGCAAGCATCGTGCCCAAATAACGCCCTGACTCAGATTGCGCGTCGGCCCACATCAGGAATGCCGCAGTACGCTCACGGGCCATGGCGGGAGTCCAGCTTTCGCTGATGGTGCGTACATTGAACCCGTGTATCACACCCCCTCCCGCGTCGAGCGCGCCGCGCAGTTGTTGGCGGTCCACTTCGCCGCTGCGGTCCGCCCCGGTATAGGTAAAGTTGAACATTGTGGTAATACCGTTGCGCAGGGACTGACTCGCACCGCGCCGGGTCAGTTGATAGAGCTGCGCGGCGTCCAGTTTTGGCGCTTCAACGCCGTAAAGCCGGGCAAGCCAACCTTCAAGGTTTTCATCCGCGGCAATCCCGTAGAACCCGCTTTGCCACAGGTGGCTGTGCGCCGACACAAACCCCGGCATCACCCATTGCCCCCTTGCATCAATACGGCGTTGCGCCACTAACCCGGGGGGCGCTTTGCCGGCGGCCAATCCGCTGATGGCACCGGCCTGATCCACCAGCAGGTAGCCCATGAACGGACGGGGCTGGTCCGGCTCCATGGTAAAGATGTAGGCGTTCTCGATCAGAAGCCGTGGGCCAGCCTGGGGAGACTCGTGCTGGCACGCGATGACAATCAGCAAGCAAAATGCCAACAACGCAGATTTGATATACATGAGGATAACTCCCTTCCTGACCGGCAAGGGTGCCCTCGCTCAATGTAGAGGGTTGCCGGCGCGATACTGCATTACGTTGTCGCCTGCCTCGAACGCGGTAATGCTGTATTCATCAAGGGTGGCCCCAGCGATCTCACGGATTTGCCCAGAGAAGTTGGCAACCAGCCGAGTACCATCGGCAAACGTGGTTTGTTGCACCTGCCGGTCATCGCTCAACCAGCGAAAATCGATCATCGCCTGAGTAGCCAGACGCTGGTGTAGCTCACGGAAAAAGGCATCCTGGCGTTGTATCACCGGCAAGCGCTGTTTGAGTGTAGCTGTGCTCAGGTGATACAGCGGCGGCACGTTATAGAGCAGTTGGGTCAACTCGTTCTCGACCTGCACATTGCTCAGCTTGAGGCTGTCGAACAGCCAATGATGGGTGGTGATCACCGAGCCGTGGAACACTGCCTGATACAACGGCAGGCGCATCGTCGGCTCGAAATACACGGTGCGAAACGGCTCCTTCAACGGCACTGATTTGAAGAACACGGCAGGTTGCTCAGTTGGGTACCAGTTGCCTACAAAGTATGGCGACTGCGGGTCCTGGGTCATCTCGCGGTCACCCCAACCGATCACCGGGGTCTGCATGCCGTGGGCAAACAGGATGCCTTGGGCGGTGATCGCGTTGCCGTCTTCGGAGCCTGTGACCAGCTTAGGCACGGTGTTGATCCAGCGAGAGGCGTCGATATTGCCTTCGGCGTTTTGTGCCTGGGTCATGCTGGCGTTGCTGCGGTAGCTGTCGAACAGCATGCTGGTGGCGTAGGCATCGAGAAACCAGGCATTGAAGCCAGCCTTGGCTTGTACTGCCCTCACCCGCGCCTCCAGCAGCGGCCGCACACACCGCGGGTCGGTGTAGTGGCCGGACTTCTGGAAACCGGTTTTCAGCTTGCCGTCTTTCAACACGATCGCGCAGTCGCGATAGGCCTTGGCGCCGAGGTGGGCAGTGGTCCAATCGGGGTTTTCCGTGGCGGACAGGGCCGTTTCATAGGAGTCGTAAGGCGCCATCAGAAAACCGGCTTCCACCCCCGCGCGAATCGCTTCGGGATGCCAGAGGCCACCCTCCCAACCTTCGCCCAAGGTCAGCAACAGACGCTGCAGCCCGGCGTCGCGCAGGGTTTGAATGGCGCTACTGCCCCAGGTTTGCGGGCTGTCACTCAGGGCCCCTGCAAAGTCCACGGCCAGTTCACTGCGCAGCTCGCCGTAGCGGGCGGCAAGGCGGGTCATGTCAGGATCTTCGACTTGCCAGGCCTGCCGGGCCTTGGTGTTGATCGCCGCGTTGAGGCCGCGCAGCAGCACGGTTTGTTCATAGCGATTCAATGGGGTGGGCTGTGCCAGCAGCTGTGCGCTCTCTTTGTCCATCAGCGTCTTGAGTTCATGACTGCGCAGCCGTTTGATCAATGTTGGCCAATCACGCACATCGCCCAAAGCCAGCAGGCCGTTGTCCCAGAGGTACACATGGCTGGCGCCCAACAGCTTCTGGGCTTCAGGTGTTTGCCGCAGTTTGTCCGCCAACGGTTCATAGCGACCCTGCTCCACCAGCCACTGGCGGTAGCGCTTGGCGCCAGCCAACGGGTCGGCATCGCCCAGGGACAGGCGCAGCGTCATCGGCGCGTCGGACGCCAGCGGGGTGAATTCATGGGAAGCGGAGAGGGCCAGGCCGTTGCCGTCGACTTGCCATTGCAGGCGGTTGTTGTAGGGGTTGGTCAACAGCCAGTTCAAGGTGAAGCCAGCGTGATCCACGCCCCACAGCGGCAGGCTCAGGTCCTGGGTGGTATTGAACCCGCCCCGCTCCAGCAGAAACGCCTTCCAGAGGGCATTGCCGGCAGGCACGTAATGCCCCTCGGCCAAGGGCCAGATCAACCCTCGCCCAATGGCCTCGGCAGGCTGGCGCAGCAGGGCCAGCTCACCGGGCTCGCGGGCGTTGATGGTCAGGGCCAGGTCGCGCTGTTGCAGGCGGGCGGTCAGGCTATAGGCGCCGTTGTCCCATTGCCAAGTGGCTTGGTCAGACGTGTTTTGCAATTGGCTGACGGCATGCGTGGCAACACCGCTGGATGCCTGCACCGAAGCCTGGCCTGCGGGTGTCACGCGCAGCGCCAGGGTGGCGGGGTCGAGTTCGACGCGCCATAAGGCGTTTTCCAGTACGGTGGCGGCGAAGGTGGGCGGCGCAAGAAGCAACGCGCAAAACAGCAAGGTGAAACGCAGGCACTGCATGAGGATCGACCTGGGTTTGGAATGAGGACCAGAGGGTACAACATGCAGTAGCGAGCCAGGACGACATGGGGATTTTTCAGAAACTTCACACAGCTTCAACCAGAATGAAGATCCAAGTGTGGGAGCTGGCTTGCCTGCGAAAGCGATAGTTCAGTCACAGATGCTGCGACTGACGCACCGCCTTCGCGGGCAAGCCCGCTCCCACAGGGGATCTGCGCTTAACTGACAGCCCCTCTCTCAGTGTTAATCCTGTTGTGGCTGATGGCCCTGTTTCGGCTCGCGGATTTTGTACCAGGCCACATACAGCGCCGGCAGAAACAGCAACGTCAGCAACGTCGCAATGATGATCCCGCCAATCATCGCGTAGGCCATCGGCCCCCAGAATACTTCCCGTGCAATGGGGATCATGCCCAGGCTCGCGGCAGCGGCCGTCAGCAAGATCGGGCGGCGCCGGTGCTCGGTGGCTTCCACCACCGCATCCCACGGCGTGTAGCCGGCCTCTTCGTACTCGTGGATCTGTGTGACCAGAATTACCGAGTTGCGGATGATGATACCGATCAGCGCCAGGATCCCCAGGATCGCCACAAAGCCCATGGGCGTGCCCGTGGGGATCAACGCCAGCACCACGCCGATCAGCCCCAGTGGCGCGACGCTGGCCACCAGGAACATCTTCTGCACGCTGTGCAACTGGATCATCAGGAAGGTGGCCATCAGGAACAGCATCAACGGCACCACCTTGGCGATAGGCCCCTGAGCCTTGCCACTTTCTCCCACGGTACCGCCGGTGGCGACTTTGTAGCCCACCGGCAAGCCTTCGCTGAATTTCTCGATGGTCGGCGCCAACTGCTTGACCAGGTCAGTCGGCTGCATCTCATCGCGCACGGCGGCCTTGATGGTGATGGTCGGCTTGCGGTCGCGGCGCCACACCAGCGGCTGCTCCAGCTCGTAACGCACGGTGGCGAACGCCAGCAGTGGAATCGAGGTGCCGTTGGGCGTGACGATCTGCAGGTTCTGCAAGGTCTCCGGGGTGCCCCGCTCGGCATCTTCGGCGCGGCCGACCACGTTGATCAGGTAGATATCGTCGTGCACCTGGGTCACCGCAGCGCCGCTGACTACGCTGTTCATCAACTGCGCCACGTCTTCCGACGACAGCCCCAATTGCCGCGCCTTGTCCTGGGCGATGTCCACCCGCAGGACTTTGCCGGGCTCGTTCCAGTCGTAGATGATCTCGCCCAGGTGGGTGTTCTGGTCCAGCAAGGTCGCCAGTTCGATGGCGTGTTTGCGCACCTGGTCGATGTCTTTGCCGGACACGCGGTACTGGATCGGCCGCCCTACCGGCGGGCCCATTTCCAGCGGCTGCACGTAGCTGCCGATACCCACAAAATCATCGCGCAAGCGTTGTTGCAGGCGGGCGATCAGGGCGCCACGCTCTTCCAGGCCCTTGCTCACAATCACCAGCTGCGCGTAGTAGGGGTTTTCCAACTGCTGGTCCAGCGGCAGGTAGAAACGAATCGCGCCCTGGCCGATGTAGGTGCTCCAACGGGCGATGTCCGGGTCGTCCTTGATGATCGCTTCAAGGCGGTCAACGGCCTTGCGCGTCTCGTTGATCGAGGCGTTTTGCGGCAGGTTCAGGTCGACGAGGATTTCCGGGCGGTCCGACGACGGGAAGAACTGGTTCTGCACAAACTGCATGGAAAACACTGAGGCCACGAACAGCGCCACGGTGATGCCAATCGCCCACCAGCGGTTGCGCATGGCCCACAGCATGCCGCCATTGAAGGCCCGGCCAATGCGCCCTGGCTCGGCATTGTGCGGTTTCACATTGGCGCTGAGGATATGCACGCCGATCACTGGCGCAAACAGCACCGCCACCACCCACGACACCAGCATCGCCACGGCAATCACCGCGAACAAGGTAAAGGTGTACTCGCCCGCCGAACTGGCGTTGAGGCCAATCGGCACGAAGCCGGCCACGGTCACCAGCGTGCCGGTGAGCATCGGGAACGCCGTGGAGGTATAGGCGTAAGTCGCCGCCTGTTCCTTGGTTTCGCCTTTTTCCAGGCGCGTGATCATCATCTCCACGGTGATCATCGCGTCATCCACCAGCAGGCCGAGGGCGATGATCAACGCGCCCAACGACACGCGCTGCATGGTGATGCCGCTGTATTCCATGAACACGAATACCAGCGCCAGCACCAACGGGATCGAGCACGCCACCACCAACCCGGCGCGCATGCCGAGGCTGATAAAGCTCACCACCAGCACGATGATCACCGCCTCGAACAATGCGCTGGTGAAGCCGCCGACGGCCTCTTCCACCACTTCGGCCTGGTCGGAGACCTTGTGCACGCCGACGCCCACCGGCAGGTCGGCGGTCAGCTCGTCCATGCGCCCGTGCAGGGCCTTGCCGAACGACTGGATATTGCCGCCCTTCTGCATGGCGATGGCCAAGCCAATCGCCGGTTTGCCGTTGAAGCGGAACATCGGCCGCGCCGGGTCCACATAGCCACGGCTGATGTCAGCAATATCCGCCAGCCGGTAGAAACGGTCATTGAGGCGCAGGTTGACGTTGGCCAGGTCCTTCTCCGAAGCGAACTGCCCGGAGGTGCGCACGGAAATGCGTTCCGGCCCTGCCTCGATCACCCCGGCGGGGGTCACGGCGTTTTGCGATTGCAGGCTTTGCACGACCTGGCGCTGATCAATCCCAAGGGCCGCGAGTTTGCGCGTGGAGAAATTCAGGTAAATCACTTCGTCTTGCTGGCCGATCATCTCGACCTTGCCCAGCCCAGGCACCGAACGGATTTCGGCGCGCACCTGCTCCACGTAGTCACGCAGCTGGCGCATCGACAGGCCATCGCCGGTAAAGGCGTACACCGAGCCGAACACGTCACCGAATTCATCGTTGAACGACGGCCCCTGCAAGCCCTGGGGGAAGGTCCCGCGAATGTCATCGATCTTCTTGCGAACCTGGTACCAAATCTCCGGGATGGCCTTGGCACTGGTGGTGTCCTTGAGGAACACGAACACCGTGGACTCGCCGGGCCGGGTGTAGCTTTTCACGTAGTCGAGGGAGTCGAGTTCCTCGAGTTTTTTCTCGATGCGGTCGGTGACCTGCTTGAGGGTTTCTTCCTGGGTCGCGCCCGGCCAGCGGGTCTGGATCACCATGGTTTTGATGGTGAACGACGGGTCTTCTTCACGGCCCAGGTTCATGTAGGAGAACACGCCCATCAGCAGCGCGACGAACATCAGGTACCAGACGAAGGACTGATGCTTGAGGGCCCAGTCGGATAAGTTGAAGCTCCCTTTCATCGCGGGCTGTCCTCGTCGATTTTGACTTTTTGCCCGGGTTTCAGGCTGTTCACGCCGGCAGTGACAATGCGCTCGCCGGGTTTGACGCTGCCATTGAGCAAGGCGCTGTGAGCATCACGGCTGATAACCGTGACCTCGCGGGGTTGCACGGTCTGGCTCTGGGTGTCGAGCAGCCAGATACGGGTCTTGCCGTCGACTTCCTGCAAGGCGCTCAGGGGCAGCTCGATGCGCGGGGCGATGGCAGTGCTCAAGGTCACGCTGATTGCCGTGCCCAGGCGGAACGCGGGCGGGGTTTCGGCCAGGCTCAGGCGTGCGCGACGGGTGCGCGTGGCGCTTTGGGCCTGAGGCTCGATCTCACGCACCACCGCGGTGGTGTGCACGCTGGGGTCCAGTTGCCCGGCGACCAGGAACACCACATCGGCAGGCAAGCGTTCAGCCAGGCCGGCGGGCAGGTCGATCACCGCTTCCTTGATGTCCGGACGGGCCAGGGTCACCACCTGCTGGCCAGCGCTGACCACTTGGCCGGCCTCGGCATTCCAGGCGGTGACGATGCCGGCATGGTCGGTGCGCAGTTCGGCGTAGTTGAGTTGGTCCTTGGCCTGGTTGACCGAAGCACGGGCCTGGTCGAGGGTCGCCTGGGTGGTTTTCAAGTCGGTCTGTGCCACATCCAACTGGGCCTGGGCGCCGACGCCACGGTTAAACAGTTCCTGTTGCCGCCGAGCGTTGGCCTGGGCGTTGATGAACTGCGCCTGTACGCGTGCCAGGTCGCCCTGGGCGGCGCGCAATTGGTTCTGCTGGTCGGTGGGGTCAAGCACGGCGAGCAAGGCGCCCTTCTCGACTTCGGCGCCGACATCCACGGCGCGACGGGCGATGCGGCCAGGCACACGGAAACCCAGGTTGCTTTCGTAGCGGGCCTGGATGGTGCCGGCAAAACGACCGAGGTTTTCCTGGTCTTCGGCCTTCACTTGCATGGACAGCACCGGGCGTATGGGTTCGGGCGGCGCCTCTTCCTTGGAGCAGGCCATCAGCAACAGGCTGGCGGCGACAATGAGCGTCAGTTGCTTCATGGCTGCGCTCCGGGTTGGGCGATCTCGACGACCATGCCGGGGTGCAGCAATTGCCCACCGGCTATCACGACTTTTTCACCGCCTTGGAGGCCCTCGCCGATGATCACTTTGCCGGTGAGGTAGCGCGCCACGGTGACCTTGTGCAACTGCGCCTTGCCTTCGCCGTCCACCAGCCACACGGCCGGCTCGTTGAGGTCTTTGGTCAGGGCCGACCAAGGCAGCTCGATGCTCGCCTTGGCCGGGCCATTGGCGGTGGCACTCACCACCGACCCCAGCTCCATACCCTTGGGCAGGCTTTGCAGGGCGATCTTCACTTGCACGGTGCCGGTATTGGCGGCCACGGCGGGCGTGACTTCGCGGACTTTGCCCACGGCCTTGATGCTCGGGTTGTCCAGCAGGCTGACGGTAATCGGCGCATCGGGCGGCGGCTCCACCAGCAAGGACTCATACACATTGAACACGGCGTCACGCTCGCCATCGCGGGCCAGGCTGAAGATCGGCACGGTGGCTTGTACCACTTGGCCAACTTCGGCCTGGCGCGCCGTGATGATCCCCGGTGCATCGGCAATCAACGCGGTGTAGCCCAATTGTTCACGGGCATTGGCCAACTGCGCCTGAGCAGCGGCCAGGGCACTTTGACTGCTGCGCAGCGCGGCCTGGGCGGCGTCGTATTCGCTGCGGCTGGTATAGCCTTTGGGCAAGAGTTTTTCCTGGCGCACGAAGGCGGCTGCGGTCTGCTTGACCCGCGCCTGTTCGGCCACAACCTGAGCCTGGGCGGAATCGACATTGGTTTGCAGGTCCTTGGGGTCGAGCTTGGCCAGGACTTGCTTGGCCGTTACTCGGTCGCCCACGTCGACCATGCGCTGGATGATCTTGCCGCCCACGCGAAAGGACAGATCGGTTTGCACCCGCGCCTGGATATCACCGGTCAACGTGACCGCCGCGGCAAAATCCGCCGACTGCACGGTTTGCACGAACACCCGTGAATGTTGCTTGGGCTCGGCCTTGTCTTGGCCACAGCCACTGAGCAGCGCCAGGAGGCTAAGGCTGAAAATAAATGTCGAGGTGCGACCGCCCATGCAGGCTCCTTTTGCGTGATGCCGACGTTCAAGTGTGTATGCGACTGTGAGCTTAGATCAGGGTTCCTTATCTGCATGGAGGATCCCATACTCCAATGGTTCCCACGCTGACTAAATACATATGCTTAAAACCCTCGCGGTGGCCAATTACCGCTCGATCAACAAATTGGTGGTGCCCCTGGACCGACTGAACCTGGTGACCGGGCCCAATGGCAGCGGCAAGTCCAACCTGTATCGCGCCCTGCGCCTGTTGGCCGAGACCGCCCAGGGCGGGGTGATCAATGCGCTGGCCCGCGAAGGCGGGCTGGATTCGACCTTCTGGGCCGGGCCGGAAAACATCAGCCGGCGCATGCGCAATGGCGAAGTACCGGTGGAGGCCGTGGTCGCCCAGGGTGTCAAACGCTTGCGCCTGGGCTTTGCCGGGGAGGACTTCAGCTACGCCATCTCCCTGGGCATGCCCATACCGGTTCCCGGCAGCGAGTTCAAACTGGACCCGGAGATTAAAAAGGAATGTATCTGGGCCGGTCCCCTCTACCGTCCGGCCAGCCTGCTGGTTCAGCGCTCGGGGCCGATGGTACGCGCCCGTGATGGGCGCGCCTGGGATGTACTGGCCCAGCACACGCCCAACTATCACAGCCTGTTCGATCAGGTGGGCAGCCTGCGCGGTTCGCCGGAAGTATTGCTGCTGCGCGAAAGCATCCGTGGCTGGCGCTTTTATGACCATTTTCGCAGCGATGTGGATGCGCCGGTGCGCCAACCGCAATTAGGCACGCGCACGCCGGTGCTGCATCACGACGGTCGGGACTTGGCGGCCGCATTACAGACGATTCGTGAAGTGGGCGATACCGAGGCCTTGCAGCACGCGGTCAGCGATGCCTTCCCCGGCGCACGGTTGCATATCGAACCCTTGCAGGGCGGCCGCTTTGCCATCGAGTTTTATCAGGAAGGCTTGCTGCGCCCATTGTCGGCGGCGGAACTGTCAGACGGCACCCTGCGCTACTTGCTGTTGATTGCCGCGCTGCTGACCCCCCGGCCACCGACCATGATGGTGCTGAACGAGCCGGAGACCAGCCTGCACCCCGACCTGTTGCCGGCGCTGGCGCGCTTGATTATCCAGGCGTCGAAGCAGTGCCAGGTGTGGGTGGTGAGCCACGCCAGCCGCTTGATTGCGGCGTTGCAGCAGGATGAGGGGTGTAACTCGATTGTGTTGGAGAAGGTGATGGGGGAAACGCGGATTGTGGGACAAGGCATTTTGGATGCGCCGGCGTGGCATTGGCCGGAGTAGGCGGTGACTGCACTGGCCTCATCGGGGGCAAGCCCCCTCCCACATTTTGATTTGTGAATACATTCAAAGGTGGGAGCTGGCTTGCCTGCGATAGCTATTTCAGCCCTGCCACTTACCGCCTTCAACAATCACACTCTCAGGCTTGGTGTCATCGCTCAGTTCTTTGCGCACATATTGGTCATAGAGCTTGAGCAGGAACTTCTCCTCACCCAACTTCGCCAGCTCGGCATTCACCCAGTCGCGCAGCTCGGTATTGCCCTTCTTCACCGCCGGAGCAATCGGTGCTTCATCCCCCAGTTTCTCTTCCAGCACGCGGTAGCCTGGGTTCTGCTTGGCCCAGCTGAACAGCACCAGGTTGTCTTGCGCGTAGGCATCCCCACGGCCAGCCGACAATGCTTGCAGCGACTCGGAGTTCTTCTCGAACTTGAGCAGCTTCCAGTCCGGGTGGTTCTTGGTCAGCCAGATATCGGCAGTGGTGCCGGTGGTGACGATAGTGGTACGGGTTGCCAGGTCGTCCAGGCTTTTCACCGCACTGTCATTCGGCACCAGGGCCTGGACCGCGACTTTCAGGTTGGGGTTGGTGAAGTCCACCGCTTCCTTGCGTTCAGGCGTCACGGTCATGTTGGCGAGAATCAGGTCGACCTTGTCGCTTTGCAGGAAGGGGATACGGCTGGCAGGTTCCACGGCGACAAATTCCACCTTGTTTTCGTCGCCCAACAGGTCCTTGGCGAATTGACGGCCAATGTCGGTATCGAAGCCGACATAACGACCGGCTTCATCCACAAAACCGAATGGCGGCTTGTCGGTAAACACGCCCACAATCAGCTTGTCCCGCGCTTTGATTTTGTCGATGTAGCTCACAGCGGCGGGTTTTTCCGGCTCCTCGGCCTTTTTTTCGCAGCCGGCCAGCAAGGCGACGGCAAACAGTGGCAGCAGTAACTTTTTCATATCAGCTCCAGTTCCTTGATCTTTTTGGGCAGTGTTGAAACAAAGGAGAACTTCTCCAGGAACTGCTGCGCGCGTGCGGTCTGCGGGTTCGTAAAGAATGCCTCGGGGGTGTTGTGTTCGAGGATGCGACCGGCCTCCATGAACACCACGCGGTCAGCGACGGCGCGGGCGAAGGCCATTTCGTGGGTGACTATCAACAAGGTCATGCCATCGCGGGCCAGGTCCTGGATCACTTCCAGCACTTCCTTGACCATCTCCGGGTCGAGGGCCGCGGTGACTTCGTCAAACAGCATGACCTGAGGGTTCATGCACAACGAGCGCACGATAGCGATGCGTTGTTGCTGTCCACCGGAAAGCTGGCGTGGGAAGGCGTCGCGCTTGTCGGCCAGGCCCACGCGTTCCAGCAGTTTTTGCGCCTGCTCACGAGCCTCGCGGGGGTCACGTTTTTGCACTTTGAGCGGGCCGAGCAGGATGTTGTCGAGCACGCTCATGTGCGGGAACAGGTGGTAGCTCTGGAACACCATGCCAATGTCCTGGCGTACCTGGCGCCAGTCGGTGGTTTTATCCAGCAGCTCAATGCCTGCAAAGCGCAAGTGTCCGCTGTGAGCAACCTCCAACCCATTTAGGCAGCGCAGCAAGGTGCTTTTGCCACAGCCGCTGGGGCCGAGGATCACCACCACTTCGCCGCGTTGCACGCTCAGATCGATGCCCTTGAGCACCTGCGCCTCGCCAAAGAATTTGTTGAAACCCTGAAACTCGATCAATGCGCTCATGCTTGGGCCCAGCGCCGCTCCAGCACCTTGGAGGCGGCTGACAGCGGGTAGCAGATAAAGAAGAAAAACAGGAACAGCGCACCGTAGATCAATACCGACTCATAGGTGCGCTCGATGATTTGCTGGCCGACCTTGATCACATCCACCACACCAATCAGCACCGCCAGGGAGCTGGTCTTGATGATGCGCGTGTACACGTTGATGGTCGGCGGCGTCATGCGCTTGAGGGCCTGGGGCAGCAGTACATAGCCGTACAACTGTGGGCCGGACAGGCCAATCGACAGCCCCGCTTCGCGCTGGCCACGGGGCAGCGAATGCAACGCGCCACGCACCACTTCGCCCACCTCGCTGGCGCCCCACAACGACAGCACCAGCACCGCGCACCAGAAACTCGGGATGCTCAGCCCGAAGAAGATCGGCACGCCAAAAAACAGCAGGTACAACCACACCAGCACCGGAATGGCGCGAAACAGTTCCAGGTAGACCCGCAGCACGCCGTTGATCGCCCTGTTATTCAAGGTGCGCAGCACGCCGTAGAGCACGCCACCAACCGTACTGAAGGCGATGCTCAAAAACGAAATCGACAGGGTTTGCGCAGCGCCCTTGCCCAATTGCGGCAACGACACCCACAACAACTCAAGACCCGAACTGGCCATGCTGGAGCCTCCTTTCCAGGCGGCTGAGCAACAGCGACAACGGCAGGAACAACAGCACGCAAATCAGCGTCAGCACAGCGAGCATTTCGTAGGTTTTGTAGTAGAGAGCGATGTAGCTCTTGGTGGTGTAGAAAATTTCCGGCACCGCCACCGCCGACACCACGGTGGTTTCCTTGAGCAGGAAAATGAAATTGGCGAACAGCGCCGGCAGGCTGAGGATCCCGGCCTGGGGCAGGATCACGTGGCGCAGCAGCTGCCAATCGGACAGGCCAATGGACTTGCCCGACTCGATTTGCGCCAGCGGCACCGCTTCCACACCGGCGCGCAGTACTTCGGTGAGGTAGGCGCCGCCCAGAAAGGTCATGGTGATGATCGCCGCCCAGAACCCGGAAATATTGAAACCCAGGGCCGGCAGCGCGAAGTAGACGAAGAACAGTTGGATCAACAACGGCGTGTTACGCGCCAGCTCCACATAGAGCGCCACCAGGCGCGACAGGTAAGGCGTGCGAAACACCAGCAGCGCAGCATTGATCAGCGCCACCAGCAAGGACGTGGCAATGGCGATCAGACCAACTTGCAGCGTCACACCCACGGCCTTGAGAAACGCCGGCAGGGTGCTGAGGATAAAAGCGAAATCGAAGGTCATGTGCAGTCCATATCGCCGCATGGGTAATGCCGCGAGCGCAGTCCGTGCCGACGTGGATAACGTCAGCTAGCGCGAACTTTAAAGGTATAAAAATCAAATTTTAAATACCTAGATAGCATATCCATATCACCAAAAAACTTACCTCTGTGGGAGCTGGCTTGCCTGCGATAGCGGTCCGTCAGATACAGCGGGGATTCTGACCCACCACTATCGCAGGCAAGCCAGCTCCCACAGTTTTGAATGTATTTCAGATAAAAAAACGCCGACGCTGTAGTAGCCGTCGGCGTTGAAACCTTGAAGGGGGTTTTGGCTTACATCAGAACGCTGGCACCACCGCGCCGTTGTACTTCTTCTCGATGAAAGCTTTGACTTCCGGGCTGGTCAGGGCCTTGGCCAGCTTCTGGATAGCATCGCTGTCCTTGTTGTCCGGGCGTGCCACCAGGAAGTTCACGTACGGCGACTTGGCATCTTCGATGATCAACGCGTCCTTGGCCGGGTTCAGGCCAGCTTCCAGGGCGTAGTTGGTGTTGATCAGGTCGAGGTCAACCTGGTCCAGCACCCGTGGCAACAGGGCCGATTCCAGCTCTTTGAACTTCAGGTTCTTGGGGTTGCTGGCGATGTCTTTCGGCGTAGCCAAGGCGTTGGTCGGATCTTTCAGGGTGATCACCCCGGCCTTTTGCAGCAGCAACAGGGCACGGCCGCTGTTGGAGCCTTCATTCGGGATAGCCACGGTGGCGCCGTCTTTCAGATCTTCGATTTTCTTGATCTTTTTCGAGTAGCCGCCGAAGGGTTCAACGTGCACGCCCACCACAGTAATCAGGTTGGTGCCCTTGCCCTTGTTGAAGTTTTCCAGGTACGGCAGGGTCTGGAAATAGTTGGCGTCCAGGCGTTTCTCAGCGACTTGCACGTTGGGCTGTACGTAGTCAGTAAAGACTTTGATCTGCAGGTCCACGCCTTCCTTGGCCAGGGTCGGCTTGATCAGCTCGAGGATTTCGGCGTGCGGGATCGGCGTAGCGGCCACCACCAGTTTCTCGTTGGCCTGGGCGAAGCCGGCAGTCAGAGCAGCCGCCAGAGCGGTAAACAACAGAACCTTTTTCATGCAATGTCCTTCTAACGACCGTTTTTATGTGAGGTGCCAGCGAAGTGCTATCGCGGCGTGAGAGGGACAATACCTAGATTTTTTATTCCCGAACAATATCTTTTATT
The DNA here is from genome assembly GCF_003408955.1 of Pseudomonas sp. GL93. Lineage (NCBI taxonomy): Bacteria > Pseudomonadati > Pseudomonadota > Gammaproteobacteria > Pseudomonadales > Pseudomonadaceae > Pseudomonas > Pseudomonas sp. GL93. The sequence goes on from NZ_NKRF01000061.1 coordinate 24,349, forward strand.
CACGTTGATATTCCATTTTGCTCATACAGGAATTTACGCAACGACTCCCGCTCGGCTGGGCTGGCGCTGGCAAAAATTCGTCGCACTTGCTCCAGCGGCGAACCCGCCACCGGCAAGTTCAAATGCTCGGGCAAGATTTCATCGCCACTGCTCACCAGCAAGGCAAAGTGAATGACGTTTTCCAATTCTCGCGTATTGCCCGGCCAGGTGTGGTGTTCCAGCACCTGCTGGGCGGCGTCGCTGATCAGCGGCACCGGCAGGTCCAGGCGCTGGCTGTAGATGCCCAGGAAATATTCGGCCAGGGACAAGATATCTCCCACCCGCTCGCGCAACGCCGGCAGGTCCAACCGGCCCTCACTCAAATAATGGAACAGACGCTCGTGAAACTTGCCGACGGCCACGGCCTGCGCCAGGTCGATGCTGGTGGCGGCCACCAGGCGCACATCCACCGGGCTGGGCTGATGAGCGCCGACGCGGGTGACTTCGTGGTTTTCCAGGGCCGCGAGCAATTTCACCTGGATCGGCAGCGGCAAGTCACCAATCTCATCCAGGTACAAGGTGCCGCCATTGGCCGAGCCGAACCAACCCGCCCGGCTGCTCGCCGCGCCGCTGTGGCTACCGGCGGCATAGCCGAACAACTCGGCATCCGCATAGGTGGGGCTGATAGCGCCACAGTTGACCGAGACAAACAGGCCAGTACGGTCGCTGCCACGGTGAATGTGCCGCGCCAGCAATTCTTTACCGCTGCCGGTTTCTCCGCGAATCAGTACGGGTAAGGCACGCGGCGCAAGGCTTTCCAACTCTTCACGCAGTTGGCGTGAGCGTGGGTCGACGAACACCAGCGCTTTGGCGCGGATGCTCAACGGGCTTTTTTCAGCATCGGGAAAGGTCAGCAGCGGCTGGCCGTAGGTTTCATGCAGACTCATGGCAGGCTCCCGCCCCAATCCACACAGGGACGGGGCGTTGAAAAATATTAGGCGCTGCGCCGAGCGTGGTGCTCGAGGCGATGTTGCAAGCGATAGAGGTAAGCAAACCCTTGCTCCCAGCGCCGGTGGCCGGACTTCACATTGATATGCCCGGCGCCCGACAAGATGCCGGCTTCGGCGCCCCACTGACGCGCCAGTTCCAGAGCCCTGGGGGCGCTCACGGCACTGTCGTTATCGGAGCTGACCACCTGGCTGGGAAATGGCAGCAGGTCAGTTGGAATAGGGGCGAAATTGCGCAGAGCAGGGGCACACGCAGGGCGCTCGACATCCGCCGGTGCCACGAGCAACGCGCCGCGTACCTGCCGCAAGAAGTGCACGGGGGCAGTGGCGGCCCAGTGGGCCACGGTGATGCAACCCAGGCTATGAGCGATCAGGATGACCGGCGTGCTGTCGGCAGCGATGGCCTCGGCCAGTGCGGCAACCCAGTCCTCGCGACGCGGCGTCAGCCAATCGGCCTGTTCCACCCGTGCGCTATTGGGCAGGCTGTTCTGCCAATGGGTTTGCCAATGATCTTCTGGCGATCCTTGCCAGCCCGGCACGATCAGATAACGAATCGACTCGCTGTGCATGGGTGTGCCCTCCTGCAACGTTTAGCGTTGCAGCTCAGTATAGGGATGACCTTCAAACAGAATAAGGAATAAAAAAGAATTTATTAATAACAAAATAGAATTTAGCCATATCTCCCCGCCCACACCTCAGGAAACGCCATCGCTCGCCCCGACACCCAGGTGTCAGAGCGAGACGATGCCCTTCTCTTTGGCGAAGCTGGATTACTTTCCAGATGAGCAATCAGTGGTCACGTTTAAGCGTCCAGCGCTCACTATTGCTCATGCCGTCAAGCCTATACCCGGATTAACGAGAATGCTGCATGGAGTGCTCCGCCCCGATAGAAACCCCAAACTTATGATTCATCGGCATATAATAATCTCTCAACTCAGTGTATTTTTTTGCATAATTTTCGGGAAGAAGAACACGAGCATTCAAGAGCTCGTTTATTTCATCGACAATCGGAAAGAAACCGTAATTCTCTCGTTCGAGCACATCCCCAAACATTCTCGGACCGGTTATTTCAAAAATCCTTGTTTCATACTCTTTATAAGCCTGTTGCTCTGCGGTTGTCGCTTCCTCAGGCAGGAACGGACGATTTACCTGCAACCAGGATTCATTAGCCTTGTATCGCTGATAAGATTCTTCCATAAGGGTATCGAGCAAAGGATTGTCGGGATGGCTCGCAAAATTACTTGTATTGAACCCATTGAAGTCCGTGGCAGCGTAAGTAACGGGCGAATTCATCAGAATATCATTTGGGGTGGCTTTCAGCGTGACATCGCCTACCCCCTTAGTCAGAACATCGTCAGTATCGAGATAAATACCACCGTATTTTTTTATCAGCGCAACGCGCATGACGTCAGATGAGGCCGATAAATTCTGCCCTTGTCCTGAGCGAAAATACTGATACATCTCCCCATACTTGCCGGCATGGAGTTCTCGAAAAGCCTCCTCTTCTTTCAAATCGTGAACTTCAAGCCCACCCACTCGGTGATCCAGAGCGGATTTTATCTTCTGAAAGGCCCCAGCGTTATTGGCATCCACGTGAACGATAGACTTATACCCCGGGCTTTTCCTGGAGTTCTCAATAATATTTTCGAGCAAATGCTCTGGCATCTCATTGCCTGCCCAAAAATAGTGGATGACTTTTGGCACTTCTGTAGCGGCGGAAGGCAGCGACGGCAGTGGCGGTACTTTCAGTGTTTTATTAATAGTCGAAACCGGTGCACTTTTACTCCCGGCAGTCGCCTCGGCTTTAGTACCACTCAGCCACTTTCCTTGCCCCTTACGCCAATAAAAAATGTCATTCACTTGCCCGTTCTCGTTGAGCCCACGCCAGAGGCGTGCCTCTACGTCATACGTAACTTTTGTACCGTACTGACCTACAAAAACCATGTAGTCTTGCGAGAACATTTGATGGATATCGTCCATCGGAATCGTGAATTCCTCGAGGATCTTCGGAGGCGCAACAGGGCTCATCGGATATCCTATCTGGCCATTGACACGTCGTGGCGGGTTGAAGTTTGGCCGCCCTTGTTCGGGGACTTGAGTGGGCGCCTGGGCTGCAATATCACCCCCTGCAACAATGCCCTCCCCGGAGACCCGCTCTGTCAGCACCTTCGCAAGCGGCGCCCCCGCATGAGTGGCTAATGGCGGCACGGCGTTCAATACGCCAAAAACGATACGGTCAGCCCCCGTCGCTTTGCCTTTGACGGCATCATCAATACCGATGCCTGCCTGGGTGACCCCGGCAGCCAGGAAGAAAATATCCAGCCCTATGGCTACTTCCGGCATGACCAGCGCCAGTGGTGTCATGAACATTGCGACCTTTGTGGCCTCTTCCACACCCTGCAGTATCTTGTTCTTGGTGTAGTCGCCATCGCTGACAATGGCATTGTCGGCATCCGAGTAAGAACGCTCTTTTTGCCGAACCTTGACCGCTTCAAAAGGATCGCCACTTAATGGCTCAACGGTGATAAAACGATCCGGCACCCAGCCATTGAGCCCCGAAAGAAACGCGTTCCCTGACGCCTGCGCTTCGGACCAATTGGCCATCCCTTCCAAGGTTTGACGCACACCATCTGAAAACGACCTTCTGGCCTGGTCCTTGAGGGAGAAATGCGTCAACAGTGATTCACGCTTTACAGGATCCCTGGCTTGCTCGGCCAGCCACGTTTTCATTTGTTCCGGATTGTCGAAGCGATGGATCGGCGAGGAATTGCCAGGGATGTAAAGCAATGTGAGCTGGGTTTTGCGGTCGGTCACACACATCAAGTCGGTGGACTGAAAGCCATTGATGCTCAGCATACCGACATCCAGATCCGGGTCCTTGACCGCAGGCGTTGTAAAATCCTGGGCGGTCAGCTCGGACCATTCCTTTTGCGCAACAGGCCCCAACGCACGCTGGGCGAGTGCTGCCTCGGTAGGCTTAAGCGAGCCTTCCAAGCGTTGTAGATTGATCGCTTTAACAAAAGAGATTTTACTCAATGATGTATATGAGCCGCTGTGCTTGTCCCAAAAGCTATCAAGGGTATTTTTATACAGTTTAGTCCGGTCTGTATCCCAGACTAATGTTTTAAAATCATCAACGGGTATGGATACCTGAGTATCCGAAGTATAAGGCGCAGCCCCCTGAGCACTCGGCTCCCGGTAAATACCTTGCCGACTGTTTGCCTCTTCGACCCAGCCGTCAATTTTATTGTAAACATACACTACCGGAGAAAAATATTTTGCAATTTTTCGAAACCAACCCTCATTATCCTCAATCGTTACATCTTGCCTGTTCTTCAGCGCCGCCTGTGTCAGTGTTATTTTTTCGACGACGTCTTTTTCGTCTTCCCCATTATCTTTAAATGTAACCAGAAACGTTTTATCGGGATCAAGATCCAATCCCCAGCGCTGCTTTATCGCTGCGGACAAAATTGTTGAAATTTCTTTTTCGGGGGTTATAAAATCGCCAGAATGCTTACCAATATAAGACTCTATATTAGCGTTTTTCTTCAATGTCGAACTTCCGTTGTTCGTCGCCCTGGAGACGCCGGCAGACTCACCCCCTTTTGATGCACCGTATTTTCTCTGGTAGTCAACCAAACTTGGCGGCTTACAGGCTGAAGGATGTTTGAGACGTGGTGAACCGGAGGGTGGAGAGACCACCACCGGGGAATTTTCTACAGGCTTATCAGTTGACACCTGCGGATTTACAAACGTGTTTACCAGCTGAACAGGAAACCGTATAGGCATGTAATTTCTCCATTAATTAAATTGCTCCATGCACTGCCCAGCATAATCATATCGTCCAGAATTGCACGCTTGGAAATACTCGAAAACATGTAAATTCTTTTCCTGTGCAACATCCATAAATACCTGACCCTTAAATAAAAAAAGGCCGCACCCTGCCAAGGAAAGCGGCCCAAAAACTGTTGAGATTTTTTGAAACTAACGTGCGGTAATCACCGACAACTTGGTAATCCCCGCGCGCTCGATCGACGCCATGGCGCGCGCCACTTCGCCATAATTCACACCGTCATCGGCCTGCAGTTGCACCCGTACATCGGGGTCCTTGGCCTTGGCCGCCTGCAGGTTGAATTCCAGCAGGTCCGGCTGGATGGCGTCCTTGTTGATAAACACTTTGCCTGCGCCGTCGATGCTCACCACCAGCGGGTCTTTCTGCTCGACCGGCGCTACGGCCTGGGTCTTGGGCAGGTTGATCGGGATGGAGTTGGTCAACAGCGGCGCGGTAACGATAAACACCACCAGCAGCACCAGCATCACGTCCACCAGCGGCGTGACGTTGATCTCGCTCAGCACCTCATCACTGTCTTGCGTGGAGAAGGCCATTCAGGACGCCTCCTTCACTTTCTGCGGGCTGCCAGCGCTGGCCTTGGCCAATGTCGGGTGCAGCAGCACGCGGAACGCGTTTTTCTGCGCCAGGCTGTAGAAGTCGTGGGCAAAGTCATCCAGGTCCGCCGCCGTCAGCTTCAGGCGACGCAGAAAATAGTTGTAGACCAGCACCGCAGGCACCGCGACGGCGATCCCCACGCCGGTTGCAACCAGCGCCGCACCAATCGGCCCGGCCACGGTTTCCAGGCTGGCGGACCCGGCGGCGCTGATCCCCTTCAGCGCTTCCATGATGCCCCACACGGTGCCAAACAGGCCGATAAACGGCGAGGTGCTGCCGATACTGGCGACTACGGCCAGGCCGGTCTCCAGGGAGCGGCGCTCGCGCACGATTTGCTGGCGCAGGGCGCGTTCGAGGCGGTCCTGGTGATTGATCGCCTGGCTCAAATCCGCAGCGTGGGTGGTATCGCCCACCTGGATCGCGGCATAGCCAGCTTGGGCTACACGGGCGGCGGCGCCAGGCTGGGTGTCGGCGAGTTCGGCGGCCGAGTCGAGGCTCGATGCCGCCCAGAACTGTTTGTGAAACTTGCGATCCTGGGCCTTGAGGCGACCGAACTGCACGCCCTTGAGCAAGGCCAGGCCCCAGGTGGCGACCGAAAAGGCCACCAGCAGCCAGATCACCGCGCTTTCGATGGATTCAAGTGGAGATGCCAATGCCATGATGTTTTCCCTCTGCGCCGCTGAATAATTAATGAATCTTGAAATCGATGGGCACGCTCACCCAGCCGTTCTGGGCCACATCGCCCTGCTTGGCAGGCACGAAACTCCAGCGCTTCACCGCTGCCAATGCCGCGTCATCCAACTGCTGGCGACCGCTGCTTTTTTGCACCTGGATCTCACCCGGTTTACCGCTGGCCAGCACCTGCACGCGCAGCAACACCGTGCCTTCCCAACCGCGACGCTGAGCCAGTGACGGGTATTCCGGCGCCGGGTTTTTCAGGTACGCGGCGTTGGCCGAAGCAGGCGTCACCGGCGCTGGCGCCGCAGGTGCGGGCGGAGCAGGTGGGGCTGCCGTCGGTGGTGCAGGTGGCTGCTCGACGGCCTTGGGGGCCGGCTTGGGCTCAGGTTTAGGCACGGGCTTGGGCTTGGGTTTCACAATGGGTTTGGGCGGCGCCGGCTTGGCCGCCAACTCATCCACCACCGGCGGCGGTGGCTCGACCACAGGTGGCGGCGGTGGTGGTGGTACAGGTGGTGGCGGCTCAACCACCGGCGGCGCCGGCTGGGAAAATTCGATGGTCATCGGTGGAATTTCCGGCGGCACAATCGGCAGCACCGGCGTGGGTTTCTGGCTCACCCAATAGATCACTGCGCCATGCAGCGCCAACACCAGCAACCCGAGCAAAATCCCTTCGCGGCGGCTGGAAAAACGCTTCGGGGTCTTCTGCAGGCGCAATTGCCCCAACGGCGCGCGATGCGGCCGGCCAAGGTCGACCAACTCACCACTCGGTGCCTGGCGCCACTGCGCCTCGGGTGCACTGGCGGCGGTCTGGACATTGCCCATTGATTCACTCCCTGCGGTTTTGAAAAACCGACGGGGCCTACGTGAAGGCCCGTCGAGGGCTGAATCATCGGGGCCAGACACTTATCTCTTAAAGTAATCTTTAAAGTTATAAATAGAACAAAATTGCATATATAAAACAGCCGCTAACGCCAAAGCCACGGGGTACGTGGCCTGGCTTCAATCCGTCGTTTTTCAATGCCCTAAAGGCATACAAAATATTCAGCAAAGGTATGGCTCAGTGCGAGTTTCCACTGCACAAAGCCAGCAATTCACCCAGCAAACTCTTGCCCGCGGCGCCCAAACCACTGCGGCCATACAGGGCCAATCGCACGCCATGAACAGGTGGCAAGCCACTCTCTGGGCCGAGTATGCGATGGCCCGGTTGCAACACCCGTTCCGGCAATAAACTGATGCCCAAGCCTGCCGCCACCGCCGAACACACGCTGGCCAGGCTGGCACTGGAATAGCCGATGCGCCAACGCCAACCGGCACGCTCAAGATGGTGCAGCATGTCGTTGCGATACAGGCCGCCCACGGGGAAAGCCACCAGCGGCAGCGGGTCACGGCCCAGGGCCGGGGTGCTTAGGCTGTCGACCCAGTACAAGGGCTCCGGCCACGACGCCACACAGTCGTCGCTGTCACCCATCTGCTTGACCAGCAACACATCGAACTCACCGCCCCGGTACTGTCGCTGCAATTCAGGGCCCAGCCCGCTGGTGACTTCCAGTCGCACCCGTGGATAAGCCACCACAAATGCCGAAAGCAGCGGCATCAGGCGCTCGGCAGCAAAATCCTCCGGCACGCCGAGGCGCAACACGCCGTCGCTTTGCTGGTTGATCAGCACATCGGCGGCTTCTTCGTGCAGCGCGAGGATGCGGCGCGCATATGCGAGCAGGCGCTCCCCCTCCGCGGTGGCCACTACCCGGCGCTGGTCGCGGTCGAGTAACTGATAAGCCACTGCGTCTTCCAGGCGGCGGATCTGTTGGCTGACGGTAGACTGGGTCAAGTGCAGGCGCTCGGCGGCGCGGGTGAAATTGCCGCAGTCCACCACGGCGACAAAGCTGCGCAACAACACGGGATCGAACAACGCCATCACCATTGTGTTTGCCACTGATTGGCATGTTTATATTTAATTTCAGAATACCTTGCTGGCTGACCATACTTCACCTTTCATCGCATCCGGGGGCCTTGTATGACCAACGATCAACCACACCTGCAACGCGCTATTGCCTTGGCCCGCGCCAACGTCGCCCAAGGTGGCCGCCCCTTCGGCGCGGTGCTGACGCGCAACGATGAGGTGTTGGTGGAAGCCGTGAATGAGATCCACCTGATCCAGGACCCCACTGCTCACGCCGAGCTGCTGGCGATCCGCGCAGCGAGCCGACAACTGGGTGCGCGCCTGGAAGGGTGCGTGATCTATGCCAGCGGACAGCCTTGCCCAATGTGCTTGAGCGCCATGTACCTGTGCGGTGTAGAACGCGTAGTGTTTGCCGCCAGCAACGAAATGGCCGAGCCGTTCGGCCTGTCGACCGCCGCCATCAGTCAACAGGTCGGCCTGCCTATCGGCGCGCAACGCCTGCCCATCCAGCACCTGCCCGACGCCGCAATGACTGCGCTTTATCACCAGTGGAAAACCCTGCATGACCCTGAATAAATCCCTCGCCGGCTGGGGCCTGCTGGTGGTGCTCGGACTGAACCTGCGCCCCATTCTCAGTTCCATCAGCCCGCTGCTCGGCGAGATTCGCCAGGCCACCGGCCTGAGTTTTCAGAGCAGTGCCCTGCTCACCAGCCTGCCGGTGATCTGTATGGGGTTGGTGGCACTGGTCGGCGTGCGCGTGGAGGCTCGCTTGGGCGAGCGTCGCGGCATCGCCCTGGGCTTGTTGATGATTCTGCTGGCGTGCCTGGCGCGCTGGCTGATGGGCCAGGCTTCGGCACTGCTGGTGACCGCGCTGCTCGGCGGCGCGGGCGTGGCCCTGATCCAGGCGCTGGTGCCGGCGATGATCAAGCGCGAATTCCATCACCGTGTGCCCGTGGCGATGGGGGTGTATTCGGCGTCACTGATGGCCGGCGGCGGGTTGGCGGCGCTGCTCAGCCCGGTGGTGGCCACGCACTTCCAGCAATGGCAGGCAGGCCTGGGGGTGTGGCTCTTGCCGGCGCTGGGTGCGTTGCTGCTGTGGGCCTGGCTGCCGCTGGGCGCCGCACGCAATCCACAGCAGGCGCCTGCGTTCAAAGGGTTACGCAACCGCCGCGCCTGGCTACTGGCGCTGTATTTCGGCCTGGTCAATTGCGGCTACATGAGCATGGTCGCGTGGCTGCCGGCCTACTATCAGCAACTGGGTTGGGGCGTGCTGCCCAGCGGGTCGTTGCTGGCGTTCATGACGATTTTTCAGGTGACGGCCGCCCTGCTGATGCCGGTGCTGGCGCAACGCAGTATCGACCGCCGCCCATTGCTCAGCATCAGCCTGCTGGCGCAAACCATCGGCTACCTGGGCCTGATCGTTGCGCCGCAGGAATATCCTCACCTGTGGGTGGCCTTGTGCGGCTTCGGGTTAGGGGCGTGCTTTGCCCTGAGCCTGCTGCTGACCCTCGACCACCATCGCGACCCACGCCAAGCCGGGCAACTGGCGGCGTTCGTGCAAGGCGTGGGCTTTTTGATCAATGCGATTTCGCCGTGGCTGACCGGTTGGCTGCGCGAGCTTACCGGCAATTTCGTCAGCGCCTGGGTGGTGCTGACGGTGACGGTGGTGGCGATGCTGCTGGTGACGCGGGTGTTCAGCCCGGCCACCTATCGCACCGACCTAGAAGTCGTAGCGCCCAGTCACGCCTAGGGTGCGTGGCGTGCCCAGCAGGCCCTCGTAACCGCCATTACCACCGGTCCACAGGGTGGTGTAGTAGGTTTTGTCGAAGGCGTTTTTCAGCCACAGCGACACATCCCACTGCCCTTGGTCATAGTCGCCGCGCAAACCGGTAGACAGGTTGACCACCGCATACGCCGGGATCTGCCCGTAGTCGGAATCTTCCACCGTGCCCACCGCCTTGGAACGGAACGCGTAGCTGGCGGTGACGTAGGGTTCGAAGCCGTTCGCCAGGTTCCACTTGTACTCGCCGTTGGCGTTGGCGATCCACTTGGACGCGCCCACCACCTGATGGCCACTCAAGTCGCAGGACGCCGGCGCACCGGGACGCAGGCTGGTTTCCGGCGGGCATGGCGCATCCTTGTAAGACAGGTACGTCACGTCATTGAAGGAGCCGTTGATGTTCAGGGTCAGGCCCTTGATCGGCACCAGGGTGCTTTCCACTTCCACGCCCCGCGAGCGCACCGAGCCGGCGTTGGTCAGGTACTGCACGCGGTTGTCCTGGTCGTAGGCGTTGGTCTGGTAGCCGTTGACCTGAGTCCAGAACAGGTTGGCATTGAGCTGCAGGCGGCGGTCCCACAACGTGCTCTTGAAGCCCAGCTCGGCGTTGTTGGCGCGCTCGGTGCCGATCAGCAACGAGTCGGCTCCGGCTGTCGGCGCAGAACCCACCGCCAAGTTCACACCGCCGGACTTCTCGCCATGGGACAGCGTCGCGTAGCCCAGCAGGTTTTCAGTGAAGTGATAACTGAGGTTGAGCAGCCCCGACGGCGTCGCGCTGTATTGCGACAGGTCACCCGAGTCATAGGCCCCGGTACGCCCACGCCGCGCCGTGGCGGCGGCCCCGCTGACCGCCGCGCCACCGACTGGCGCATTGCGCGTGACCCAGGCGCTTTTCTCTTCGTAGGTGCCGCGCACACCGGCAGTGAAATCCAGGCGCTCGGTCAGGTGCCAGGTGCCTTGGGCGAACAGCGCGAAGCTGTCGGTGCGGATATGCCCGTTGCCCACACTGCTCACGTTGCTCAGCGCACCGGCAGGCGTGCCGTTCCAGATATCGGCCTTGGGCCCGTAGTAGGCAAAGGATTTGTTATCCAGGTCGGAGCCGAAGTAGTAGGCGCCGAGCACGTAATCGAAGAAACCACCGCTGGGCGACGCCAGTCGGAATTCCTGAGACCACTGCTTATCTTCCACCGAAACCCCGGCGTTATACGACGCCGGTACGTTGAGGCCGTCATCGTTGCGCGGGGTGAAATTCCACCAGCGGTAAGCACTCACCGAGGTCAGGGTGAAGTCGCTGGGCAGCGTCCAATTGGCTTCCAGCGAGGTACCGCCCTGGAACACCGTGACGTGCTGGTCGTTGTCCAGGTTGACCTTGCGATGAGTGCCGTCCACCAAGGTTGCGCCCGCCGCGTTGGCCCGGGATTGATACAGGTTGGTGCCATTGATGGTCGGCCCGGTGCTGTACAGCACGCGGGTGCCGGCGCTGGAGTCTTCTTCGTTGTAGTCGCCGATCCAGCGCAGGTTGAAGGCCTCGCTGGGCTTGTACAGCAGTTGCCCGCGAAAGCCCTGGCGTGAACCGCCGTTCAGATCATGGCCGTCGTGTTCATTTTTGATGTCGCCGTCGCTGCGCGTGCGGTAGGCCGAGAAACGCCCCGCCAGCTCATCGGTCAGGGGGCCGGAAATCGTGCCCTTGGTCTGAAAATAACCATCCTCGCCCAGGGAGGTTTCGATGCTGCGCTCCGGGGTAAAACTCGGCGCGCGGGTGCTGATATTGATCACGCCAGCGGTGGTGTTCTTGCCGAACAACGTGCCCTGGGGGCCGCGCAAAACCTCAAGCTGCTCAATGTCCATCAGGTCGAACACCGCCATGCCCGGGCGCCCGAGGTAGACGTTGTCGATATACAGCCCCACGCTGCCTTCCAGGCCATCGCTGGCCGGGTTGTTGCCCAGGCCGCGGATCGACACGCTGGACTGGCGCGCATGCATATAGGCGACGTTGACGCTGGGCACCAATTGCTGCAAATCCTGGATGCGATACACCCGCTGGGTTTCCAGGGCCTGGCCGCCGACCACGCTCATGGGCGTCGGCACGGCCTGGGCACTTTCGGTACGCCGCCGGGCAGTGACCGTGACAGTTTCCAGTTGGCCACTGGCGCTTTCGCCCTTGCCGGCAGGCGCGGGGTTTTCAGCGGCCTGGGCCGGCGACCAACTGGTGCTGCCGGCCACCAACATAGCCAGGGGCAAGGATTTGAACAGACTCATAAGCGGCTCCAAAACCCCGGAATACTCGTCGCCTTATATTCCAAAAGGTTATTTATTTATGTTTTTACGAACATTTACTGCATAAGAGATAGCCTTTATAAGGAGTCGACGTAATGCATAGCCAATGCATTTCCCGGATATTTTTGATGTGAAAAATGCATATCGACTTGCGCCAGCTTCGCCACTTCATCGCCCTCGCCGAACAGCGCAGTTTCGTCGCGGCAGCCGCAGCGGTGAACCTGTCGCAGTCGGCGTTCAGCCGTAGCATCCAGGCCCTGGAACACAGTGCCGGCTGCCAACTGGTGGACCGTGGCCGCAAAGACCTGGCGCCCACCAAGCAAGGCCAGGTGCTGCTCGAACATGCACGGCGCCTGGTCAGCGGCGCACAACAACTGGCCAACGAAATCAGCCAGTTCAACGGCCTGGAAGCCGGTGAACTGCGTTTCGGTTGCGGCCCCGCGCCGGCAGCTGGGTTAGTCCCACGTGCCATCGGCAGTTTTATCGGGCGCTACCCCAAGGCCCGTGTGCAGTTCCAGGGGGACGACTGGCAAAGCCTGAGCAAGCGCCTGCTCAGCGAAGAGTTCGAATTCTTCGTCGCCGACACCCGCCACTTCGAAGCCAACCCGGACTACCACACCCACCGCCTGCGCCCGCGCCGTTGGCACTTCTGCTGCCGCGCCGGGCACCCCCTGGCCGCGCGCAACAGCGTCAGCGCCGCCGAACTGATGAGTTACCCGCTGGCAGTAACCATCCGCCCGCCGAACCTACGCAAAGTCATCGTCGACCTCAGCGGCCGGCCGGATTACCAGCCCAATGTGGAGTGCGAAAACGGCTACAGCCTGATGGGCGTGGTGCTGCGCTCGGACGCCATCGGCATCGTCAGCGCCAACAGCGACGTGCTGCACATGGCTCGCGGCGAACTGGTGTGTTTGCAGATTGAGGGATTGGACGAAAACCTGGAGGAGCGCTACACCCGCTACGGGATCGTCAGCCGCGCAGGGTATCGGTTGTCGCCGTTGGCGCAGGCGATGATTGAACAGATCAAGGAGATAGATGAGAGAGACGAGGATGCTTACGCGTTGGAAAATATTGCGGTCTGAGTCAGCGGTGAACGCAGGCCTGCCAAATTATTCCCGATGCACGGGACCGGGGAAGATAGCGCCTTCAAAAAATCAGCTCGACCCAGGACAAATATTTTGAGCGTTATGAAGGCTATGTCTCCTCCCATGACGCTGCCAGGGCAGATGATAAAGCGCTGGCAGAGCTGGCTGCTCACATCAGGTCCTTCGCCGGGTAAGCCTGCTCCCACCATTTGATCGCGGGGTGCCAGGTAGATATGTATCTGCTGTCAGGCCGTCATCGCAGGCAAGCCAGCTCCCACAGGGGAATGCATTTCAACTGTGGGAGCTGGCTTGCCTGCGATGACGTCAGCAGCCACACCCATGCACTCAATGCATCGAACCCAGTCCCCAAATGCACTTGCCAGAGCGCCCCTCGAACGGCGAAAAAACCCACCTGTCCTCCGTTCGGTAAATTCCTATGTCTGACCCAAAACCCGTGCGCAACGTGCTCTACATCATGTGCGACCAACTGCGCCGCGACTACCTGTCCTGCTACGGCCATGCCCATCTGCACACGCCGAATATCGACCGCCTGGCCGCCGCTGGCGTGCGTTTCAGTCGGGCCTATACACAGGGCACCATCTGCGGCCCGTCGCGTATGTCGGCCTACACCGGGCGCTATGTCAGCAGCCATCAGGTGGCCTGGAATGCGGTGCCGCTGCCGCTCGAAGAGCTGACGATCGGCGACTACCTGCGCCCCTACGGCATCCGCACCGCCCTGGTGGGCAAGACCCACGCCACGCCAAACCTTGAGGCCTTGCAGCGCCTGCAGATAGACCCCGACAGTGCCCAGGCCGAGCCGCTCAATGAGGTCGGTTTCGACGCGTATCTGCGTCACGACGGCATCTACCCCGACAGCCCGCTGTTTGACGATAAGCGCGAGTCCGCGCCCTACACCCAGTACTTGCGTGAACACGGCTACAGCGGCCGCAACCCTTGGCATGAATGGGCCAACGCCGCCGAAGGTGAACATGGCGAAGTGCTCAGCGGCTGGCACATGCGCAACGCTGGCAAGCCTGCACGGGTGGCCGAGGAGCATTCGGAGACCGTCTACACCACTGACCGCGCCATCGACTTTATCCGCGAGCAGGCCGAACAGCCTTGGTGCCTGCACCTGTCGTATATCAAGCCGCACTGGCCCTACATCGCGCCGGCGCCTTATCACGCCCTGTACGGTACCGAGCATGTGCAGGCGCCGATTCAACCTGAGCACACCAGCGATCACCCGGTGTACCAGGCATTTCGCCAACACCAGGAGAGCCAGAATTTTTCCCGTGACGAGGTGCGCCTCACGGTGATTCCGACCTACATGGGCCTGATCAAACAGATCGACGATCAACTCGGGCGGCTGTTCGATTTTCTGCAAAGCACTGGCCGCTGGGACGACACGCTGATCGTGTTCACCAGCGACCACGGCGACTTCCTCGGCGATCATTTCCTCGGTGAAAAAGAATTCTTGCTGGAGCCTGCGGTGGGTGTACCGCTGATCGTGCGCGACCCGCGTGCCAGCGCCGATATCAGCCGCGGCACCGTAGACGAGCGCCTGGTGGAAACCATCGACGCCCTGCCCACCTTCCTCGACGCCTTGGGCTTGCCCGCCGCCGACCATCGCCTGGAAGGCCGCTCATTGATTCCATTGCTGCAGGGCGCACAACCCACCTGGCGCCGCTATGCCATTGCCGAATATGACTACGCCTTCCAGGCCCCCGCTCGCGAGCGCCTGGAGCAACCCATCGACCGTTGCCGCATGACCATGGTGCGCAGCGAGCGCTGGAAGTACCTGGCGTACGACGGCTTTCGCCCGCAACTGTTCGACCTGGAAAACGACCCGCAAGAACTGCACGACCTGGGCAGCGATCCTGCCTATGCCGAGGTGCGCGAGACGCACCTGGGTTATCTGTTCGACTGGCTACGCGGTTTGAAGCGGCGCACCACCATCAGCCACACGGAGGTTGAAGTGCGCGGGCAGTGGTTTCGTTATGGTGAGCCAGAGGCAGAGAAAGTGGTGAAGATCGGAGTCTGGTAAACACCACGAATCCAAATGTGGGAGCGGGCTTGCTCGCGAATGCGCGGTGTCAGTCGAAGTATTCATCAACTGACCCACTGCATTCGCGAGCAAGCCCGCTCCCACATTTTTAATCCTCACCCGGCTTAAAGACCTTTAGTGGTTTTGCTTGATTGCCCCTGCACCCCCACCGGCACATCCCCCTTGAGCGTAACCCGGCGCACGATGCGCTCCTGGGTGCCGTAGTCGTCCACCGCGTAATGCTGGGTGGCGCGGTTATCCCAGATCGCCACGTCACCGGTGTTCCAGCGCCAGCGCACGGTGTTTTCCAGGCGGGTGACGTGGCCTTGCAGCAGGTTGAACAACTGCGCCGACTCTGCCTGTGAGTAGCCTTTCAGGCGTTTGACGAAGTGCCCCAACAGCAGGGTTTTCTCACCGCTGACCGGATGCACGCGCACCACCGGGTGTTCGGTTTCGTACACCGTGGAAGTGAACACTTTGCGGTATTCCTCCAGCTTCTCCACCGCCACATCCGGCTTGCGGGCGGCATAGTCGTATTCGTTGCTGTGCACCGCCCACAGGTGGTCAGCCAGTGCGCGCAGCTCCACGCTGAGGTCGTTGTAGGCCGCGGCTGTGTTGGCCCATACGGTGTCGCCGCCGGAAGCAGGCGCCAGCACCGAACGCAGGATCGAAGCCTTAGGGTAGGCATCGACGAAAGTCACGTCGGTGTGCCAGGAATTGGCGCGCTGGCCACGGGTGCCATCCAACTCCATCAAGAAGCGCGTGCCGTCCCGCACCGGCACCGTGGGGTGGGCAATCGGCTCGCCGAGCAAGTGAGCAAAGGCTTCCTGGCTCTGGTCATCGAGATGGGTTTGTTCGCGGAAGAAGATCACCTTGTATTGCACCAGCGCCTGCTGGATGGCCTCGACGGTGGCGGCATCCAGCTCACCGGACAGTTTGATGCCACGGATTTCGGCGCCGATCCGCCCGGCTACCGGGTGAATATCGAGTGGTTGGGCGACGGGTTGAACGGCTAATGCGGCGTTGCTCATTGTGATGACCCTCATGTGCCTGCGAAATGGTGGGGGACGCTTCCAGCAACGCTCTATCCATATGCAATTTAGGTCTAGCAAATGAATGAATGCTTCGTTGACGGAATAAGAGCTTGCATTTAAAACCTCACCTTGCTCGGTCGCAAATGCCTTCGACCTATTTTTAAAATGCCGGGAAAGCATATGGATCTTCGCCAACTGCGCTACTTCATCGCCCTCAACGAACACCGCAGTTTCGTGCGTGCCGCGGACGCCATGGGCATCACCCAACCAGCGTTCAGCCGCAGCATCCAGGGGCTGGAACAGGAGTTCGGTTGCGTGTTGGTAGACCGTGGCCACAAGGACTTGCGCCCCACGCCGGAAGGCCAAGTGGTGTTGCAGCACGCCCTGAGCCTGGTGCATGGCGCAGCGCTGCTGAGCAGTGAAGTGACGCGCATGACCAAGCTCGACGCCGGCGACCTGCGCTTCGGCTGTGGCCCGGCGCCAGCCGTGAAACTGGTGCCGGATGCGGTGGCGCGGTTTATCAGCGCCCACCCGAAAATCCGCACCACGTTTCAGGTGGATAACTGGGAAACCCTTAGCCGCCGCTTGAGCCGTGAAGAGATCGAATTCTTTATCGCCGACATCCGCCAGTTCGAGGCCGACCCGAACTTCCAGACCCGCGCACTCACGCCCAAACGCGGGGTGTTTTTCTGCCGGCCCGGCCACCCCTTGCTGGCCAAGGACAGCCTGTCGACCAACGACATGTTCGACTACCCGCTGGCGGCGCCGCTGATCTCCCAGGGCATTCGCAAACTGCTGGCGAACCTGAGTGGGCGTATGGATTTTTCACCCAGTATCCAGACCGAGCACTTCCCGGCACTGGTGAGCATCGTGCTGCAAACCAATGCCATCGGCGTCGGCACTGAAGAAGCCTTTGCCGAGGACATTGCCAGGGGGGCACTGGTGCTGCTGCACTGGCGCAATTTGCCGCAGCACATGGACACCCTGAGTGCACGCTGCGGGATTGTCAGCCGCACGGGGTCGCGGTTGTCGCCGGCGGCGAAGGCGATGATCGAGACGTTGGTGGAGGTGGATAGCCAGCAGGTAAGTGTGGCGGTTTGAAGGGCCTCATCGCAGGCAAGCCAGCTCCCACATTTGAGCGGTGTACACATTCAAGTGTGGGAGCTGGCTTGCCTGCGATAGCGATAGCCCAGGCGCCGACAAGCTCAGAGCCCCGCCGCCACCAACCCAGGCGCCACCCAATCACTCACCTGAAACGACTTGCGAATCAACTTCTCCCTGGACGCCAAGTCCACCGCATCCTGCAATTTGCCAAGGAACACCGGGTCCAGTGTGGAGGGGAAAACCTCGCTGAGCTTCTGGTCTTTCAAATCATTGGTGAGGATCACCGGCGGGTAACTGGCCAGCCCGGATACCAGCGCGATGTACGCCTGTTTGTTGTTGTCATCGGTCAACCACTGCACCGCTTGCTGCTGAGCCTTGAGCAACGTGGCCACGGCGTCTGGGTGTTCATCGACGAATTTGGCGCTGCCCACCAGCACGGCCTGGATGCTGCCGGCATCGCCCAGGTCCTTGGTGGTCAGCGGTATCTCTGCCAAACCTTTGGCCTGCAACGCCGTCAGGGTGGAACCGCCCCAGGTGGCGTCAATCTGCTTGGCGGCGAGGGCGGCAGCGGCCGCATTGAAGTCCAGGTTGATCACCTTCAGGTCCTTCTCGCTCAAGCCCTGGCTGGCCAATGCGCTGTCGAACGACAACTGGCTGGCCGTGCCACGGAACACCGCCACGCGCTTGCCCTTGAGGTCTTGCAAGGTCTTGATGCCGGAGCCCGGCACCACGCCGAGGTAGTGTTTCACTCCTCGTGCAGAGGCGCTGAGCAGCCGCGTATCCAGGCCATTGGAGCGGCCGATGATCGCTGCCAGGTCGCCCAGATAGGCCAGGTCCACCTGGCCGTTGGCGAACGCTTCATTGATCACCGGGCCGGCGCCCTTGAAGTAATTCCACTGGATCTGGATGCCTTGGTCGGCAAAGGCTTTTTCAAAGATCTGCTGTTCACGCAACACGTCGGTGATGCCACCGCCGCTGTGCTGGCTGCCGGCACTGAGGTCGGGCACTGCGATGCGGATTTCCTTGAGGTCGGCAGCATGCACCAACCCGGCCAGGGCGGTGCCGACGAACAGGCTGATCAGACGTTTAAAGGGCAGTTTCATAAGCGCAGCTCCTGGTGGGCGACGGTCGCCTGGGGAGCAAAAAGTAGGCACAGACTGAACAAAACTTTAAATACTATAAATTCACACTTTAATAGCTTTTAGAACTATGCAAGAAAACACGCAGGCTCCAGCGGGGTATGCACAAACAGCATCGAAAATATTCTTCGAATGCATTGGATGCGTGAGGGCGTGAGGCTTTAAATGACTTTTCTTATCACGCAATCATCTTGATCACACTTTTATAAGATCGAAATCACATAACGCATTCGGAGGTCCTCCATGGCCCGGATTTCACTTCTGAGCCTGCCGCTGGCGGCCCCGTCCAAAGGCTTCGCGTCGCGCTGGCCGCAGCTGGGCGAGCGTTTATTGCCGTGGCTGCTGCCGCTCACGCTGTTTGCCTTATGGTGGCTGGCCAGCCGCAATCATTGGATGAGCGAGCAGATTCTGCCCACCCCCGCCCTGGTGTGGAGCAGTGCGGTGGAACTGGCCGGCGGCGAGTTATGGAGCCATCTGGCGATCAGCTTGCAGCGCCTGTTCTGGGGCCTGCTGGCCGGTATCAGTGCCGGCGCGATACTGGGTGCGTTCCTGGGCTTCAGTGCGCGCGCCGAGCGCTTGGTATTCCCGACCTTCAGCGCGCTGGCGCAAGTGCCGACCCTGGCCTGGATTCCTCTATTCATGGTGTTTTTCGGCATTGGCGAAACCCTCAAACTGGTGGTGCTGGTCAAGGCCATCGTGGTGCCCGTGACCCTGCATACCCTGGTGGGCGTTCGCGACGCCCAGCCCAACCTGCGCGAAGCCGCCCGTGTACTGCGCCTGCCTGGCCACTTGCTGATCCGCCGCCTGGTCCTGCCCGCCGCACTGCCTGCGTTCATGGCCGGCGTGCGTCTGGCCCTGGCCGCCGGCTGGACCTCCCTGCTGGCCGTGGAGTTGCTGGCCTCCAGCGAAGGCATCGGCTACCTGATGGTGTGGGCGCGCCAGTTGTTCATGCTCGATATCGTCTTCGTGTGCATCGTGGTCATTGGCGTGCTGGGTGTGGTGATGGACCGCGGCATCGGCTGGCTGGATCGCAAGTGGGTGCACTGGCCTCACCCCGCCACTGCGCAGATCCGCCGCGGGCCACACTATGAAGGCTGGCAACGCCTGCAGCCCTGGTTGTTACCCTTGCTGTTGTTGGCGCTGTGGCAGGCAGCGACGCAACAGGGCTGGGTAGACCCGAACATTCTGGTCAGCCCCTGGACCGTGCTGCAAACCACCCTGGCCGGCGTGCTGGATGGCAGCTTGACCACCGCCCTGGGCAAAAGCCTGGGCCGGGCCCTGGGCGGCTTGTTGCTCGGCGGCAGCCTGGGGTTTGCCATGGGTTTGTGGCTGGGGTTGTCGCGGCGTAGTGAACGACTGCTCGGCCCAACCTTGTCCGCGCTGCGTCAGATTGCGATTTTCGCCTGGGTGCCGCTGTTGACCGCCTGGTTCGGCCTGGGTGAACTGGCCAAGTGGGTGTTTATCGCCCTCGCCGCCTTCTTCCCGTTGTTTATCGCCACCCAGCGCAGCGTGCTCAACCTGTCGCCCCAGCTGCGCGAAGCCGCGCAGGTGCTGCGCCTGAACCTCTGGCAACGCTTGCGCCGTCTGGTGCTGCCGGGCGCTGCGTCGGGGATTTTCGCCGGCCTGCGCCTGAGCCTGATCTACGCGTGGATGGGCACCCTCGGCGCCGAATATTTCATGCCCTCCAATGGCGGCATCGGCAGCCTGATGATCGGTGCCCAACAGCTGCTGCGCATGGACCTGATCATGAGCGGCATGCTGCTGGTCGGCCTCACCGGCGCCACCCTCAACCTGCTCGGCCAACGCCTCGAAACCCGCGCCACTCGCTGGAGACACGCATGAACGCACCGATTGTCAGCTTCAACCATGTGGGCAAGTCCTTCGACGTCGATGGCTTCGAACTGGAAGCCATCCGCGAATTCAACCTGGAGGTGGCCGAAGGGGAATTTGTCGCGATTGTCGGCGCCAGCGGTTGCGGCAAGTCCACCCTGCTGCGCCTGCTGGTGGGGCTCGATACGCAATATCGCGGCGAGATCCGGGTGGATGGCAACGCCGTCAGCGGGATCGGCGGCGAACGCGGCATTGTGTTCCAGGAACACCGGCTGTTCCCATGGCTGACCGTGGCGCAAAACATCGGCCTGGGCCTGGTCAACGAGCCGCTGAGCGAGGCCGAGCGCACGCGGCGCATCGGTGATTTTATCGAGCTGGTGGGCCTCACCGACTTCACCCGCGCCTACCCCCACCAACTCTCCGGCGGCATGGCGCAACGGGTGGCGATTGCCCGCGGCCTGGTGGCCAGCCCGCGCATCCTGTTGCTGGACGAACCCTTCGGCGCCCTCGACGCGCTGACCCGCCAGCAGATGCAGGATGAACTGTTGGCAATTCGCGCCCGCGCCAGGATCACCACGGTGCTGGTCACCCATGACGTGGAAGAGGCGATTTTCCTCGCCGACCGCGTGGTGGTGATGGAGCCCAGGCCCGGGCGCATCAAGCAAATAGTCGACATCGCCCTGCCCCATCCGCGCCAGCGCAGCAGCTTTGAATTCCACCAATTGCGCGAAGAACTGCTGCACGAACTGATCAGCGATGACCACTACCAACCGCCCGTGCGCGAACAGATTCGCGATTTGCCCCTGGCGTTTATTGCCTGCTGAGGTGAGCTAAATCGCTGTGTGCCTGCTCGAGTCGCTCGAAGCGGTTGGCGCGGGCAAAGGTGCCAAAATCATTGAAGCGCACCCCCATCTCGGCCATCACCTTATGCGCCACCTTGGTGGTCATCTGGCGGATGTAGAACGGCTCTTTCACCACAAAGTGATGGATGCCATGGGTGCTGCCGAAGTTGAAGCAGAACGCCTGCAACGGCCACAGCCACCAAGGGTTCAGCACTTGGGTTTGCTGGATCACATTGCCCAGCTCCACATCGCCGTAGTAGTGCATGTTGGAGCTGACAAAGTGCAGGCAGAAGGTGCGCAACACATTCGGGCCGATGATCACCACCGCAGCGATATCGATCACCTGCATCACCTGCAAGGTACCGGCTGACCACTGAATGGGCGCGCCCATCAAACTGGCAATCCCATTGGCGGCATGAAAGCCCAGGAAGACGTACCACGCGCCCCAATGCAGCAAGGCCAGCGGTGCGTACACCAGCAGCACGCGCTTGAGGATGCTGAACCTGTGCGGCCAGGTCTTGGCGCGCAACAGGCGGATCAAGGCCGACATCATGTTGTCCCCCACCATCAGCAACCGCGCGATGCCCCAGGGTTCGCCATTGGTGATCGCGCGCTCTTCCATGTCGGCTTCGGTGCCCGAGACCTTGTGATGGTTGAGGTGCAAATGCCGGCGTATCCACGGGTTGATGGTGCTTGGCCGCGCCAGCCACACCAGGCCCATCATCACGTTGTGGGGAACGCGCTGTTTGCGAAAGTACATGCTGTGGATCAGGTCGTGTTCCAGCTCGTGGGTGAGCGAGGCGAAGAAGGCATTGAGCAGCAGACACACCCACCAGGCCATATGACCGCTGATATAGAGCGCTGCCGAGCCGAACATACCCAGCAGGGCAAAGGCCAGGATGCCTGCGCCCAGTGCGTCCTGATGCAACAACCAGGGGTGCCGCTGGCGCAAGCGCACGCCTTCGGCCATCACGACCTCGCGGATATGTGCCGAACGCTGTTGTGCGTTCAACGGCTGGGGGCTTGCAGAAGTACCGTCCATGCTTCCATTCTCTTGTGAAGTGATGCCTGAATCCTGCACCTAACCCTAGCGCAGGACGCTAGCCGCGCACGCCAATCTGTTGACCCCAAGCGCCAATTGCCATGACCGAACCCACTTCCCTCGCCAGCTGGACCCGTGCCCTGCGCAAGCAGCTCGACGCCTTGGGCCTCGACAGCGCCGCGCTGTGCGCCGAAGCCGGGCTCGACCCGCAGCAGATGGACGACCCCAACGCCCGCTACCGGTTGTCGGCCACCACGCGCTTATGGGCGCTGGCGGTACAGGCCAGTGGCGACCCGGCGATTGGGTTGCGGGTGTCGCGGTTTGTCAGCCCCACCACCTTTCATGCGCTGGGTTACGCATTGGTGGCCAGCGGCAGCTTGCGCGAGGTGTTCGAGCGCATCGTGCGCTATCACCAGGTGGTCAGTGATGCCTTGGACCTGGAGCTGAGCCGCCACGGCGACGTCTACCGTTTTCGCCTGCTCCAACCCCCAGGCAGCCCTGCGCCCGCGCCGGAAGCGATCGATGCGTTTGCGGCGATCTACGTACGCACCTGCCGCAACCGCCTCGGGCGCGACTATGCGCCGTTGGCCGTTTACCTGCGGCGCCCGGAACCCGCCGACCCCAAGCCGTGGCACACGGTATTTCGCGCGCCGGTATGGTTTGCCGCCGACGAAGACCGCCTGGAGTTCGCCGCCCACGACTTCGACAGCCACCTGGACGACGCCAACCCGGAGCTGGCCGAACACAACGAAACCGTGCTCAAGCGCACCCTCGCCCAACTGCAACCGCTAACCTGGGAACGCAAGGTGCGCGCCGCCATCGAGGCGCAATTGCCGGACGGCGAGCCAAGCGCCGAACGCATCGCCCAAGCGCTGCACTTGAGCCTGCGCAGCTTGCAGCGGCATCTGGCCGATGAAGGGTGTCGATTCGACGCCTTGCTCAATGAGTGCCGGCAAAACCTGGCGTTATTACACCTGCGCGACCCGCAGTGCTCATTGGCCGAGATCAGCCATTTGCTGGGGTTTGCCGATACCAGCAGTTTCAATCGTGCGTTCAAGCGCTGGACGGGGATGACGCCGGGGCAGTTTCGCGAGGGGTTGCAGTAGAAAGGGCCTCATCGCAGGCAAGCCAGCTCCCACATTTGGATCCTGGGGTGTCAGGTAGAGATGCGTCGGCTGTCAGGCCGTCACGGGAGCAAGCTCCCTCGCCACAGGTCCAGCGTCACCCCAAAGTTGTGTAGATACCTATGCTGCGATGAGGCCAGTACAACCACCAAAATTCCCTGAGTTTGATTACAAACCTGTCATCCAATTGTGCGGCTTTTGTCCGCGTCCGCTGGTTACCGTGACGGCCTGCTTTCTGGAGCCCTCACTATGTACCGCACTGCCTTGTTCCTGAGCCTCGCCGTGGCCACCGTCGCCCAGGCGGCGCCACAGTTACCACGCCACGCCGAGCTGGATTTGCACACCGCTCGCCAACTGGCCGACGCCAGCCTGGCCCATTGCACCGCGGCGCTGACCGTACTCGACCGCGGTGGCAACCTGTTGCTGGGCCTGCGCGCTGACGGTGTCGGCCCGCACAACAGCCTCGCCAGCCAACGCAAGGCGTACACGGCGCTGTCGACAAAAAACCCGACCCGGTTGTTTGCCGAACGGGCGCGTAATAACCCCGAGGCCGCCAACCTCAACAGCTTGCCCGAACTGCTGTTGCTCGGCGGTGGCGTGCCGCTGTTTGCCGATGCCGAACTGGTCGGTGCCCTCGGCATCGCCGGTGCCGGTGGCGCCGCGCAGGATGAAGCCTGCGCCGTACAGGCCGCCGAGCAACTGGGCTTGAAAATCACCCCTTGATTCCCCCTCCCTCAAAAGGACTTCGCGATGAAAACCTTGAGCATGACCCTCGCCGCACTGAGCCTGAGTGGCCTGTGCAACCTGGCCCTGGCCGACGGCAACCCCCTGAGCGTGCACGTACTCAACCTGGAAAATGGCCTGCCAAGCGCCGGGGTCAATGTCACCCTTGAACAGCACGTGGGCGATAAATGGCAGTCGCTGTCTGAAGGTGTGACCAACCAGCAGGGCCGCATCGCCGAACTGTTCCCGGCCAACCGCAGCATGCAACCGGGCGAGTACCGCGTGGTGTTCAAGACTGGCGATTACTACAAGAAGGCGAACCGCGAGACGTTCTTCCCCGAGGTGCCGGTGATTTTCCAGGTCAAGCAGGCCGACCAGCACTACCACATCCCGCTGCTGCTCAGCCCTTACGGCTTCTCCACCTATCGCGGTTCATAGGCCCGCGGCCAGCCGCAGCCCATTGAGGTCGCGTATCTCGATGGCGCCGTAACTCAAGCCGATAATGCCCTGTTGCTCCAGCGCTTTGAGCAGACTGTTGATGGTCTGGCGCGACAGGCCCAGCATCGCCGCCAGATCCTCCTGGGGCAGTTGCAGCACGCGGCGCGCCTGCTCCACTTCGCCGTAGCCTTGGGCGATCATCAGCAACCGATGAGCCAGGCGCACCGACGCAGGCATCAGGCTTATCTGTTCGATATTGATCAACGACAGCCGCAGTTTATGGCTCATCAACAGGGCCATCTCTCGCCAGAACAGCGGACGCTGTTCGAGAATGCCGAGCATCGCCGCCTGCGGTACCTGCAACAGCCTGCATGCGCCGGTGGCCAGGGCATCGTGGGTGCGCGGCAGATTGTCGAACAGGCAGATCTCGCCGAACCAGTAGGGCGTTTCCACCAGGCTCAACACCGCTTCCTTGCCTTGGGCACTGACCGCACTGATGCGCACCGTGCCTTCCAGCACCGCATACACGCCGCACGGCGGGTCACCGCGCTTGAACGGGTCCTGCCCCGCCGTCAGCACACGCAACCGTGCCGCCTCCAGCAAGCTACGCTGCAAGTCAGGCGGCAAATGGCTGAACCAATGACCGCGAGCCAATTGCGCATGCCATGTCGCTGTGTCCATGCGAACTCCGAAGATTGTCGCCCAGTTGACAGTTAGGCACCGACTGACAGGGCATGATCAAACATCCTACAGGAGGAACAACAATGAAAAGCCTCGTCGACCACCTCAGTCAATACGCCGCGTACCACCGCGACCCACGCAACATCGCCAGCCACTTCATCGGTAT
This sequence comes from Pseudomonas sp. GL93, assembly GCF_003408955.1. Taxonomy (NCBI): domain Bacteria; kingdom Pseudomonadati; phylum Pseudomonadota; class Gammaproteobacteria; order Pseudomonadales; family Pseudomonadaceae; genus Pseudomonas; species Pseudomonas sp. GL93. The sequence continues at coordinate 49,666 of NZ_NKRF01000061.1, forward strand.
TCCGTTGATTGTAGTGGCGGTGGCCGTGCTGCTGTCGCGCCCCGAATGGTCAGTGGGCGGGCTGTGGCTATCACCTGCGGTGCTGTTGGCGCTGTTTTCGGCGTGGTTTTATCTGCGCCTGGAACTGGCCTTGGGCGTGTTGATGACGGTGCTGATGGGCTTGTCGGTGTGGGCCGGGCATGTGCTGGCGGCGCAAAGCACGGTGGTGTGGCTGAGCAGCGGCGTGGGCATGTTTGTGGTGGGCTGGGTGATTCAGTTCGTCGGGCATTACTACGAAGGCAGGAAGCCTGCGTTTGTGGACGATGTGTCGGGGCTGATCGTGGGGCCGTTGTTTGTGGTGGCGGAGTTGGCGTTTTTGCTGGGGTTGCGGCAGGACCTCAAGCGGCAGATTGAAGAGCGTTCGGGGCCCATGACTCGCCGCGACCTTAAGCCAAGCGAGGTCTAAATGTGGGAGCGGGCTTGCTCGCGAATGCGATGTGTCAATCACTGCATCTGTTACTGCACTACCGCTTTCGCAGGCAAGCCAGCTCCCACAGGAGTTTTGTGTTGGGCTTAGGTTTTGGGTTTGAAGAACAGGGTCTCGCCCCGCGCCAGGCCGGTGAGGCTGTCATGGTCTTTCACCACTTCAGCCTCGATCAGTTCACTTTGGCCCTCAACCTTGAGCGTAACCCGCGTGGTCGCGCCCAACGGCCGAATATCCCGCACCTGCGCCGCATGGTGATCCTCCAGCTCATGGCGCGACAGCGACACTTCGTGAGGGCGGAACAGCAGGTGCTTGTCTTCGCCCAAATGCAAGCGGTTGGAGTCACCCAGGAAGTGATAAACAAAATCGCTGGCCGGGTTTTCGTAGACGTCGCCCGGTGAACCGATCTGCTCGATCACGCCCTTGTTCATCACCACGATACGGTCGGCAACTTCCATGGCCTCTTCCTGGTCGTGGGTCACGAATACCGAGGTCAGGTTAATGTCTTCGTGCAGGCGCGCCAGCCAGCGGCGCAGTTCTTTACGCACCTTGGCGTCGAGGGCGCCGAAGGGTTCGTCGAGCAGCAACACCTTGGGCTCCACCGCCAGGGCGCGGGCCAGGGCGATACGCTGGCGCTGGCCACCGGAGAGTTGTTCCGGGTAACGGTCGGACAGCCAATCAAGCTGCACCATGTTCAGCAGCTCATGAACCTTGCTCGCGATCTGGCTTTCGGTGGGGCGTTGGTTTTTCGGCTTCATGCGCAGGCCGAAAGCGACGTTGTCGAACACGGTCATGTGACGGAACAACGCGTAGTGCTGGAACACAAAGCCCACGTTGCGATCACGCACATCGTGGCCGGAGACGTCTTCGCCATGGAACACGATGCTGCCAGCATCCGGGGTTTCCAGGCCGGCAATGATGCGCAGCAGCGTGGTCTTGCCGCAGCCGGACGGGCCCAGCAACGCCACCAGCTCGCCACTCTGGATATCCAGGTTGATGCTGTCCAGGGCCTTGAAGGCGTTGAAGTTCTTGCTGACATTACGGACTTCGATCGACATGACTTATTCCTCACCCGCGCTGTTGCGCAGGCGGTTGATTCGGTTCTCGCTCCACTGCTTGAGCAGCAGGATGAAGAGCGCCAGGATCAGCAACAGGCTGGCCACCGCAAACGCGGCAACGTGGTTGTATTCGTTGTAAAGAATCTCGACATGCAGCGGCAGCGTGTTGGTGACGCCGCGAATGTGACCGGACACCACCGACACCGCGCCGAACTCACCCATGGCCCGCGCCGTACACAGCACCACGCCGTAGATCAGGCCCCACTTGATGTTCGGCACGGTGACATGCCAGAACATCTGCCAGCCATTGGCGCCCAGCAGGCGCGCGGCTTCTTCTTCCTGGGTGCCCTGCTCCTGCATCAGCGGGATCAACTCACGGGCCACGAACGGCACGGTGACGAAGATGGTCGCCAGCACGATGCCCGGCAGGGCGAACACGATCTGGATGTCATGCTCTTGCAGCCACGGCCCGAAGAAGCCCTGGGCGCCGAACATCAACACGTACACCAGGCCGGCGATCACCGGCGAGACCGAGAACGGCAGGTCGATCAGCGTGACCAGGATGCTCTTGCCACGGAACGAGTACTTGCTCACGCACCAGGCGGCGCTGACGCCGAACACCAGGTTGAGCGGCACCGAAATCAGCACGGCGATCACCGTGAGCTTCAGCGCCGACAGCGCGTCTGGTTCAAGGATTGCGGTGAAGAACGTGCCGAGGCCGTTCTTCAAGCCCTGGGACACCACCACCAGCAATGGCAGCAGCAGGAACAGCACGAACACCAGCCAGCCAAGGCCGATCAGGATACGTCGCGAGGTCGCGCTGCCACGACGGGCGGCGTTGGCCGAGGACGCGGCGGAAATAGACGATTGGGACATGTTCCGCGCCTCCTTATGGACGTTCGATGCGCCGCTGCAACAGGTTGATCAGCAGCAGCAAGACAAAGGACACCACCAGCATCAGCACACCAATGGAGGTGGCGCCGCGGTAGTCGTATTGGTCGAGCTTGACCATGATCAGCAATGGCAGGATTTCGGTTTTCATCGGCATGTTGCCGGCGATGAAGATCACCGAACCGTACTCACCCACGCCTCGGGCAAACGCCAGGGCGAAGCCGGTCAGCCAGGCGGGCAACAATGCCGGCACAAGGATGTAGCGGAACACTTGCAACGGCTTGGCACCGAGGCAGGCGGCGGCCTCTTCGATTTCCCGGGGGATATCGGCCAGTACCGGCTGCACCGTGCGCACCACGAAGGGCAACGTAACGAACGTCAGCGCCAGGGTGATACCCAGGGGGGTGTAGGCGATCTTGAAACCCAGGTCGGCGGCAAACTGGCCAACCAGGCCGTTGGGCGCGTACAGCGCCGTCAGCGCGATACCGGCGACGGCGGTGGGCAGGGCGAACGGCAGGTCGATCATCGCGTCGATGACCTTGCGCCCGGGGAAGGTGTAGCGCACCAGCACCCAGGCCAGCAGCGTGCCGATCACGCCGTTGATGAGTGCGGCGTACAGCGCGGTGCTGAAGCTCAGCTTCAAGGCCGCCAGTACGCGAGGTGCGGAAATGATGTTCCAGAACTGATCCCAGGTGAGTTGAGCGGCGTGTACAAACATCGCCGCCAGGGGGATGAGTACGATCAGGCTGAGGTACACCACGGTGTAGCCCAGCGTCAGCCCGAAGCCGGGTATGACGGGGGAGATACGACGCGACATAAGAGTCCTTGGTTAAAGGGTAAACACTACTGTAGGAGCGAGCTTGCTCGCGAAGAACTCAAAGGCACCGCGCTCATTCAGCCTGTACGCGTTATCGTTGAAGATCTTCGCGAGCAAGCTCGCTCCTACAGGTACTTTGGCTTATTGCGCCGTGTAGATCTGGTCGAACACGCCACCGTCATTGAAGAATTTCGGTTGGGCAGTTTTCCAGCCGCCGAAGTCTTTGTCGATAGTCACCAGGTCCAGTTTCGGGAACTGCTGGGCGTATTTGGCGGCGACTTTTTCATCCCGTGGACGGTAGAAGTTCTTCGCCGCAATCTCCTGGCCCGCCGGGCTGTACAGGTGGTTGAGGTACGCCGTGGCGATCTCGGTGTTGCCCTTTTTCTCGGCGTTCTTGTCGACCACGGCCACAGGCGGTTCCGCCAGGATCGACAGGGACGGCACTACGATGTCGAACTTGTCGGCGCCGCCGTCTTCCTTCAAGGCGAGGAACGCCTCGTTTTCCCATGCCAGCAGCACATCACCCTGGCCGTTGTTGACGAAGGTAATGGTAGAACCGCGCGCGCCGGTGTCCAGTATCGGGACGTGCTTGAACAGCTCTTTGACGTATTCCTGGGCCTTGGCTTCGCTGCCGCCGGCCTTGAGGCCGTAGGCCCAGGCGGCGAGGAAGTTCCAGCGTGCACCGCCGGAGGTTTTCGGGTTGGGCGTGATCACCGACACGTCTTTCTTGATCAGGTCGCCCCAGTCCTTGATGCCCTTGGGGTTGCCCTTGCGCACCAGGAACACAATGGTGGAAGTGTACGGCGTGCTGGCGTCCGGCAGGCGGGTCTGCCAGTTCTCCGGCAGGGTTTTGCCCAGCTTGGCGATTTCGTCGATGTCACCGGCCAGGGCCAGGGTGACGACGTCGGCGCGCAGGCCATCGATCACCGCCCGGCCTTGTTTGCCCGAGCCACCGTGGGACTGCTGGATCTTGACGTTGTCGCCGGGGTGGGACTGTTTCCAGAAGCTGGTGAATTCAGCGTTGTAGTCCTGGTACAGCTCACGGGTGGGGTCGTACGAGACGTTGAGCAACTCGTAGTCCTTGGCAACGGCGGAACCGGCAAACACGGCACTGGCCAATGCGGCCAAGGCATAACGGCGAATCGACGACATAGAAGCTCCTGAAATTCTTGAGTGTTGGCTTTTCTTGTAATTGCGGGTCTATCGCCGTTCTTGCTCAGCTCGGTTTGTTACCGGGGTTCTGCAGACGGAATTTTTCCTTGCGTTCGATCTGTACCACTTGGGCGTTGTGTACGGTGATTTCCACCGCGCCAAACCGCAGGTCGCGCAGGGCGCTCTGGATTTCACGCAAAATGGCTGCTTCGTCCTGGCCGTCAACGCTACGTAGAGATGCGCTCATGGTCTCGCTCCTGAAATGAGAAGTGCCTGGCAGTGGCGGCACTGCTTGCGGCGTGAGGGCGATAGTAGATAAGCGCGGATATTCTTAAAAATACTATTTAAGAATGTTTATATAACCAGAAAGAATTTTCTGACGGGGCATGGGGTTGCAAGGGTTTCGACAGAAAAAACTCTCCTGCACAGGCGCCGCAGAACCCTGTGGGAGCTGGCTTGCCTGCGAAAGCGGTGGTGCAGTTACAGATGCAGTGACTGACACACCGCCTTCGCGGGCAAGCCCGGCTCCCACATTGACCGCGTCAGTCCTGGCGGATCAGCGGTGCCCGCGTCCAATCAATCTCCTGGGCCGGCATCGGCCGTCCAAACCAATACCCCTGACCCATGTCGCATTCCTGATCCAGAAGGAATCGCGCCTGTTCCACCTGCTCGATCCCTTCGGCATGCACCTGCATGCCCATGCTTTTGGCCAGGGCGATCACCACGCGCACAATCGCCGCGTCGTCTTCGTCCCACGGCAAGCCCGCCACAAAGCCCTGGTCGATCTTGAGCTTCTGCACCGGCAGGCGTTTGAGGCGCAGCAACGAGGAATAGCCGGTGCCAAAGTCGTCGATCGCCAGGCGCAGGCCCAGTTCGCGCAGGCGGTGCAGTTGCTCCAGCGCGACTTCCGGGTCGTCCATCACTGCGCTCTCGGTGACTTCCAGCTCCAGGAAGGCCGGATCCAGCCCAGTGGCGTGCAGCACTTGGGCCACTTGCTCATACAGCTCGCGCCGGGCAAACAGGCGGCTGGAGACATTGATTGCGATAAAGCTCAGCGGCGCGCCGTCGGCCAGCCATTGGCGCATCTGGCGGCAGGCCTGGTCCATCACCCATGCATCGATGTCGGCAATCAGCCCGGTGCGCTCGGCGATGGGAATGAATTCGCCCGGGGGTACCAGGCCGCGTTCCGGGTGCTGCCAGCGCACCAGTGCTTCAACGCCGACCAAACGGCTGTCGTGCAGGTCGTGCACCGGCTGGTAATAGACGCGCAGCTCATGTTGGTCGAGGGCGCGGCGCAGTTCGCCGGCGATTTCCACCCGGTGCTGGGCGTGGGCGGTCAGCTCTTCGGTATACAACGCGTAGCCTTCGCGCCCGGCGCTCTTGGCCTTGAACAACGCGGAATCGGCGTTGCGCAGCAATTGTTCGGCGCTCAGGGCGTCACTGGGGAACAGGCTGATACCGATACTGGCGCTGATAAACAGCTGGTTGCCGTCAAAAATGAACGGATCCTTCATGGCGTTGAGCATGCGCTGCGCCAAGGCCGCCGCTTGCACCACCTGCGGGCAGCTTTCTGCCAGCACGGCAAATTCGTCGCCCCCCAGGCGCGCCAGGGTAACCCCCGGCCCAAACAGGCCGCCGAGGCGTTCGGCCACCAGCTTGAGCAACTGATCGCCGACGTTATGGCCCAGGCTGTCGTTGATGATCTTGAAGTGGTCCAGGTCCATCAACAGCAGAGCGCAGCCACGCTTGTGCACCTGGGCAGAGGCCAGGGCCTGCTCGGCGCGATCGGTAAACAAGAGGCGGTTGGGCAGGTCGGTGAGCGGGTCGTGATGGGCCAGGTGCGCCAATTCGTGCTCAGAGTTCTTCATGGCGCTGATGTCCGAGAACACCGCGACGTAGTGGCTGACCTTGCCCTGGTCGTCGTGAATCACGCGGATGGTTTGCCACTGGGGGTAAACCTCGCCGCTTTTACGTCGGTTCCAAATTTCGCCGCTCCATTCGCCGGTGCTTTCCAGGGCCTGGAACATTTGCTGGTAGAAATGCGCCGAGTGGCGCCCGGACTTGAACAGGCTTGGCCGCTGGCCCATCACGTCGTGGCGCTGGTAGCCGGTGATCTCCATGAACGCGCGGTTGACGTGCACGATCAGCCCCTGAGTATCGGTGACCAGCACCCCTTCGCGGGTGCAATCGAACACCGCAGCGGCCTGGCGCAGGCGCTCGCGATTTTCTTTCAGGGGTTGTTGCAACGCGTGGGCGCGGGCAAAACGCCGGCCTATCCAGTAAATGAGCAACGCGCTGAGGCTGACCCCCACGTACCCACGCGCCTGCAGCCAGTGCCCCAGCTCCATGGGTTCATCGATAAAGTTGATTAATAGGTAATTGCTGAGCTGGAGCCAAACGATAGAAACCAGCAGGTACACCAACCCCGCACGTAGGGCACCTCGGTATGAAAACAGCATATGCTTAGTAATCCTTACTAAATAACCAGAATCGCCCTACAAAGGATCCGGATTATAGAGGAGGAAACACTTTGTAAGTCTTATCTGAAACGGTGACTGGTTTTATCTGCAAAGGAAGTGATAATGCGGGTGCTGTTTTTTTCTTTATCTGAGGGCCATACAGCCTATGTGGTACAACGGTTTTCTTGATCTGTCCGCCTGGCAACTGGTGGCAGTCACGCTGTTGATGACCCACGTGACCATTATTGGGGTCACTGTCTATCTGCACCGTTATTCGGCCCATCGCTCGCTCGAGCTCAATGCCGGCCTTAAACATTTCTTCCGCTTCTGGCTGTGGCTGACCACGGCGCAGAACACCCGCGAATGGACCGCCATCCACCGCAAGCACCACGCCAAGTGCGAAACCATCGATGACCCGCACAGCCCGGTGATCAAGGGCTTGTCCACCGTGCTACGCAAAGGTGCCGAGCTGTACCGCGCCGAGGCGGAAAACCCCGAGACTCTGCGCATCTACGGCAAGAACTGCCCGGATGACTGGATCGAGCGCAATCTCTACACGCGCTACCCGTTGCTGGGCGTGGCGCTTATGGGCGTGATCGACCTGCTGCTGTTCGGCACCATCGGTATCACCATCTGGGCGATCCAGATGATGTGGATCCCGTTCTGGGCCGCCGGCGTGATCAACGGCCTGGGGCATGCCGTGGGCTATCGCAACTTCGAATGCCGTGACGCCGCCACCAACCTGGTGCCGTGGGGCATCATCGTCGGCGGCGAAGAGCTGCACAACAACCACCACACCTACCCTAACTCGGCCAAGCTGTCGGTGAAGAAGTGGGAATTCGACCTCGGTTGGGCCTGGATCAAAGTGTTCAGCTTCCTGCGCCTGGCCAAGGTGCAGCGTGTAGCGCCCATCGCCCACCGCGTCGAAGGCAAGGGTAGCCTGGACATGGACACCGCCATGGCGATCCTCAACAACCGCTTCCAGATCATGGCCCAATACCGCAAGTTGGTGATTGGCCCACTGGTCAAGCAGGAGCTGGAGAAGGTCGATCATTCGGTGCGCCACCAGTTCCACCGCGCCAAGCGCCTGCTGTCGCGGGAAACCAGCTTGCTGGAAGACCGCCATCACCTGCGCATCCAGAGCATGCTGGAACACAGCCATGCCCTCACGGTGATCTACGAAAAGCGCCTGGCGCTGCAGCAGATCTGGCTCAAGACCAGTTCCAACGGCCACGACATGCTGGCCGCGATCAAGGAATGGGTGCATGAAGCCGAGGCCAGTGGCATCCAATCCCTGCGCGATTTTGCCCACCAGTTGAAGACTTACTCGTTGCGTCCTACAGCGGTGTGAGGGTGCGTTGGGAGGGTTCGCCCTCCCACACACTGGCTTTTTGGCGTCATTTTCCGGGCACCGTCAATCCACGCCGTTCACGGAACTTCACTGCAATTCCCCTCTCTCAAAGAACACTTCGCCATCATGGTGACCCCTTGTAGTGACCGCTTTTGTACCCTGCGGCGCGCCCAGAGAGAGTTGTACCGATGGTTCACGAAAAGCCCAGCCTGCCCGATGTGCCCACCGCAGAGCCGCCGCGCCCGGCCGCGGCGGCGACCCTGTTGGCGCTTATGCATGCTCAAGGTGAAGTCGAGCGGCTGAGTGAGCGTGAGCAACTGCTCAGTTCCCTGCTGGTCAGCGTGAACGCCGTGCTGTGGGCCATCGATTGGGAAACACGCCGCGTGCTGTATGTGAGCCCGGCCTACGAGCGCCTGTTTGGCCGCTCTGCCGGCCTGCTGCTGGCCGACCACCGGGAATGGCGCAACAGCGTTCACCCCGAAGACCTCGACTACGCCGAACACAGCCTGGCCCGCGTGCTGGAACAGGGCGCCGTGGAGGACCGCGAGTACCGCATCATCACCGCTGACGGGCAGATCCGCTGGTTGAGCGACAAGTGCTACATCAACCAGCAGGTGGTGCCCGGTGAAGCGCTGATCGTGGTGGGCATCGCCGAAGACATCACCGAAAAGAAGCAACTTGAGCTGGAACTGCATCGCCTCGCCCCCCCCGACGTGTTGACCCAAAGCAGCAACCGCCGACACTTCTTCGAACTCGCCAACCAGGCCTTCGACAACGCCTGCGTGCAGGGCACCCCGCTGGCGTTCCTGTTGCTGGACATCGATGACTTCAAGGACGTCAACGACACCTACGGCCACCTGGAGGGCGACCAGGTGCTGCGGCGCATCGCTGAGAGCGGTCGCGGGGTATTGCGCCGTGGCGACCTGTTCGGGCGCGTTGGCGGCGAAGAATTTGCTGCTGTGCTGCCGGGTTGCCCACCGGAGATGGCCCTGCAGGTTGCCGAGCGGTTGGGCAAGGAAATCCAGGCGTTGGTGTTCAGCTACGAGGGGCATGAATTCAATGTGACTGTCAGCCAGGGCCTGGCCGGCCTGCGCGAAGACGACTCCACCCTCGACAGCTTGTTTGCGCGAGCGGATGCGGCGATGTACGAGGCAAAACGCCAAGGCAAGAACCGCGTTATAGCCGGTTAATACCGATCAACTGTGGGAGCTGGCTTGCCTGCGATGGCGTCTTGGCTGACCCACCGCTATCGCAGGCAAGCCAGCTCCTACATGCATTCGGTGTGTGTTTCAGGTTTTGCGCACTCGGGTCAGTTCCGGCAAGCCGACCTTGAGCAGCCGCGCGGTCTTGCTGCCCGCAAGTTCTTCCAGCCCTTCGTGCTCAGTCAGCCGCGCCATTTGCACTGCGAGGTTCACCACTAGGGCTTCGCGCGAATACACCCCGCCTTCAAGTGAATAGATCCCCGCGATCAACTGCCGCAACTCCAGCGGCAAGCGCCAACGCGTGCGCAACGCCGAACCGTAGGCCGCGCCAAAGGCGTCGAGGGATTCGCCTATGGCTTCGTCATCCAGTGCGCCGCCGCCCTGGCGCCAGTCCTCCAGGCAGCGCAACAAGGCCAGGTCGCCCAAGCGGTGCAGGATGCAGGCGCTGTAGCAGCGCTGGTGATCGAGCTCCAGCATGCGCGCCAGGCGCCGGGCGTAGTCGGCGCTGTCTTGGGACAGTTGCCAGTGCCGCTCGGCGTAGGCCACCAGCCCAGGGTCGCCCAACACCACGTTGTGCTTGAGCGCCAGGCCCAGGATGAGGTTCATGCTCTGGCCGGGCACCAACTTGTGCAGGGCCTCTGGCAGGGTCTGCACCGGCGTGCCGTGGTAGCCGGCGCTGTTGGCGGCGGCGATCAGTACGGCGGTGATTTGCGGGTCGCTGTGTACCTGATCTTCCAACTGCTTGAGGTCCAGGCCTTCGGGGCCGAGGCTGCGTTGCACGGCGGCTTTCACGTCCACGCGCAAGGGCGCGCCATCGCAGACCTCGCGGCGCCGCTCAAGGAAGGCTGGCAACGTCATGCCCGGCGCCAGCGGTGGGATTTCGCAGTACACGCTTTCGCCTTCGTTGAGCAGCAGGTCTTGCAAGCGCTGGGTCAGGCTTTCCATGTTCAGCGGGCGAGTCAGGTAGGCGGTGGGCGCCAGGGGCAAGGCTTCGCGCACGCTGGCGCTGTCGTTGCGACTGCTCAGCAAGATAAATGGCAGCGAACGGCGCTTCTGGCGCACGCTGCGCAGCAGGCTCAGGCCATCCACGCCCGGCAGCTCCCAATCCGCCAGGATCAGGTCATAGGTTTTTTCGCCCAACAGCGTGGCGGCGTGCTGCCCATCGGCGCACACATCCAGCCGTGCGTCACAGCGCACATTCAACAGCACTTGCTTGAGCAGGTCCCGCGACCAAGGGTCTGCTTCGGCAATTAACACTCGGGGTACAGCGGGTAAATCAACAGCAGTCATCCAGCACGCTCCATCGGCAATGCTTGCACCTTAGACAATGCAGGCGCGTGCGTACAATGACGCAGACACAAAAAAACCGCCGAAGCGGTTTTTTGCTTTTTCTTTTTGTAGGAGCGAGCTTGCTCGCGAAGGTCGTCAACGAAAACGCGGGCACTCATTGAAACGCGGTGCCTGGGAGTTTTTCGCGAGCAAGCTCGCTCCTACAGGGGCGTGTCAGAGTTCGGAGAAGCACTCTTCGATAATCGCCAGGCCTTTGTCCAACTGCTCGTCCGGCGAGGTCAGGGGCACCAGTACGCGCAATACGTTGCCGTAGGTACCACAGGACAGCAGGATCAGGCCCTTGTCACGCGCCTTGGCCACCACGGAGGCAACTGCAGCAGCGTTTGGCTTGTGGGTGTCGCCGTCTTCGAACAGCTCGACCGCGATCATCGCGCCCAGGGCACGCACTTCGCCGATCACCGGGTACTTGGCCTGGATGGCCTTGAGGCCGGTCACCAGGCGCTCGCCCACGGCCTTGCAGCGGTCCAGCAGGTGCTCTTCTTCGAACACTTCCATCACGGCCAGGGCCGCGGCGCAGGCGATCGGGCTACCGGCATAGGTACCGCCCAGGCCGCCTGGGGCGATGGCGTCCATGTACTCGGCCTTGCCGCACACACCGGCCAGCGGGAAGCCGCCCGCGATGGATTTGGCGAAGGTGGTCAGGTCGGCGGCAACGCCCATCTGTTCCATGGCGAAGAAGGTACCGGTACGGCCAGCACCGGTTTGCACTTCGTCGGCGATCAGCAGGATGCCGTGCTTGTCGCACAGTTCGCGCAGGCGCTTCATGAAGGCTTTTGGCGCGACGTAGAAACCGCCTTCGCCCTGCACCGGTTCGATGATGATTGCAGCGATATCACGCGGCTCGGCATCGTTCTTGAAGATGCGCTCGATGCTGGCGATGGAGTCGTCGACGCTCACACCGTGCAGGTCGTTGGGGTACAGCGCACGGAACACGCCGCCCGGCATCAGGCCCATGCCGGCCGAGTAAGGCACGACCTTACCGGTGAGGCCCAGGGTCATCATGGTGCGGCCGTGGTAAGCACCGGTGAAGGCGATCACGCCGGCACGGCCCGTGGCGGCGCGGGCGATTTTCACGGCGTTTTCTACCGCTTCGGAACCGGTGGTGACCAGCAGGGTTTTCTTGGCGAAATCACCTGGCACCTTGGCGGCGACTTTTTCGCACACTTCTACGTAGGGCTCGTAGGCCAATACCTGGAAGCAGGTGTGGGTCAGCTTGTTGAGTTGCGCGGTCACGGCCGCGATGATTTTCGGGTGCACGTGGCCGGTGTTCAGCACAGCGATACCGCCGGCGAAGTCGATGAACTCGCGACCTTCAACGTCGGTCACGGTGGCGTTCTTCGCGGAGTCGGCGAAGATCGGGTGAATCTGGCCAACACCGCGCGGTACAGCGGCTTCGCGGCGTTTCATCAGGGATGCGTTGGTCTTGCTCATAAAGTCCTCATTCGCCGCTCATCGGGCGGCGTAGCTCAAGGATAGGTGGCGGGGAGGCAACTACGGCAGCATGCGATGATCGACTGCCACAGCTTTCCCGGCCACTGCGAATAACCATGTGAAACACGCAAAGGGGCAGCGCTCTCGTGCCCTCTGCGTTTACTGCAAGCCCGTGCCTTAGATACCCAGGCAGAGGTATTTGATTTCCAGGTAGTCCTCGATCCCGTACTTGGAGCCTTCACGGCCCAGGCCCGAGGCCTTGATGCCGCCAAACGGCGCCACTTCGTTGGAGATCAACCCGGTGTTGACGCCGACCATACCGTATTCCAGGGCCTCGGCCACACGGAACACACGGCCCAGGTCGCGGGCGTAGAAGTAGGAGGCCAGGCCGAACTCGGTGTCGTTGGACATGGCGATCACTTCGGCTTCGTCTTTGAAGCGGAACAGCGGCGCCAGCGGGCCGAAGGTTTCTTCCTTGGCGACGGCGGCGTTTTTCGGCACGTCGACCAGGATGGTCGGTTCGAAGAAGTTGCCTTCCATCACCTTGCCACCGGCCAACAGCTTGGCGCCTTTGCTCAGGGCATCAGCGATATGTTCCTGCACCTTGGCCACGGCTTTTTCGTCGATCAGCGGGCCGGTGGTGGTGCCGTCTTCCAGGCCGTTGCCGATCTTCAGTTTGGTCACCGCCACCTTGAGCTTTTCAGCGAACGCGTCATACACCGAATCCTGAATGTACAGGCGGTTGGCGCACACGCAGGTCTGGCCGTTGTTGCGGTACTTGGAGATGATCGCGCCTTCGACGGCCTTATCCAGGTCGGCGTCGTCGAACACGATGAACGGTGCGTTACCGCCCAACTCCAGGGAGACTTTCTTGATGTCCTTGGCGCATTCGGCCATCAGCTGGCGACCGATTTCGGTCGAGCCGGTGAAGGACAATTTACGCACGATGGGGTTGCTGGTCAGCTCGCCGCCGATGTCGCCAGCGCTGCCGGTGACCACACTGAGCACGCCTTTGGGGATACCGGCGCGGTGCGCCAGCTCAACCAGGGCCAGGGCCGAAAACGGGGTTTGCGAGGCCGGCTTGATCACCATGGTGCAACCGGCGGCCAGGGCCGGGCCGGCTTTGCGGGTGATCATCGCAGCAGGGAAGTTCCACGGGGTGATGGCTGCGGTCACGCCGATAGGCTGCTTGATCACGATCAGGCGCTTGTCGGGCTGGTGGCCGGGAATCACGTCACCGTAGATGCGCTTGGCTTCTTCAGCGAACCACTCGATAAAGGAGGCGGCGTAGACGATTTCACCCTTGGCTTCGGCCAGTGGCTTGCCTTGTTCGAGGGTCATCAGGCGGCCGAGGTCGTCCTGGTTTTCGATCAGCAGCTCAAACCAGCGGCGCAGCTTGTTGGCGCGCTCCTTGGCAGTGAGTGCGCGCCAGGCCGGCAGGGCCTTGTCGGCGGCTTCGATGGCGCGGCGGGTTTCCGCGGCGCCCATCTTCGGCACGGTGCCGAGAATCTCGCCCGTGGCCGGGTTGTTGACCTTGATGGTTTGACCATTGTCCGCATCGACCCAAGCGCCATCAATGAAGGCTTGCTGGCGGAACAACTGGGTGTCTTTAAGCTGCATGTCGGCTTTCCTTAACAGCACCGCGCGCACGCGGAGCGAATTAGAGTTGTTGAAAGGCGCCTTGTGGGCAATGTAGTTGTAGGAGCGAGCTTGCTCGCGAAAAATTCAAAGGCGTCGCGTAAAACCAGAAACGCTGCGTCATCGTTAACGATTTTCGCGAGCAAGCTCGCTCCTACATGGCATCAGCCTGGGCTGCCGTCAGGGAAATCAGTCCAGCACGCCAGCATAGGTGAAAAGCGCGCGGGAGACAGAGCGTTTGAAATCTCAAACGAATCCTAGGATCAATGGGGGTACAGGGCAATAGTCTGTTCGAAAAAAAGAACGATTATGGCGCATCTGGTTCATCTTTCGGATCAAACGCACACACGACAACAGCCCCGGAGCCTTGTGGGCGCCGGGGCTGTTGGGGGCCTTGCAGCTTAAGGTTGGAACGACTTGAGCACGGCCAGCAGGCTGGTCAAGTTGTCGGCCACGCCGCCCTGGGCGACTTTTTCGGTGGCGGCGGCACCAGCGGTGGTGTCGACACTGTAGATCTGCATCACGCCCTGGTTGGTGGCCGCCTGAGCCAGGGTGTTTTGTTGCTGTTGGGCTGAGACCGAGTTCTGGAACAGGATCGCCGTGGCCTGGCCCATGGATTGGTAAATGGTGCTCATGGCCATCGCGGGTGATTCGGCAACCACCTTGACGTTGGTCTGGGTAACGGCATCGGTGATTTGCGGGCTGACTGTACTCATGGTTGAAACTCCTGGGTTGAGAAAGAACAACATCCGTTATTGCTCAGTGCTTAAGGCTGGAACGACTTGAGCACGGTCAACAGGCTGGTGAGGTTATCCGACACGCCGCCCTGGGCGACCTTCTCGGTGGCCGCCGCACCTGCGGTGGTATCGACGCTGTAGATCTGCATCACGCCCTGGTTGGTGGCAGCCTGAGCCAGGGTGTTTTGCTGCTGTTGGGCCGACACGGCGTTCTGGAACAGAATCGCCGTGGCCTGCGCCATGGATTGATAAATAGTGCTCATCGCCATCGCTGGCGATTCGGCCACCACTTTGACGTTGGTCTGGGTGACCGCGTCGGTAATTTGCTCGTTGACTAATGGCATGATCAATTTCCTTATTTAGTACACGGTGCATTCCGTGTTCATCAATGAACGTTGCGAAACAGGCGCTGTGAAACGCGGGGTCAAGGTTTTGCAGTGGGGCCCAGCGCCGCTTCAATCTGGGTGATCAACCCTTGGATCAGTGCCTGCACTTCCTTGCGTTGCGCATCCTGGTCGGGCGCTGCGCCGTCCAGCACCTGGCGCAGGGCCGCTTCACGTTGCTGGGCAGCGGTCTTGAGCGCTTGTTCGTTGGCCTTCGATTGCTCAAGCACTTGGGTGGCGCGCTTGAGGGTTTCGTCGACGATGGCCTGGGGCGTTCCGGCGAAAATCTGCGGGTTACGCAGCATCGCTTCGAGCCGTTGGCGGTCATCGGTGGACAGGACCGAGGGTTGCATATCGACCTCCTTAGGGGCTGCCTTGGCGGCGACACGCCCGCTAAAGCCGCACCTCAACGTTGTCCTGCCAGAAACCGGCAAAGTAAAAATGCGGCGAGGAATCACAGAAGGTCGCCAACTCCGCAGGCGTTATGGCGCTGGGCTGGTTGGGGAAAATGGCAGGCGGAGGCGGTAGCAGGTTGGCCTCGTTGTAGAGGTTGCCGACTTCATAGCAGTTGGCCGCGAACTGCGAACAAAAGGACCCGCTGCCAATGTCGATGGACTCGTTGATCCGCGTCACCAGGCTGGTATCGGAAGTCCAGCGCCGAAAGGCTGAGATCATCGCGTTCCACACGCTATAGCGGCCCCGGATATCACCGCCGATCTTGTCGAAATAGAACTGCTTGGCAGCCACCGTCGCCGCCTCGCCCAACTCGGTATCCACGCAGGAAAACACCATCGCCGAGCGCGGCGGTTTTTCCAGGCTCAGGTCGGTCAGGGCCAGGCCGCTGCCGACACTTTCGATCACCATCGTGTCGCTCACCGCAATCGCCGGATGCACCACGTTCAGGTACGTCGTGTCCTGCGAGAACACCTTGGCCTTGACCAGTTGACCGGCTTTGATAAACGCCCGCGTTGCGCTGTCATCATCTTGTTTGACAGAAAAAATAATATCTCCAGGCTGCATGATGTCGCTCCTCACTCAAGAAAAGTTGCTTTCAAGTTGCTGTTGCACCGCCCCAGCAGAACGCCAGAGCGCTGTGCTCGGTTCAGGTCGCTGGCGCGGCCCGGTTGGCCAGGGTGCTCGCGTACTTGGCGATGCTCTGGTCGATCTTGTCGATGGCAACGCTCGCGGCTTCGGCTTCCATCGCCCCGGCAGCGGCGGCCACAGCGGCAGCGGCGCCCACCAGCAGGTCGGTGGCCAAGGCGCCCAAGGCGTCTTCGGCAGCGGCCGGCAGGTTGTCCTTGACGATGTTCTCGGTCATTTGCTGGAGCAGCACGGCCTGGGCCGCCAACGCGATCTTGCTGACCCCGTCGAAGTACCCCGCCGCCGCCTGCGCGACCAGCCCGGCCGCCTGGCTGATCATCATGTCGGCCGGCACCGCGATCTGCGCCGGCGCATAGGCAAAGTTCTGCGAATTGGTGAACTGCACCGCCTGCACGATCTGGCTATTGAGCGCCGCCGTGCTATCGGATGACGGCGCGCTCACCTGGTTGAGCAGGTGCTCGTTCATGCGCGCCATGATCGAGCGCGAGGCCGGTGCGGCGGGGGCCGGCGCAGGTGGATCGGCGGCGGGCGTTGCTTGGGAGGCGGCGGGTTTCTTTCTGCTGAACCACGACATAATCGATCTCCCGAGGGCTCAGCCCTTCTCGCCAATCTGCATGATCAGCGCCACGGCCTTGGAGATCACCGCGTTGGAAATCTGATTCATCGCCTGCTGGCTGTTGACCGCGTTCTGCAACGACAGGCCCGCCGCGCTGCTGGCCACCTGGTACAGCGACGCGATGGCCTGGGCCGGCGCCTCGGCCACCACCTTGACGTTGGTTTGAGTGACCGCGTCGGTGATCTGGCTGTTGACCTCTGTCATACATCTCTCCTTGATGGCATTCACCCAGGTTTGGGTGTGGATAGCGGCGGCGTGCTGCGCTCATACCACTAGAACGCCCCACGCCAACGTCTGTGAATCGCCTTCAGCGCAAGGCACTGCGCAGCAGTTGCACACGCTTGCGCACCAGCGGCAGCTTCACGTGCAACTCGGCGGCGATTTGCGGGTAAGGCAGGTCGTCGACAAAACGCATCTCGAACAAGCGCTGCTGCAACAGCGGTAACCGTGCAACATGCGCCTCGATCTGCTCCAGGCGCTCATAACATTCCACCCGCTCCAGCACCGAAGCGCAGGGCGCGGCGAGCGCGGCCAGGTGATCGTGCTCAAGGTCCACCGAATCATCGAACAGCCGCCCCTCGCGCTTGCTGCGCCGCAAGCTGTCGAGAAACACATGGTCGAGCACCAGAAACAGAAACCCCTCTGGGTCACGAATGCGCTCCGGCGAGCGCCGAAAAAACAACAGGGCCTTGATCGCCGTGGCCGCCAACCACTCCTGGCCCTGATCCAGATTGCCCTTGGCCCGCCGCAACGCCCGGCGCCTGAGCTCGCCGTGCACAGCGCGCCAACTCGCTTCGAACAAACGGTCATCGGCGGCCCATTGATCCTTGAACTGAACAGTCATCCCCATCGCCAGCACTCCTGTGCATCCTTGATGAAGGGCCAGTCTGCGAGGGCTCGACGGGGGTACGCTGTTACCTGGGGAACACTACGGCAACTAATTCAAGGCAAACGCCTTGCGCCGCAAATGCTCAAGATCGTTGATCACCATGCGCTCCAGATTGCCGCTGATCACGCCACTGCGCCGCCACACTTGCAGCTGCACATTAAGCTTGGGGCGGCTGGTATTCAGCATCGACGCCAACACCCCCTGGCTGGCGGGCAGCGACACACTGGGCAAGGCCAACGCCAGGTCGATCTCGCCCAGGTTGGCCAACAAAAACCGCGCCAAGCGCGACTCCAGCCGATGCAGGCACACCAACTCCAGCAACTCGATGGCGTGCAGCAAACGCAGCATCATCAGCATCAACAAACGCCGCAGAAACACCGGTTCCTCAAACAACACAGCAAAATGCCGGCTACCCAACTGCAACAACCGCGTGGGCCCGCTGGCAAAGGTGGAAGACTCGCGCCCATGATCCTTGATCAACGCCGTCTCCCCCACCACCTGCCCGGCCCCGGTACTGCCGATGATCTGCTCTCGACCATCGGGCCCATGCACCACCGAATAAATCCGCCCCTCCACCACCAGCGCAATGAATTCGAGGGTGTCGTCCTTGAAATACAACAGCTCACGATCATCCAGCGTGCGCTCCACCATATGAGTGGCCACGTAGCGCAAGAGATGCTCCGGCATACCTCGAAACAAATCGGAGCGAGCCAGCAGGGTTTGTCTGAGCGGGAGATCGAGCATCACGGTTCCTTTGGAATGCATGCGTTCACCTGAGGAATTGCGGCGTGGAAGCGGGTTAAAGCCACAAGAGCAAAGCAAACAAAGGGACGTGCGGCGCGGGGAGTTGTGAATGAGGGTGGCGATTAGCCATTTTTTGTCGGAAATGGACGACAGGGGGCGGGGGAAATGCCGGAATGGACGCATCAGGTCGACATGGGTATGATGTCGCCCGCACAAGCATCCGTAGCTCAGCTGGATAGAGTACTGCCCTCCGAAGGCAGGGGTCGTGGGTTCGAATCCCGCCGGGTGCACCAGATATGAATGAAAAAGCCCCAGGTCGAGAGATCTGGGGCTTTTTTGGTTTTTGGGGTTGGGGAGTGGTGTTGGGAGGGAGTTGAGCGGGGTTTTGGTTTGGGCTGTCTGGGATTGCCGCCCCCTTTTTCGCCGTGAAAATAAATCTGGCCCTCTTTTTCCTCTTTTTCCTTGTACCCCTAAGTAAGCTGTATCTCATTCTCCTCGCTAGACAAATCGCGACAAATACCGGCAGAGTGCCACTGCTTTGACAAAGGGAAATTGGAAATGTACTTAGCTGCTGACGTAGTGAGAAACGGGTTCTTTTTCAGCCCTGATAACGTTAATAAACGATATCCAGGAATACTAACCGTCTCAAATGGTGGGCGGATATCGCTTGAAATTACAACGGATGAAGACGCGTTTACGACCTTCGATGAGATGGTTATCGGTCGCTTAATTGGTCAGGTCGAGGGTGGATACTTAACACTGGAGGGGTGCGAGTACAGAAATATGAGCTTTTCGTTTCCAGGCACAACTTCGAAGTCGCTAATAGCTGCGCAACTCGCATTTGTCGGTGCAGGCTTATCCGGGCCTACGAAATTTAGATCATTACAATTTTGCGTAGACAATCTCAGCGAATGGCTTGGAAAGTCGGCTTTTAAAATTGCAATTGGCAACTCCACTGAAGATTGGAGCCTTACTTTACAGAGGCCTGAACCCGTCGAATACGAGCTATTCGATGGAACTAAACTTATCATCGGCATGAATGTCAGAGTTCCAGGAGGAACAAAATATCCAAATATGGAGCTTTACCAGCAGGCATATATCCAAGTTACTCCCGTTGAGTCTCAAAACTTTGACTTTTTTCAATCGATTTCACATCGAATCACTCGCTTTCTATCTTTCGTGATCGGCCAACCTGTAGCAATTCATTCTCTAAAAGCGAAGGTAGATGATCCAGAAGTAGACGAGATACATCAGTGGCTGGATATTTACTTCCAAAGCTTAAATAACTCCGCCCAAAAACCTCTCAAATCAAACGAAATGCTCTTAAACTTTTCAAATATCTCGTCACGCCTCGGTAATCTACTGTCTCTGTGGCTAAAGGAATATGATAACTTGAGCCCAGCCCTCCACCATTATTTCTCGGTTCAAGACGATAGCCACGCATATATCGATAGTAAGTTCCTATCAATGGCCCAAGCACTTGAAGCCTTTCATCGTAGAACATCTGACACAAGAAAATGGTCAAAAAAAGACTACAAAGAAAAAATAACATCAATTTTGAAAACATGTCCGATAGAAGAGCGCGAATGGCTAAAGCAGAAGCTTAACTACGGATATGAACTTTCTTTTGGCGAAAGATTACATTTATTAATTGATGACATAGCGGAAGTTTTTGGAGGATCCAAAAATGCGGATGCTATCGTTCAGGGCACTGTGAGAACTAGAAATTATCAAGCTCACTATGATCCTCAAGGAGCAAGAAAAGCAATCAAAGGAGTGCGTCTTGTGTCACTGATTTTTCGTCTTCGGGTCTTGTTCGCATTAAGATTGCTCATTCGCCTTGGACTAACCTCGCAGGAAGCAATAAAGTTGACCAAAGTCCCTCCGCTCGCACTCCTTCTAAGAAACGCCAATTTCATCGAGCAAAATAACGAGTAGCCCCTAAATGGGTCTAGCCTAAACGGGGCCTGACCCATTCCACTCCGGGTTAACTCCACTCCACCATTTTTTTTGCATCCTGCATCCAATGCGTATCATTGAACGATATTTCTGCTCCGTGGCATGTAAACAACAATTGATTTCCAGGCAATACATAGTCAGCGTTTAGAGAACGGTTAAAAAATCTCGTGGTCTCCGCCAATTCAATTACTCCGTCAGGATGCGAGGATGGCTGTATAGCATGGCAAAAAATGCAGGCGACGTCCTTTTCACCAAACTCGTACGACTCTACAAGCTCAAATATTTTTCTATCTCTGACGAACTCAATGTTCGGTCCATGTAGAGTCTCGTACGCAATATGAATAACCGTCCTACCATCTGCAGGCGCCTGCTCAACAGCCTTGTCTAACAAGGTCCTAACGTCTCTCGCTTTCTTATCAATTGATATCTCTGCCGTGCATTCCCATCTCGCACAAAAAACAGCACGAATAATCTCAACAAATCGATTAAGCGCTGAGTCCCCCTTCGGCATGGCTCTAAATTTGGCATCCATTGCCAGCGTGTACGAGGCATGAGCCTGCCACCGGGGATCAATAAGTGCATTTATCTGAGCAGATGGAAATTTCACTGCATGCTTCGAAAAGTGCTCCCACATTTTTGGGTAGTTTATTGGACGAAGAAAAATATCGCACTCAGGAGTATTTATATAACGAACTTTATTCTCAAGTGTCGATCGAAAAAGTTTCGCTACTAAGCCAGGCTCCTGCAAATGGACTTCTGACTTAAAATTCACATCCACAAGAACTGGCACCCCGCATTTAATCATTTCTGGCAGCAATGTATTCCACTGCACTAACCAAGCACTTCGCTCAGCCTCCGAGTAGTCCGTGACTTTCTGAAAACGCTTACACTCAACAAATAAAATCTCGCCGCCTCTAACAACTTTTAAATCAGGAGTCTTCTTACCCCCCTTAATCTCTGGAATAAACTCTACCTGCCAGCCTTGCTCAGCGTAAGCAATAGCAACAATAAGTTCAAACAAAACAGAGTCCGCATTATTATCCTTGCTATACAGCATGTTTTTCACACGCACTTCAACGCCTGCAATATTTTTTACAAGCTCTAAAGACGCTCCAATCTTCATAAAAAAAGGCTTGATGCGCGCCCATTGCGCCTCATCATAACCAAACCCACTTTCAGAACAAACTTCAGCTAAATAAATATACCAGTCGATCCATTTATCAAAAAAGGCCATACGATTATTGTATTCCATCGAATCTTTTGTATTAGATTCAACTATTGATCTTGTGACCCCTAAAAAATATCTCTCGACTTTGGACTTTCTTCGCCCCCAAACCTCTTCCGACATAAAAGACTTAAAATATCCTACCGCAGATTTAATACTTATTACCACAGGATCTTTATGCATATCACTAATTCCAGCGTAAAAGCTACGTAGCTGCTGCTCGCGTTCACGCTTAAACTTTTCTTTCTCACGCTTGAGTTTGATCGCTTTTTTACTTATTTTCGCCATAAAGTACTCCCAGCCATTCAAAGTACGAACTACCAACCCGAGCCAATACTATCTATACCTGTTCAATTTTTTGATGAACAGCAATCAGTTCAGATATGTGTTCCAGGCATCGAGCTGTAAAAAACTCCCGCGCCTGGTTAATTCGATATTTATCAAATAAACAATGTAAAGCTTTTTCAAGTTTAGAGTAGTTTGTGGTTTCAAGCTGGGAGATTACTCGAAAACGAAACGGAACCCCGGTTGTGTAAAGCTGGGCAATCCGTCTCTCCACAGGCCCGGTGGTGATTCCTATTTTGATAATTTCAACACCTTCGGACGTAAATAGATTCGTTCCTAATACGTACAAGGTGCCGACGTCTTCAGCCAACTTCTCCAGGTCTTCACCTTCGATAAAGTCTGGCTCATTTAGCTCCTGAGGCTCGGCACCTGTCTCTAATGACATTAGATGTGGTTTCTGCGACTTATCCGCGAAAATATCGCTCGCACTGCGGCATGCGATATAAATCCTGGCCAGTAAGGCGTGGTCAAGATCCTTGTAATTCCCGCTCTCTACATTGCGTACATGCGACTCGGTTCCGTAAAAGCTCGAGTATTGCGCCTTCACAATCGACCTGATCTCTTGCGGTGTGAGCCCGGCTGGATGCTTCCGAAGGATTTCACGTACCACATCGGTAAAGCTGAGGTTGGGCTGCATCAACGTTCCTTGTTTTCGAGCCAACTGAAGAAGGCATTCTATTTTGCCATCACGCGATTCAGAAGGATCCTACCTGCTTTGCGAGTTGCAGCACATAGGTGGTCGCGTTAATCTCCTTCGCGTCGCTGCTCATCAGCGACCGGGCCTGGAAACCCGTCACCGAGACGCACGTAGCGTCGTCAAACAATCAGCAGGCGCTTTTTTTATGCCTGCCGTTTGTGCTTCATGGCGGCCGTGTGCGGGAGACATTCGTGTCTGCCGAGTAGTCTCTGTCTCGGTTTCCAGCCTGCGCACGGCTGCCACCCATCGCCTGGAAACGATGTGTGGCCGTCTCAGTTGGTCATCAGAGAGGTTTCACACCATGCTTGATTACCGTAGTGCCGTCCGTATCAATACCGCCCCCATGTACGTGGGAGGTCAGTAATGAGTACCCCACCCGCAGAAGCCAAAACGATCGGCGCTCAGACTTTCGCAGATTGTGGCGAGGAAAAAAGCCATCTGAAATTGTTTCGAGTCAACGCCGGGGTTCCTATTCTGGAAGCCCTTGAACACGCAGCACACGTTCTCTACTACGCAAAAATGCTCTCGCTTGAAGCCGCCATGGATCCCAAGGCGGAGAAGTTCGCGTTTGCCTCGCACTACCTGTGTGAAATGGGCAAAGCGATCGTCGATGACCTGCTCCTGGCCATGCAGCCTGGTGGGCCGCACCCGCAGTAAGTAGTTCGCGCCCGGTGCAGTGCATCGGGCGCCTGAAACACTGAGGGTAAATAAACCCACTCCATGCATCCGTCGATACGTTCTCGCCCCCATACGTCGGTCCCGCTCTTAAATAGATCGATCCCCCTGCGGTTAGAATGCTCCAAGGCCCCCAGCGACATATCAGACCTACCCTCTCACCAGATTCGGGGGTATTTTCTCCGGTCACCCACTGGAGTAGGAAACACCATGTTCTGGCGCAGAGACAAACCGCTGAGGGTAGAGCTGCTTACACCCATCCACGTCACTGCTTCCTCAGCCCCTGCACATCACGAGACGTTAGATGACCCAGCTGCCAGGGAGGCAAAAACCAATACAGACCTGGCTTTCAAACTGATTACATTTGGAGCGCTAGCATCGCAAGCGGCACTTGTGATCTATGGCTACTCACTTCTTGTCGGCAGATTCCGGGAGTTCGGCATCGACCCAAACGAGCTATCCCTGAGTACACCCGCTCTACTTCTCCATGGGTATACAAACTCTTTCTCTGGTGTATTGGATGTAGCGGAAAAATTGCCCATTGTCGGCTCCGCTCTGTTGCCGATTACATTTGCGGTAATCGCAGCGATCTACATCACAGCTATTACGAAGAGACCTAAAGCGAACGTAGTGAGTGGCCTTGCGCCATGGATGGGCATCTTCATGTTCATGGCCTTCCTCGCTCCTGCCGCGAGTGTTCGCCAAGGCATGAGTACTGGGCTGGCAGACTTCGAAAAATATACGCAGCAGGAAGCTGCTGGAGAACTTGAAGCGGTGGACGTCGTGGTAACCGACAAAGGTGAACGCTTGGTTGGCCATCTGATTTTGGCGGATAGCAAAAGCACGTTCATACTCGTGGGAAGAACCCTGTTCAAGCTTGACGGTACGACCGGCCGCGTAATCCGTGAGACGGAGTTAAAACGACGTCCTTCCGAGATGAAAAAGCCACCCTCCAAAGCGTAAAAGCACGGACAGCAGTAAGGGCCATGTATGCCCACGTGTATGCCTAACCGACACACGGCCTAAAATACCCAGTAAATACGGGCATCTTACGGCCCAGTTCAAACGACGCCGGGACGCCAGATATGAAATGAAAAAGCCCCAGATCGAGAGAACTGGGGCTTTTTTGTAGGCGAGTTACACGCGCGACTCGATATTGCTACGAGCGGCAAAGCCTCTACATCCCGGTGGTTTGGGCCTTACGCAGGACTCGATGAATTCCTGAAATGCTGTCTATCCAGGCTAGAGATTTCGTCACGCAACACCCCCTCCAACACCCCAAAAAAAACCTGAATATGCCCCTGCTTCAACGCCTGCGGCCGCGTAACCAAATAAACCTCCATCGCCGGCAGTTCTATCTCCTGAAAAAGCTCACTCAACCCCGTCGCCAAAATACGCGGCAACACCGCCACCCCCATCCCCCGCCTCACCGATTCAAGCTGCACCGCAAACGAACTCACCCTGATCGGCGCATGGTCCAGCCCCGCAGCTTTCGCGGCGCGCATTTGCGGCAGCAGATCCAGCGGTGGCAGCAAGGCAATACTGGCGGCAGTGGCTGGCGTTAGCGCAGGAAACCGTTGCAGGTATTCGGCGGGTGCGAACACGCCGTAAGCGAGTTTGCCGAGCCCTCGGTAGATCAGGGAGGGCTCGCCCAGGTGGGCGGTGCGTATGGCGATGTCGGCTACGCCTCGTACGATTTTGTGGAAGTCGGTGGTGACCTGGAGTTCTACGGAGCAGCCTGGGTGCTGCGAGGTGAAGCGGCTGGCGGCCTCAAGTACGCTAGCTGAAAACCCTTCGCCGGCACTCACCAACACGGTGCCGCTGAGGGTTGCAGGCGTGCCGTCGACGGGGGCCTGGCGTCGCAGGCCGGATTCGGCTGCCAGGGCGACGTCTACCAGGGCTTGGCCTCGGGAGGTGAGCCGGCAGCCTTCCACGCCGCGTTCCACCAGCGGCTCGCCCAGGGCGGTTTCCAGTTGGGTGAGGCGGCGGGAGACGGTAGAGGCCGCGATGCCGAGTAACTGGCCTGCCTGTAAAAAGCTGCCGCGCCGTGAGACTGCCAACAGCAGCCGAAGATCATCCCAATTTGCCTGCAATGCCATATATCCGCGCTTCCCTGGTGTGCAGATGTGCAAAGCCATTATGCCGCAGGCGCTGTTTTTACGGCGCGGGCTCACCGGTATATCTACTGGCCTTCTCAACAAATGGAATGGCCTGTATGAACACGAACCCCAATCGCTTGCGCAGCACCTTTGTGACCGGTGCCACCGGCTTGCTGGGCAATAACCTGGTACAAGAGCTGGTCGCACGGGGTTATGCGGTGAAGGCGCTGGTCCGCTCGGCGGCCAAGGGCGCGCAGCAGTTCGGCGATGTGCAGGGTGTGGAGCAAGTGGTGGGGGACATGGCTGATGTGGATGCCTTCGCGGCGGCGTTGCAAGGCTGCGATACGGTGTTTCACTGCGCGGCGTTTTTTCGCGATAACTACAAGGGCGGCAGCCATTGGGAGGAGCTGGAAAAGATCAATGTCGTCGGTACGCGAGCCCTGCTGCACCAGGCGTATGACGCCGGTGTGCGACGGTTTGTGTATACCTCGTCGATTGCCGTGCTCGACGGTGCCCCCGGTACGCCGATCGACGAGACGTGCCTGCGGGCCGAGGCCGATGCGGACGACTACTACCGCAGTAAGATCCTGGCTGAGCGGGAGGTGTTGAGGTTTCTTGAAAGCCATCCGCAGATGCACGCCTGCATGGTCTTGCCCGGTTGGATGTGGGGGCCGGGTGACCGTGGGCCGACGTCTTCGGGGCAGTTGGTCAGGGACGTTATCAACGGCAAGTTGCCGGGGCTGATTCCTGGCACCTTTTCGCTGGTCGATGCTCGCGATGTGGCTTGGGCGCACATTGCTGCCGCCCAGAGCGGGCGACGGGGCGAGCGTTATCTAGCGGCCGGCCGCAACTTGACCATGCGCCAGCTGATGCCGGTGCTGGGGCGTATTGCCGGGGTCAAGGTACCCTCGCGCCAACTGCCGCTGCCCGCGCTGTACCTGTTGGCAGCGGTGCAAGAGGCCTACGCCTACCTGACCGGCAAGCCTATCTTGCTGAGCATGGCGACGTTGCGGCTGTTGATACGCGAGGAGCACCGTACCCGCTTTGACCACCGCAAAAGTGAAGAGGAACTGGGGCTGAGTTTTCGTGTGTTGGAGCAGACCCTCACGGACACGGTGGCCTGGTACAAGGCCCACGGCGAGTTATAAAAAAGCCCCAGGTCGACAGGCCTGGGGCTTTTTGTTTGGGCCTTCAGCACGCCCATTTGAAATCTTGAAAAGCCACCCCTGCCGGCACGGAGTAAGTCCTGCGTCGAGCGGCCTGCAACGACGCCGCATAGCTGATACCCGGCCCAAACCCATCAATCACCCGAAAAACCCCCTCAAGATGACAGTCCAGAATCAACGTCACCCCAAGATAATCCCTCACCAACTCCCCCGACAAATCGCTCAGCACCAACGCCTCCGGCGCCAGGTCAATCAACAACCAACTGCGATGCTTGAAGCGCCCTCCCACATCCTTGAGCAACGCGTTCCATTCCATGGCGAAGCCTCATCGACTGGCGATCAGCACAGGGATGGCGTTGTTCAGTGAAAACGCCACGAGGAATACGGCCAGCCCTACGTCGATCTGCCGGGTGTATTTGAGGAACAGCGCTTTGATCGGGCCCTGGCCGAAGAGCAGGGCCACTACGGAGTACCAGATGACTTCGAGCGTCGAGCACAGCAGCACCACCAGGACTTTTTCGATATCCGTGCGCGGCGATGAAAGAAAGCCGGCGTAGATACTGATCATGAAGGCGATGGTTTTCATGTTGCTGATGTTGGTGATGACGCCCACACGATAGGCCTTGGCGAAGCTGGTCGCGCCCGGGGCGGTGGTGTCGGCGGTGCCGGTGTTTTTGGCCAGTACGCTTTTGATGATGCTGTAGGCGATGTACAGCAGGTACGCCGAGCCGCATAAGGTGGCGACTTTGGAAAACGCCGGGTATTGATGCAGCAACGCCGCCAGGCCGAGCAATGAGAGGGTTGAGAAAAATACGCCGACCGTGCAGATGCCCAGGGTCGCACCGATACCGGTCGAGACCGACCCCAGCGAAGCAAAGCGGCTGACGATGATGAAGTTGGGCCCCGGGCTTATCACCGCCAGGATGTAGATCAATGCTGCTGTAAACATGGGAACTCCTTGTAGGAGGCAGCAGCCGGCGCAGGCTGCTGCCGAGGGTGGGTCAGGCCAATGCGTGCAGCGGGGCTTCGGCCTGTGCGAGTTTTTCTTCCAGGGACGCCAGGATGTGTTCGACCCGCAGAGAAATCAGGCTGAATGAACCGGCGTCTCCCAGGCCGTGGGAGCTTTCGCATAAGCCGTTGAGAAACACCGCGGGCAAGTCCTCCAGCGCTGTCAGGCTGTAATCGCGGTTGACCACCAGCGCGCCGTGGGCGTCCGCTCGAAACCGTGCGTGATAAGACGCCAGCAGTGGCGGATACAGTTCGCCATTTTCCTTGGCGGCAATGTCCTTGAAGCCGGTGGCGAGCACCAGTGCGTCCAGCGCCAGAGTCGAGTGGGTCAGTTGGTTGACCTCCTTGAGCGCTAGCTCCACCTGCCCCGATGCATTGATCTGCGCCTGCTCAATGGCGATGTTGTTAAGAATGTGGATGCGCTGTTTGCCCTGCAGCTTTTCCTCATGGATGCGTACGTAGAGGGCGTTGATCACATCTTCATCGGCCGAGCTGTAATTGGTGCCGCGCAGTTGCTTGTCCACCCGCGCCTTGGCCTCGGGCGGGAGGTTGAAGTAGTAGTCGATAAATTCCGGGAAATACACCTTGTCGCTGAATGGGCTGGTGTCCTTGAGCCGGAAGCTGAAGCTGCGGTGCAGCGAGTAGATGTCTTTGTCTGGGAACCTGGCGGTCAGGTCGAGCACAATCTCCACGGCGCTCTGGCTGGAGCCCACCACACCGATGCGCTGCACGCTGGGAGGCAGCTTATTGAGGCGCTCCAGGTAGTGATTGAGGTGGAACACCTGAGGGCCAGTCAGGCCTTCGAACACCGCCGGGATATTCGCCGTGCGTCCGGTGCCGAGCACCAGGCTGCGCCCGTAAATGACGCGCTGGTCGTTATAGGTGACCTTCCACACCTGCTCGCCTTTGAATAGCACCGGCTCGACCCGCTGCGCGAACGCAGAGGATTCGACACTGCCCAGAAAATGCCCGGCGACCCATTTGATGTACTCGGCATATTCACGCCGCAGCGGATACGTCAGCGGCAGGTTGAGGTAGTCGAACAGGCGACCGGTTTCTTTCAGGTAATTGACGAACCCATAGTGGCTGCGCGGGTTTCGCGGGGTGACCAGGTCGCGCAAAGGGTTGTTCTGGATATCCGAACCGCTGAGCAACATTTCATCCTGCCAGTCCGGCGTTTGCTTGGCGTCCAGGAAGCGATAGGTCAGCGCAGAAGCGGACTCTTCAAGGCCAATAGCCAACGCCAGGTTGGAGGGGCCAAAACCAATACCCACGATATCGAAAACAGTGTCTGACATGGAAAAGCTCCTATCCCTGGATTGGCTTCAATGGAAGATGGTAGTAGTGATATGCCGTGTTTTCGATAAACCCAAAGCGCGTGTATAAATTGCGTGCCTTGGGGTTGTCGTCTGCGCCTTCAATGAATAACTGTTTGGCGCCGGTTGTTTGTGCGAATGCCTTGGCGGCATTCAATAACGCCAGGCCAACTCCCGCTTTTCGCTTTGAGGCTTCAACATATAAGTCATTGAGTATCCACAGGCGTTCTAGCGTGACGCTTGAAAAGCTCGGGAAGAGTTGCGTAAACCCAATAACTTCATTGTTTACTTGCGCGACGATAATAATTGACTCGCCTAAAAAGAAGCGTTGTTGAATAAATGCCAAAGAGCGGGCCAGGTCGGAAGCTTCGCCGTAGAACTCGCGGTATTTATCCAGCAAGGGTGCAATGGCAGCGGCGTCATCGAGGGACGCGTGCCGGGTGATAATGGCATCGCTCATGATGTGATCACCTCGGCAAACGCTTGCTCGAGAATCTGCACGCCTTGGTTGATCTGCGCCGCAGTGATGGTAAGGGCCGGAAGAAATTTCAGCACCTGGTTATCGATGCCGGAGGTTTCAATGATCAGCCCATGTGCATAGGCGCGCGCAGCAACTTTCTGCGCCAGGCTCGCGTCCTCGAACTCGATGCCTTTGAAGAACCCGCGCCCTTTCAGGCGGTTGGGCGCTTTGGCGGCGAAACTTGCGGATAGCCTCTGCAGCGCATCATGCAGCACGCCCGCCTTGGCCTTGAGCGCCTGAGTGAAACCCGCGTCGCTCCAATAGTGGTCGATCACTGCCTTGCCGGTGACGAACGCCAGGTTGTTGCCGCGAAACGTGCCGTTGTGCTCCCCCGGCTCCCACACATCCAGATGGGGTGCTAGCAAGACCAGCGACATGGGCAAGCCGTAGCCGCTGATCGACTTGGACAACGTCACGATGTCCGGCGTGACGCCCAGGGCTTCAAAACTGAAGAAGTCGCCCGTACGCCCGCAGCCGGCCTGGATATCATCGATGATCAGCAGGATGTCATGGGCCTGGGCGATGCGCTGCACGGCGTGTACCCAGGCGGCCGAGGCACTGTTCACACCGCCCTCACCCTGCACGGTTTCCAGCACGATGGCCGCCGGTCTGTCGATGCCACTGCCGCTGCGCAACATCCTGTCCAGGTACAGCGAAGTGTCCACGCTGTCGCCGAAGTAGCCGTCATAGGGCATGAACGTGACATTGCTCAAAGTCACGCCGGCGCCGGCTCGCTTACGCGGGTTGCTGGTCAGGGCCAGGCTGCCCAGGGACATGCCATGGAAAGCATTGGTAAACGCTACGATGTTCTGGCGCCCGGTGTACTTGCGTGCCAGCTTGATCGCCGCCTCTACCGCATTGGTGCCGGTGGGGCCGGGGAACTGCACTTTGTAACGCAGGTTGCGTGGGGCCAGCACCTGCTCTTCAAACGCGGTGAGGAAGGCTTTCTTGGCGGTCGTCTTGAAATCCAGGCCGTGGGTGATGCCATTTTGCGCAATGTAGTCGAGCAGCGCGGCCTTTAGAACCGGGTTGTTATGCCCGTAGTTCAAGGCACCGGCACCGCTGAAAAAGTCAATGAACAGCTGACCTTGCTCACTGGTCAGCGTCGAACCCTCAGCGGTGTGGAACGTGTCGGTAAAGTCCCGGCAATAAGAGCGGACGTTGGACTCTTTAAGCTCGAATATATCCAGGGGTTGTTGCAGTTCAGGCACTGCCTGTGCCAATGAGTAATTCAGCGTAGCCGTCATGTCAGGTACCGTTTATCAATCCAATTGAATGGACTTCCAACAGGTAGAGCTATTTCCCAGTGGCCATGTAGCGAATGCTGAGAAGACTTTAATCCTTGAAGTCCGCATGCAACTTTTCATCCAATGAAACATGACCCGCTCTGTTGGCCAGCAGGAACAATGACGTCTTTCGCCTATTAAACTAGCAGCAATTACTCCCCGAGCAACTGAATATAAATTCATATGCTTATGACGCATTTCAAGCGGTCGGCGATGGTATCGCTGGATACCATCGCCATGGGGTCAGTGAGGCTGCAATGCCTTGAGCCGTTCCTCGAGGTTCTGTGCAGGAAAGCGTTTTTGCAACTCGGCGAGTTTTGCCGCCGCCGCCGCGTCATCGCCTGCCTTGCGCAGGCGCAATACGTCCTGCAAACCCTGCTCGAGCGGTTCCGGCACTGCGCGCTTGGCCATGTTGGCTTGGGGCAAGGCATCGCTGCTCATTTCGGCACTGAACGATTCGACGCGTGGCGGCGCGCTCATAGGCGCAGGTGCGGGCGCAGAAAACGCAGCCGGGGCAGCCAGGCGCGTGTTCGGCGCATGCTCGAACTCGCTGGTGCGCGTGACCACACCCACCAACAACGCCACACCGGCAACGCTGGCGAAAGCCATTTGCCAACGCGGTTGCTGGCACGCGCGCAACCAGCGCTGCCACAGGTTGGGCGAAGGTTTTGGTGCCTCGCGGTGGGCAGTGGCCAAAATGAACGCGTCCAGTGACGCCGGTGGCTCGCCGCTGCTGTGTTGACGAAAGTGCTGGATCAGCCCGTCGTCGGTGTCCGGAGCATGTTTGGAGTCGTTCATACGGGTACCTCCTCGGCCAGCAGGCGCCGCAATTTTTGCAGGGCGTAGCGCAGGCGGCTTTTTACGGTTTCCAGCGGGGCGCCGGTGAGGGCGGCGATTTGCGGCACTTCGAGGTCGCCATGCAGGCGTAACAAAAACACTTCGCGCTGATCTTCGGGCAGTTCTTGCAGGGCCGCGTCGAGGCGCGCCTGGTCGCGGCTGAGGGTCAGTTGCTGCTCGGGACCGTCGCTGTCGTCGGCCTGGGCGTGCAGCTGTTCATCGTAGCTGTCATGCAATGGGTTGTGGATGCCGTGCTTGCGCCAGTGGTCGATCAGGCGGTTGCGGGCGATCTGGAACAACCAGGTACGAAAACTCGCCCGGCCTTGTGGCTGGGTGGTGCTGCGGATCAGGCTGAGCCAGGTGTCCTGGTAGATTTCTTCGGCCAGTTCGGCTTTGTTGCACAGGGACACGAGGAAGCGGTACAGGCCCTGGCGGTGGCGCGTGTACAAGGCTTCGAAGGCGGCAGTGTCACCGGTTCGATAGCGGGCCAGCAGCGATTCGTCGCTGGGTGAGTCATCTGGAACGGCCATGGGGTGGGCGAACTCCTTTTGGTCAGCCGAAGCAGGGTTACTGTAGGAGCGAGCTTGCTCGCGAAGAACGTCAACGATAACGCGTGCTTCCTGGATAAACGCGGTGCCTGTGAGTTTTTCGCGAGCAAGCTCGCTCCTACAAAAAGCTTTAGCAGCAAGCCCTCTCCCACATTTGATCTCGGTTGTGAGCGAGATCAGGGTTTGAGGCTTTGGGCCAACTCCACCAATTGCACGAATTCGTTGCGCAGCCCGAAGGGGTCATCGCCGCGGGCCGAGCGTGCCAATTTGGCGGTGTCTTGCAAACTCATGGTGCCAGTGTAGCGGCCATCGCCCTTGAGCTGTTGGGCGAAGGCGGCCACGGCAGACGCGAAGCGCAGGTCGTCGCTGGCCGGGGTAGCCTGGTTGGCGATGGGGCGTTCGATCAACTGGCTGTTACCGCCCGCAGCGGGCTTGTAGCGCACCCGTAGCATCGCCAGCTCATCGGATTGGCCTTCGGTCGCAGGCGCGGCGGCGTAACGCAGAGGCTCCAACCAGCCCTTCTCGCCCTTGGGCACGATTTCATACAGCGCGGTCACCGTGTGCCCTGCGCCAATCTCACCGGCATCGACCTTGTCGTTGTTGAAATCCTCACGCTTCAAGGCGCGGTTTTCATAGCCCAGCAGGCGGTACTCGCTGACCTGGGCCGGGTTGAATTCCACCTGCAGTTTCACATCCCGCGCCACCACCGCCAGGGTCGAGCTGAGTTGCTCCACCAGCACCTTGCGCGCTTCGCGCAGGTTGTCGATGTAGGCGTAGTTACCGTCGCCCGCGTCGGCCAGTTGTTCCATCAGGTGTTCGTTGTAGTTGTCCACGCCAAAGCCGAGGGTGGTCAGCGATACGCCGCTTTTGCGCTGGTCCACGGCCATTTGCTTGAGGCTGTCGAAGTCGCTGATACCCACGTTGAAGTCGCCGTCGGTGGCCAGCAGGATGCGGTTGATGCCTTGGTCGATAAACCCTTCGCGGGCCATCTGGTAGGCCAGTTCGATGCCGGACGCGCCTGCGGTGGAACCGCCGGCGGTGAGTTGGTCGATGGCGTTGCGGATCTTGGCTTTTTCATGCCCGGAGGTGGGTTTGAGCACCACGCGGGATTCACCGGCGTAGACCACCAGTGACACACGGTCCTGATTACGCAGTTGATCCACCAGTAACTTCAGCGTGCTCTTGACCAGCGGCAAGCCTTCGCGGCGGTCCATGGAGCCGGACACGTCCACCAGGAACACCAGGTTGGCGGGTGCCAGTTCTGCCACGGTTTTATCGGAAGCCTTGATGCCAATGCGCAGCAGTTTTGTGCGCGGGTTCCACGGCGTGGCGGCGACTTCGGTGGTGACGCCAAAAGGTGAGCCATCGGTGGGCAGTGCGTAATTGTAGGGGAAGTAGTTGACCATTTCCTCCAACCGCACCGCGCCTTCGGGCGGCAGGCGGCCTTGGTTGAGGAAGCGCCGTACGTTGGCGTAGCTGCCCGTGTCGACATCCACACTGAAGGTGGAGACCGGGGTTTCGGCGACGCGATGCACGGGGTTGTCGGGCAGGTTGGCGTATTGCTCGCGGGGTTCGCTGTGGTCATTCATCATCGCCATTTCTCGCACCGTCATCGGTGCCGGCATGGCCATGCGTTTGGCCATCGCGCCCTCAACCGGCGCGCTGTACAGCTCGGCGACGGGCGGTGCCGGTTTGGCCACCTCGGGCGAGGAAGACAGCCCACACCCGGCCAGCGCTACCAGCAGGGTAACGGTGAAGCCTTGGGCAGCGGGACGCAGGTAAAGCAGAGGGCGGGACATGGGGCTGAACCTCGTGAATGAATGAGCCGTTCACAAGGTCAGACGCGAGGTAGGTTGGGTTCGGGTTAAACCCTCGAAATTCACCCCGATCAATGTGGGAGCTGGCTTGCCTGCGATAGCGGTGTGTCAGCCAGCCTTTCCAGCACTGGCCGACCGCTATCGCAGGCAAGCCAGCTCCCACATTTGTATGGCGGTGTTCTCTTAGTCCGTGCCGTATTTCGGGTTACGCGGGCCGTACAAGATGCCGGTGCGTTGCCCTGCCGACAGCAACCGCGCACTGGTGATACCGGCAATCGGGTGCGCCGCATCGGTAGAGCTATTGATCACCTGCTTGACCGCCGCCGTGATCAACATGCCCACCAGGCCGCCACCGTTGTTGTTGCCCTCCTCGCTCGACGCCCGCGCCGAACCGGTCCACAAGGTGGTGCCGGTGCGCAGGTCCACCAGTTTGGCCGAGGCCGTCACCGAGGTGTCGCTGGAGATCAGCATGTACTGGGTGCCGTACTCGCTGATGGTGATGTACAGCGCCGCGTCCGCACCAAAGATGTCATGCAGCTTGGCCGGCTGTACGGCCTGGATATCGTTGGCGGTGGTCAGGCCGTTCTGGCGGAAGGTCTCGTCCACCAGGGCAATTGGCAACACGTAGTAGCCGGCTTCGGCCAGCGGATAGGTGACTTGCGACACCAGGCTGTAGGACGCCTGCACTTCCGGCGATTCATTGATCGGCGGCAGTACCAGGATCGACTTGGGCCGCGCCTGTTTGTACGCCGAATAATCAACCGTCTTGGGTGCGGCGCAACCGCCGAGCAACACCAGGGCCAGCAAGGCGCCGGTGAGTTTTAACAGGCTCATTTGGTGGCGACTCCGGCTTTGGCGTTTTTCAACAGAAAGTCCATGTACGCAGCGGACTCGGGGAACAGCGCCTTCTCGGTGCGAAACTCCTGCACCATCTGGTCATCCTTGCCCATGTTCATGTACAGCATGCCCAGGTGCGCGTGGTAACCCGGCGGCGCCTTGCGGCCACTGGCGTTGATCTTCTGCAGATCGCGCTCCAATGCTTCCACCTGCGCTTCCTTGGGCTCGCCCTTGAAGTACTCGTAAACCTGCGGCTGGTAGCTCTCCCATTGATACAGGGGCTGGGGCGCCGTCTGGCACCCGGTGACCGCCGCGATTGCTGCCAGCGTCAGCGCTAACTTCACTGCCTTGCTCATCCGTGTACTGCTCCTTGTGGTGTGGCTGATCAGTTACGCGGGTTCCAGGCGCCGGCGTTGATGCCGTCGACCAGGCGGTTGATCGCTTCGCGCATGGCCAGGTCCAGCACCTTGCCATTGAGGGTGGAGTCATAGCTGGCGGTGCCGCCGAAGCCGATCACTTCACGGTTGGACAGCGCGTACTCACCGGCGCCCTGGGTGGAATACACCACTTCGGAGGTGTTGATGTTGACGATATTCAACGCGACTTTGGCGTAGGCCACTTGGGTCTTGCCACGGCCGAGGATGCCGAACAGCTGGCGGTCGCCGGTTTCCTTGCGGCCGAATTCGGTCACATCGCCAGTCACCACATAGTCAGCGCCCTTGAGCTTCTGCACGGTGCCTTTGATTTTGGCTTCCTGGGAGATCTCGCCCATGTTGTCGCGGTCCAGCACGCTGAAGCGGTTGGTCTGCTGCAAGTGGGTGATGAGGATGGTCTTGGCCTGGCCGCCGAGACGGTCGACGCCATCGGAGAAGATGCCGCGCATGTAGCTGGAGCGGTTGTCGAACTTGCCCACGGCAATCGGCACACGCACGCCGGAATAGGCCACGTGGGCGCTGGCGACTTGCTCCACCGGCATCGCGCGGTTGCTCTCGGTGGCGCAACCGGCCACGGTCAACAGCGCCGCGGCGGTGAGGCCCGACAGCAGGATTTTGGACAGTGTCTTCACAGGGTGCTCCTTGGGTGAGGAAATCAGCGTTGCCGGGTTTTCCAAGGAGATAGGCAGCCTGAAAACGCGCTGGCCTGGATTCTTCCCTGAAAGACGGTGATGCAACGGCTGCGGCATTTTACGGGGTTGAGAGCGGTTCTCAAGGTGTTTCGGCCATAGGTGGGGGGCTTACCCTACTGCCGACCGCAATACTCAAAGCAACGAAGATCAAATGTGGGAGCTGGCTTGCCTGCGAAAGCGGCAGTGCAGCAACAGATGCAGCGACTGACCCACCGCCTTCGCGGGCAAGCCCAATGCCGATCAATTAAACGAACGCAATGCCCAAAGCAACGAAGATCAAATGTGGGAGCGGGCTTGCTCGCGAAAGCGGTAGTGCAGCAACAGATGCAGCGACTGACACACCGCCTTCGCGAGCAAGCCCGCTCCCACAGGGGAACTGCGTTTAACCCTGACTGGTATTAGTCCAAGCCCGCCCACCAACAGCCGCCAGCCTTCGCACAGACCTACTTGAGCTCCTTCACCAGATACTGCGCAGAAATCTGCGTAATCCCTGTCAACGCCCGCCGCAAGGCTTCAGGGTCAGTGCGGTAGGTCAACGGGGTATAGCCGTAGACGTTCTGGCCATTGAACGGCGTAACCGCTTCAAAGGTGCGCCAGACCATTTCATCGCCGCGATCCATCTGCGCCATCACGTTAAGGGTGGGGTAAATCACACTGCTGAAACCCTGGGTCAGGCGAAAACCCCACTCGGACACGGTCAGCTGGATCTGCGCATCGGCGGGCTCCTCCTCGCCGACCACCTTGAGCGTCGAAGTCTTGCCCAACTCATCGACAAAGCCCTGCTTGAGCAACACGCCTACGTCGATTTTTTCCGCCTCCATCACCGTCAGAATAGCCACCGGCGTCGGCATCTCGGCCAACTGCCCGAGCTTCATGCCCGCGGCAAACCCGGCGCCACTCAACGCCGCAGTACCCAGCTTGGACGCCCCGCTGGCCATACCAACACCCGCGCCAACCCCGGCACCCAGGGCCGCGCCCCAGGCCTGTTCACGGCCGAAGTACACCATGTTCTTTTCCCACTTCACCGGCAGGACTTTAACGGTCTTGATCTGCGCGCGGTTTTCGGGAGTGAGGGGGTGGCTGACGCAACCGCCGAGGATGAGGGTGGCGAAGAGAATGAGGAGGAGGTTTTTCACATTGGTCCTTTAATGTTTGGGGTGAGGCTTTCAGATTTGCATAGTCGTAGTGCGTTTGTTCGTGAGCAGTATGTCGGCAATGGGTGGCAAGACGTTAGTAGCTGCGTACACGCTCCGAAGCGGCGGCATTTTGATGCCTTGCGCGGGCTTGGTGGTGCGGCTTATAGTCCGGCCGTCGCTCAAAAAGCGACCGGGTTTGGCGACCCGAAGAACGAGCCCTCAATAATCAATAGAGAGCTTAATGATGAATCGATACATCCCCCTCACCGGCCACGACTGCACCGTCCCAGCCCTGATCATCGACACCCACGCACCTCTCGACGTCCTTCACGACGCCGCCGTGCACCGCATTCGGGCCGTCACCCAACTGCTGGAAAACCTGGCCTTCCGCGAACAACTCAGCAGCGATGCCGTAGTGCTTTCAGACTTTGCCCACTTGCTGGCCATTCCGCTGCGCGATGGGTGTGATTTGCTGGATGTCATCAGTCGCAGGCTGAATGCCGATCCGTCTTGAGTGAAAATCGGGCGGCCTTCGTGTCGCCCGCTTTGGCCTCGTGCGGGGAGGGTAAAGGCTAAATAAACCTGCCCTTTCGCACTGCTCCGCCTCGATGACCAAGCGTTTACAAAGAACCTTCACAATTCTTTTTGTTAAATTCAAATCGGCCAATTTCTTTTACATTTTTGCTACCAAAAACATAAACGTAAGTCCCGCCCAGTGAAAAAATGGATTGTTTTTCAAAATTTTTGGGATCACAAAAAATATTTACAACTGCTGACTTGGTAGCTTCCAAGTTAAAACTAGAAACATCAGAATCATAATTCAATAAAGAATAATAAACCGTTATAGTATGACTATTAGTCGCCTCCATACGAACAAGCTCTGTATTTTCGTCAACCTTCCGATTACGCGCGTGCGTTCGCGCGGTGACGATTATCAAGTCACTAAGGAAAGTTGGTTTGCTAGGCTCAGGCGTTTCTTCTGTTGCTTGTTTTATCAAGACCGCTGCTATACCAACAAGCAACAGCACAAAACCCCAGCGCCAAAATCCTTTTTTTGTTTCATCAGTCATTATGTATGGCTCCCTTCAACCATTAATTGGTTTTTCTGCGATCTCGAATCAAAATAAATCTATGCCCTTTTCTCGCTTTTTTCCCTTAAAACAGCAGTTAAAAGACATAACATCCTTTTACGTTAGAAGTTTCGTATCTCCATGACTTTATTAGCCGATCCGCAGCGACAAAAACCGAATATCGGCAATCTCTAATCCAAGTTATGTAATACCGCCTGCCTCCGTTTTCATCAACAACCTTATCAAAGGTCTTATTTTTATTTACAGGCGACCAATATGAGTCGCCACATCCTCGAGTGCAGTCTTTGTAAAGGTGGGAATCGAAATGAGTACCTACCCATAGATTCATTCCATTTTCCCAATTGGAATGGGAAGGTGCGCAGCCAGCCAAGGCCGACAATAATACTACCAAAAGCCATTTATTAATTTTCACGCTTTTTCTCCGACTCAATTGCTGGGCGGTACTTATCGTACAGTGCTCCATAATTTGCAAGCAGAGCAGGCGGCACGAACAAAAGGGGACAGATTTGTTTAATAGATTTTTCAACCCTAATTCAAATAAATCTGCTCCCTTTTTTCCCGCTCCCTTTTTTCACTTCTCTAGCAAGATTAAACAAACCGCCTCCTTTTGTTCTCAATTATTTTTTGGCAAATTTATCGAAAAAGCCGAAAGGAAAGTCTCAATAATTTTTAGATCTGCATCATTCTTTGCAAAACGCTTAAGCACTGGGACAAGATGATAAAACAATAACTCGAGCCTGCCAGGATCTTTGGGCAATGCATCGTTAATGCATGCAACCATTAACTTAACTGGCATAATTGACGCGAACGCTTCATATCCTCTAGCGCTAGAGAACGGAATTTTCTTAAAATAATAATCCGCTAACCGTTTCTGCTCTGGTTTTTTCCAAGATCTATGAGGAAGGAGTAATAAAGCTTCACCCCAATTATCTGAAGCAAGCGGATACCGGCTCAATATCCAAGTTGCCGCCTGATCAGAAGTCATTTTCGCCAACTCTTTACAGAGTGACATCAATCTTGAATCCATACCAAACTATTTCCTTGGATTAAATGAGTTTTCCGGTAACCCAGAGTTAGCCTTTAGGGTAGCAGGTGGCTGATAATGACCGGAGCTATTATCCCATCTTGTTATTTTTCCTCGCTCTGGACCGTCATTATTACCAAAGCGTATAGAGCCGGCATATTTAACTCCCCCCCCCCCGCTAAGCCCCAGATGGGTTGAAAATTGCTCATTCACATTTGGGCGGCTTACCTTGATAGTCCCATCCGGCAATGTGACAAAATCGTAAGAACCTGAGGGGGTAATTTTCCCCCCACCTTGCCCTTGCAGCCAATACCGGCCTGATTCGTCCTGAACAAGAGTTCTCACGGGCCGTTGCGAACAAAAGGGAACAGATTTATTTAATACGCTTATCCCAGTACAAATTTAAATAAATCTGTCCCCTTTTCTGCTTTGCGCTGTGCCGCTACCTAACTCGCTATAAACCGCATGCGGACTTATAAAGCCTGATAGCTCGCCCTGTGCGTTTGCCCTATAGCTGGTCCAGCG
This sequence comes from Pseudomonas sp. GL93, assembly GCF_003408955.1. NCBI lineage: Bacteria > Pseudomonadati > Pseudomonadota > Gammaproteobacteria > Pseudomonadales > Pseudomonadaceae > Pseudomonas > Pseudomonas sp. GL93. Next base: position 89,185 of record NZ_NKRF01000061.1, read on the forward strand.
ATAGTCGCCCGGATGAGTAACCATACCCGCTCTGACCGGATTCATTTCGATATATCGATAGCAAGCTAAAACATAGTTGTCTTGTTGAACCAAACAGGAGCGGAAACGGCCTTCCCACAATGTGCCCGTTCGTTGATATGTTCGATTGATATATTGAACATAGCGCTGCCCCAGCCCCTGCATAAGTAGGCCAGCCCCTGCGCAGCAGGTTGGAGTCAACAACAAATGAACGTGATTTGTCATCAAGCACAATGCGTGAATTTTACAGCCATGCAATTGAGCATGCACGGCTAATATATCCATGTAAAAAATGTAGTCTTCATCTGAACAAAAACACGCAGACCGATTGTTTCCCCGCTGTATAATATGCAATGGGATACCCGGTAGTAAAACCCTAGGACGGCGAGCCATATAAACCCCTAACTGGATAAGAGTTTACAGCTTAGCCGCCCATCAACAGACCAACTAAATAGAATAATTAAAAAAAATAAATCATATTTTTAAAGAGCAACTCTGCTGAACTCTAAAAAACGCAAAAACGTGGCCTATTCCCCTTGACCCCTATTCCCCTCTATTCCCCCTAGCCGATTAACTTTCCGCACGCCGATCGACAAGAGTTTTAACGTACTTCAGCCGCTCCAAAATAAAATCAGAAAAGTTTGATGCCAACACATCAACATCATCCAACTCGGAACTAATTTCTACAACACGCCAATTATGCTTTGTATCAAAGGCATATAGTACATCACTCGAATTACCACCAAATACGTACATCCCCTCATAGCGTTCAATTTCCTGACCGCATATAGCAGAGTATTTCTCTGGGCCATCATCAAGATGAAATGCCGCGTCTAGCTCCCCAAAACCAAATTCCTTGAGAAACTCCAGGTAGTCACTTGGAGCTTGCTGACGATCTGCTTCATCAACGCTGCTTAAAACTGCTTGCGAGTCTGTTATCCGGTATCCATAGTTACCCTCATAATCCTTTGAAGACTTTAAACTTTCAACCAACAACTTTATCTCTTCTTTATTTTTCATAATCATTTACCAAATATTTTCTCTGCTGGCCCTTGAGCCCTGTGAATGCCACCTTGGTGTTCCACGCCTCTCATAGCAGGTGTGATATCCCACCACTCCGCCTTACCGCCAAACTTATTTTCAATCAAGAACAAAAGGGGACAGATTTATTTAATAGGCTTTATTACCGCTATCTCGAATTAAAATAAATCCGCCCCCATTTCTCCGAAATTTTATCCCGCAGGAACCGCATCGATATCAAACTCACCTTGCTCGTCAATTTCGACGTCTGCTCTCAACACCTCAAAATCGCAGCCCCCTAAATTCAAATGGACATTTATTTCATACACTGCACTTGAGGAGGGTCTTATAAATTCGACCTGAAGAGAATAATCTCCTTCAGGCAGTTCTAGAGGAACCGTACTCGAAATACTACCAACCTCAATATTTCTATCTATTACCGAGAAGGGAACTTTAAAGGCCCGAACCACGTCTGCGCTTATAGCGGGCACTTGTTCGTTAATGAAAAAGCTAATTATATGATCCCCTTCGTCAATCAAAGCTCTAAAAGAGACACTCCCTAACCTCCACGCAAATCCTTGCGCATAACTACGATCACTCCAATCATTATACGGCTGATCAAGCGAACTCAAAAACACGCAAAATTGCGAATAAGACAAATATATACTTTCTCTAAACCTAGCCATTAGTCCACCACCTTAATTCTGACTTTCTCGCCATCGGGCAGTCCGAAGAAAAAAGGAAGAAAAAAGGGGACAGATTTATTTAGTGCGCCTTTAAACTCTAATTTAAATAAATCTGCCCCCTTTTCGTTTGAACCTTTACATCAACTCAACCGAACCCAATCAAAACTGCAATACACCAACCAATTTGACTAGACAAAAAATCAAACCACTAAGCTCTTTAGTCGATCACCCGCCCTGAGTAGTTCGTCGGCAGAAAGCGGAGTATAACTAATTACAATCAAAACCCCCTCTTCAAACTCACACACTTCTTCTACATAACCATTCAACAAATCAGCAAGTTCACGAGGCCCTTTTTCAAAGGCGCGAAAACACAATTCCTTATCGAAATGATTCGCTGCATTTATACGAAAAACGCCATCCCTACCGTTAACGTCTTTTTTTGTAGCATCACAAGCTTCCAACACTAAAGGCCAATCGCTCCTCGTAACACTCCAATCATGTAAAGCTGAGCGATAGGAGCCAAACGCCTTTATATAAACAGGAAAAACAACCTTCAACAAATACGAATAGTCAACTTTGGAGTCTGTAAATTCAATAAATAGCGTATCATCAAACTGCGCATCATCTTGGAGATACTTCTGATCTCGCAGAGCATATGAAATTCGACCTTTAACGCCGACTGGAAGTAGCTTATCCAATGACACCGAGGTCACCAACTCGCTTCCAATAGGGGGAACTTCAAAGGCATCGTTCAAACTCCACGGAACGCCCAAATCGCCTATAGCTCTCAAAAAATCTTTATGCCTCTCTTCGATAGACTCTGAAACACTAGGTCTATGCCGAAACTCAAGCTTATATTTAGTCATTACCGTGCCACCCTTACAGAAATATTTCGAACAAAAGGGGACAGATTTATTTAATATGCTTTTCAACTCTCATTTAAGCACTTTAATCGCACCATAATTCTCTGGTCGAAACCCACTTGGCCAGACAGTAGCATCATTATACGTAGCGCCCAAAAAAACCGCTTCTTCGATTCTATTTGCACAAAGGTCAGCGCCACATAAATTTGATTTAATAAAGCTAGCACCACCAATATCAGCACCCTCAAAACTTGCACATGAAAGATTTGCACCGTCAAAATCAGCAAACGCTGCCATTGCGCCTGCGAAAGAAGTATTACTCATAACTGAATTCATAAAATTTGAATTCATGAGAGCTGCTCGGTCAAATATAGCTCGATCTATAAACGCGTTAACAAATGAGGCATTTCTCAGATTCGAACCAGAAAAGTCGGCACTTCCAATATTAAGCTCATCAAATATAGCGCGATGCAACTGCAACCCTTTCAAACTTGCACCAACAAAACTATTTAAAGGTAGAGTTAATATCTCGCCCGTCTCAAAATTAATATTAATCATTTATTCCCCCAATCCACCGGATCCACCTTCACCTCAGACATTGGTTTAGTTAAGCCAGCTTTATTCGGCGGTAATGTTCCAGGATTCACATCCGGAGTCCGGCCTAAGATTTTCGCAGCAATGTAGCGATGATTACCCTCAACGATGACCTTCCCATCCATTGAAATCGGTGGAGCAACATCGCCCTTTAGAAGACGATCAACATATCTTTGAATAGCAGGTAATGAAACCGCTCGCTGAGCGCTGGCAGCAGAGTCCCCCTTCAGCGCTTTTTCAATTATTTCTGGAGTTACTTCAGCCCCCGACGAGACCAACGGTTTCCCTGAAGTATTTTTGCTCGCGACGCTACTGCCTGCCCGACCGGCAATCAAAATCATCGCAGCGGCGGTACCCAGCTCTGTGAGTATATAGGCCTTTTCCTTGGGCTCTAATCTATAGCCGTAAGCGCGATCTACCCACCTCGTGGATTCATTCCAGCGATCAATGTCCGCTGTTTCTTCCGGAGTCAGCCATCCTTCTTTGAGATTCTTAGCAAAAGCCACCTGCTTATCCGCAGCAAACATATCGCCCCATCCACTTGGGTTAGGCGATTGTGAAACCACGTCACTAGGGTTCCCTTGAAGCAATCCAGGCGTGTCATACGTCGTCTGTCGCAGCAGGCTAAGCAGTTCCTGTGCAACAGGACTGTCCATTCGAACCGAACTATTCAGGATATCGTCGACACATTTTCGCGTCGGGCAGTCCTTGATGGGGCTGGAGTTGTCCGCAGAAATATCTTCATATTTATTCAATATTTCTTTTATTTTGGCTTCACCGCAGGTCTTGGTTGCGCGGCAGTCCTTAATTTCTTTAAGTAGATTCTCAGCCTCAACGTGATTCAGATTGTTATAGACCGTAGCTTGCTGAGCCACCCATGCCGCTTTTTCCTGAGCCTTTGCATCTCCACCTGCTGCTGCGGCAACCGTCATCCCGACTAACTGGGAGGTCATTGCCAGAACTCGTTCGTGCGCCTCACCCGGAAAGATTTTTTCACCGACCAGGCTGATCAACGCTTCGTTAGCTCCGGCGGCTAAGGCCGCAGTTCGGAAGTCGCCCCCCGCGGCCTCGCCAATCAACCCACCCACAATCGCATGTACAGCGATTTTCTTAGGAAGGCCACTGCCCAATAGTGAATCACCCACTCGGTCGAAAATCGCGCCACTTAGGCCGTCTGCAGCCATGCTGATCGCGGCTTGCACAACGTTATCCTTGAACTTCCCACCGTTAGTGAGCGTGTTCAGGGCTGATCGAACGGCAAGCTGAGCACCGAGGCTGCTAGGCATAAAGCCGCCGCTAATGCCGGCAACCGCATAGCCTTTCAGGCTATCGCTGGAGGTGACATCTTTAGCCACTGCGCCAAGATTGCCACGATTATTGATGGTGCTTGTCGTGGCATTTACGGCAGCTGCGGACACTACTGAGCTTGCGGCAATGCCCGTTGCGCTAGTGGAGGCTGCGCCGACAAGACCCGCACCGGCGCCCCACGTAAAGTAGGTGACAATAATTGCAATGACTAAAGATGCGCCGCCACCTAAGCCAGAGTTATCGTATTTAAAGCTATCGTGAACCTCCTGAACCCTGCGCCAGTCCACGTCCCCACGTTTCTCAGCCTCTTTCAGCCAAGCCAACTGCGGATCTGCCTTCACCATCGCATCAATGGCCTGACTAACCGTTTGCTGATCAACATGCGTGACGTCAATCTTCAAGCCATCTACGGCTTTAATAACCACTTGTCCCTGCGCAATCAGCTGGCTCTGGCGCAACGTTTCGTCAGTATTTCCTTTGCCTTTGGCGCTGGTCCAAACCAGGCTGTTCTTGCTTTTTTCATGGCTTTCTTGATGTAGATCCTTGACCGCCTCAAAGGTAATCGCGCCACCGCTATCCAAAGTGATGTCCCGGCCGCTCTGAAGCTTGGCAAGTTGATAGGTCTGGTCGCCTCCACTTTTGAGTACCAGATCACCACCAGTCTTGATCTCAGTCCCCACATTCGTGACGTGGGTCACCTCATCACGCTTGGTCTTCTTCGCGCCCCAGCCACCCTTCTCCTTCATGTCGTAAAGGCTGTAAGTGCTGTTCTGCGCCGCCAGCAGGTTCAACTTATCCCCGCTATACAGATAAGCCTCATTCCCCGCGCTGATCCTGCTCGCCACGATCGTGGTGTCACGCCCAGCCTGGCTGACAAAATCCCCACCCGCCGTCAGTACGCTCGCCACTTGACTGGTCTGGTCGTCCGAGGTCTTGATGCGTTTCTTGCCGTCCTTTTCCTTGCCCTCGACGTTGTGCATGTCGCTGACCGAGGCGACGTTGAGGTCGCGCCCGGCGTCGATCGCGAGGTTTTCGCGGGCGACGATGGTGCCGGCGCTGGTGTTGACGTCTTGCCCGGCCTGCATGTTGAGGTTGCCGCCCGCCGTGACGCTGGCGGCGAGGTTTTTGACGTCGGTGGTGATGCTGGATTTCTCGCCGCCGTCGCGGGTCTCGTGTTTGACGCTGGTGTCGCTGGCGGCGATGAGGTTGAGGTCGCGGCCAGCGGTGAGGTTGGCGTCGTTGCCCGTTACCAGTGCGCCTCGATTGGTGAGGTCGCGCCCGGCGTCGATCGCGAGGTTTTCGCGGGCGACGATGGTGCCGGCGCTGGTGTCGGTGAGGGTGCGCATGCCGGCGCCGTCACGCACCTGGATGGCGGTGGTTTCGTTGGTGATATCACCTTTGAGCGCCGTGAGGCTGACTTGCTTGCCGCGGATTTCGCCGGCCATGGCGTTGCGGATGCTGTCCTGGGCCAGCAGGCTGAGGTTGTTGCCGGCTTCGACCAGGCCACCGGTGTAGATACTGCCGCTGCTGATGGCGGAGAGGTTGTTGCTGGCGCGCAGGGTGCCGACGTTGATCAGGTCGCCGCCGGTGACCAGGTTGAGGTCACGGCCCTGGATGAGGCTGTTGCCGCGCACGTTGCGCGAGTCGGCCTGGGCCAGGTACAGCACCGGTACGAGCACGGTCTGGCCGTCGATGACGCGGTTTTCCATCCACACGATGTCGTGGGTCAGGGCGCCGACTTGCTGGTCGGTGAGGGCCACGCCCAGGCTCAGGCGCAGGGCGTCTTTGCTGGCAAGGCCGTTGTCCATCAGGTAGCGGAACTGGTCGGCGTCGCTGTACAGGCCGCCGGCGAGGAAGCGTTGGCCGGTTTGCGCGAGGACGGCGTCGCGGATCAGGCGGGTTTCGTACTGGCCGTCACCGAGGCGGCGCCAGGCGTTGTCGGCGGTGAAACCGAGTTTGCCCAGCATGTAATCGGAGCTGAAGAAGCCCGACGCCGAGGTGAATTCGGGGTTGGTCTCGATCAGGTAGTGGCTGGTGGGGTCGGCGTTTTTGACGAACAGGCCGTACTCGCCCTTGGGCAGTTGGAAGGTCGGCGAGCTGGTGGGGTCAACCGGCGCGAAGGCGGTGCCGGTGTAGTCCACGGGCACGAAGCCGCCGCCAGGGGCCACGCCCACCACGGGCAATACGCTGCCGGGCGCCTGGGCGCTCGGGTCGTTGGCGTGTTTGCTCAGGTTGATGTTGATGCCGCCGACGGGGATGCCGGTCTGGTCGTCGCCGAGGGTGCCGGTCAACTGGGCCAGGGTGTTGTTGTGCAGCGTGCCGTTTTGCAGGGTGCGGGCGACGTTGAGGTTGACCGTGCCGCCCGCTTGCAGGGTGGCGTCGTAGCCGGGGCCGCTGTTGTTGGTCCAGGTGGTGACGTCACTTGCGTAGGCGAACGGCAGGCTATTGGGTGAGCGGCTTTTGAGTTCTTCGAAGCGCGCCTTGTCGAAATTCCCAGCCGCCGTGGCCGCATTGAACGCGGGCACGTCGACATATTGCATGCGTTCAAACAAATCGTCGGAGACGTGACCTGGCGTGCCGATGACAAGCTTGCGCTGGCCCGTGCGCGTGGCGGCGCCCTGGTTGAGCAGGTCACCGGCAGTGATGCTCAGGTCGCCATTGGCGGCCATCAGGCTGTAGCGGTTCTGCACAGTGTCGCCTTGCAGCAGCATGTTTTTGCCCGCCACCAGGCGCGCCGCTACCGAGTCCTTGGTCGCCGCCTCAAGGTACGTCTCGTAGATGGTGATCTCGCCACGTTCCCAGTTGTCGCTTTCGCCGCAGTGCTGGCCACAGATCCAACTCAAGCTGCCGGTGGTCAGCGTTTGCCCGAGTTCGAATTCGTCTTTGGCGTTTTCGATAAAGCCTGCATTGATAGCGATGGAGCCTTCGCTTTCCACGGTGCCGGAGCGGTTGCTGAACAGCACGGCACGCCCGCCATCGCGGGCGGCGAAGCTCAGGTTGCCTTTGCTGTAGACATCGCCATAGCTGTTGCTGAAGCCATTGCTGCGCAGGGTCATGTCACCGCCGCTGAACAGCAGCGTGTCGGCGGCATTGGTGATGCCGTTGACTGCGGTGAGGCTCACTGCGCCCTGGGCACCGAGGGTGCCACGGTTGTTGATTTGCGCGGCGGCGATATCCAGCTGCTGACGGGCCGTGAGGAACCCGAGGTTGTCCAGGGTGCCGCCCAGGGTCAGGCGCGTATTGGTGGCCGCCAGGCGGCCGCCGTTCTGGCTGAGGTTGTTGGCGGCGACGGTGAGTGTTTGCAGGGCCGAGACGCGGCCGCTGTTGGTGATATCGCCGGTGGTGATGCTGATGTCACCGTCGCTGAGCAGTTCGCCGCCGTTGTCCAGGCTGGCCACGTTGAGGATCAAGCCCTTGGCGCTGGCCAAGCGGTCGCCGGCCTTGAGGGCCAGCCCCTGGTCGCTCTTGTAGGTGAGCACGTCGTTGAGTTGCACGCGGCCCAGGCCGTCGACCTTGCCGAATGCCCAGTCGGCGCTGCCCATGCCCTGGATATTGCCCTGGCTGCCGGAGAGGATGGCGGTGTTGAGGTGGAACAGGCCAGTGCCGGCGTGTTGCAGCATCCCGTTCTGGTTGTTGAAGCTGGCCGCGTCAAGGCTGAAGGCCTGGCTACCGAATTCGAGGGTGCCGTTCTGGTTGTTCAACGCACCGCTGAGGTTGACGCGGCTGCTGGCGCCGCCCAGGGCACGCAGTTGGCCGTTGGCGCTGTTATCGAGGTTGCCGCCAGTGAGGGTCAGGCCCTGGTTGGCTTCAACCAAACCGCCCTGGTTGGTGAGCGTGTCGCGTGAGGTCAGGTTGATCTGATTGCCGCTGATCTGGCCCGCGCTGTTATCGAGGGTGGCGCCGCTGACGGTCACTTGTTCTTTGCCGAACAGCTTGCCGCCACGGTTGGCCAGGGCTTCGACAGTGAGCTGCAGGTTGCCGAACAGGCTTGCCATCAGGCCGCCGCTCGCGTTGTCGACGCTGTTGGCGGTGACGCTCAGGCTGTCGCCCTGAACGGTGCCGCCCTGGTTATCCAGGCGGGGGGTGTTCAGTTCGGGGAGGGCGCCGCCGCTGAGGATCAGGCCCTTGCGGTTGCTCACATCCTGGCCGCTGTAGCTCAGGCCTTCGGCGCCGGCCAGCAGTTGGCCGTTGTCGTTGTTCAGGTGCTGGGCGGCGATCTCCAGGCGCTTGCCGCGCAGGGTGCCGCCGTCGTTGTTGAGGGTGGTGAGTTGCTTGACCAGCACGCTGCGTTCGCCCGCGTCGATCTGGCCGCCGACGTTGGTGAGCAGGTCGCCGACCTTGAGCACCACGTCACCGCCATCGCTGACCAGCGCGCCTTTGTTGCTGTTGTTGAAGGTTTGCGCGGTGACGTCGATGGTCTGCCCCAGCAGGATGCCGGCGCTGTTGTCGAAGCGCTCGCCTCGCAATTGCAGCAGGCCCTCGCTCTGGATGCGGCCCTGGGCGTTGAGCAACTGACCCGGGCCCTTGAGCAGCAGGCTTACGCCCTGGGCGCCACCGGCCAGCAGGCCGGCGTTGCGGTTGTCGAGGCCGGAAGCGCGTACGTCGAGGTGGTCGCCCAACACGCGCCCGGCGCGGTTGTCGATATCGCCGCCAGCCACGTCGAGCAGCAGTTGCTTGCCGACGATTGTGCCGCTCTGGTTATCCAGGTTGGCGGCGTGCAGTTCGATATCGCCCTGCCCTGCCTGCAAGCGGCCCTGGGCGTTGTTGAGCTGTTGCGCGGCGGTGAGGGTGAGCTTGCCGGTGTCGGCGCTCAGTACGCCGCCTGCGTTGCTGCTGAGGGTGCCGGCGGTGACGTTCAGATCGGTGCTGGCCTGGGCGAAACCCTGGTTGTTGTTGAAGGTGTTGGAAATGGCGAGGTTGAGCGCGCCACCGTCGGCCTGGATCAAGCCCTTGAGGCTGTTGTCGAGGTTGCTGGCAGTGACGGTCGCGGTTTTGGCCACCAACACGCCGTTCTGGTTGTTCAGGTTGCCGGCGTTGACGGTCAGGTCGTTGGCGATGACTTGCCCACCGCTGTTGTTCAGGTCGGCGCTGGTGAGCACGAGGCTGCCGCCGGCCATTTCGATACGGCCTTGGCGGTTGTCCAAAGAGGCGCTGTTGAGCGTGGCGGCCTGGCCTTCGCCGAAGCGGATCAGCCCGCCAAGGTTGACGATGGCCGGCGAGTTGATCGCCAGGCTCTGCTCGCCAAACAGGCGAGCGCTGGCGCCCTGGTTGGTGAGTTTGGCGCTGCTGACCTCGACGGTCTTGGCCTGGATGATCGCGCCTTGGTTGGTCAGCGCTTGCGCGGCGGTGATCGCCAGTGCACGGCTGGCCAGCAGGTTGCCGCTGGTGGTGACGGTTTGCGCGTTCACCACCAGATCGCCCGTGGTGTTGCGGCTGTTATCGGCGGCGACGCCGGCTTCGATGATGCCCGGGTTGTTCACGCTGGCCGCGTTGATCTCGATACGCTGGCCTGCGGCGATGCTCTTGCGGTTGACCAGGGCCTGGGCACTGGTGACCTGCACATTGCCGTTGGCGTAGACCTTGTCGGTGAGGTCGATGTTTTGCGCGGTGACTTTGACGTTACCGGTGGCCGCCGCCTGCGCCATGCTCAGGCGCCCGTTGGCGTCGAGCTGAATATCGCCACCACTGGCGGCCAGGGTGCCGTCAAGCTTCACGCCCACACCGGCCTCGGTGCCCACCAGTTTGATCGCGCCGGCATACATGCCGCCCAGGGCCGAGGAGTCGATCGCCAGCTCCGGCTTGGGGCTGCCGTCATCGGCGCGGGCGGTGGTTTTCAGGCTTTGCGCATCGACGTCGTTGCGCCCGGCGATCACGTTGAGTTCGCGGGCGTTGATTTGTGCGTTGATCTTGGCCGAGCGGGTGATGATGTCGAAGCGTTCGACGTTGCTGGCGTTCAAGCCTTCGCCGTCGATGGTCACGGCGCCGCCATCCACTTCATAGCGCTGCAACTGGCCGCTTGCGTCGAGTACCGGTTTGCCGGTGGTGAGGGTGACGTTGGGGGTGTTGATAAAGCCGCAACCGCTGCACGTCACACCGTACGGGTTGGCCACGATGACCTTGGCCGACTCCCCCGCCACTTCGGTATAACCGCGCAACTGGCTGGGGCTGCCGCCGTTGACTTCGTTGAGGATGACGTTCGCCGCGCCGCCCTTGAGATTGGGGTTGCCGACAATGATCCCGCCCAGTTGGGTGTTGACCATGGCGCCGTTGCCATTGTTGAGGATCACGCCGTTGGGGCCGACGTTGTAGTCCTTGAACTGGTTATGGGACAAGCCCGCGCCATTGGGGGTGGCGATGTTCACCACCGGCACGCCATTGCCCGCCGCGCCCACGGTGGTGCCCGGCGCACTGACCACGATGCCCTCGGCCTGGGCCAGCAGCGGCTGCCAGAACAATGCGTTGGCGAGGATCAACGCCAGCCCGCGCTTGGGCAGGCCGAAGAACGCGTCCCGGCGCTTCAGGGCGGCAGAAGGTTGGCGGGCCAGGAAGGCGAATTGGCGAACATCCATTGTCAGGCTCTCATGCAGCGGGGCGTTGAATTACAGGAAAAAATCCATGCGGAAGTAGATCGGCGCTTCGCGCTCGGTAACCACACCGGGTCGTTCTAACGAATGAGCAAAGGTCACGCTGGTACTGACGTGTTTGCCACGGGCGAACAGCTCCAGGGAGTTGCTGGACACCCGGCCATGAACGTTGTCGTTGTAGCGGTCGTTGCGGATCACGCCCTGGTCGTAACCGACGCTGGCGCCGTATTCGAAGAAGGCCGGGCGCATCCAGTCGAGGGTCACCGGGCGCGCCCAGCGCACTTCGTTGCGCCAGTAGCCGCCGCTGTCGCCGGTCAGCAATTGGTCCTTGAAACCGCGCACCGAGGCCGAGCCGCCAAGGCTCATGCGCTGCGGCGAAAACAGCGGGTCTTCACTGCGTTGCCCGGTGGCCAAACTGCTGAAGCTGAACGACTCGCCCCACAGGCTGAACGGTTGCAGGTAGCTGACGGTGGCGGTGTATTTGCGGTAGCGCGAGTTCGGCTGGCGACGGCCTGCTGGGTCACGCTCGTCTTGGGCCTGGGCGTCGAGCAGGCCGATGCCGCTTTGCATGCCCAGGTCCAGGTTGACGAAGGCACTGCCGATGCGCCGCCCGTGGTTGACGCCCAGTTGCAGTTCACTGAGGCGGTTGCTGCTGGGCGCGGTGCGCACGTCGAGGATGTAGTTGTTGGTGCGCAGGTGCGCCAGGCCGACGTTGACCGAGGTCTTGCTGACGTCATCACGGTGGATCACCCGCTCGGCGCGCAGTTGGTGGTTCTGGTTGTCGCCGTCCTGCTTGTATTTGAAGCCGTCGGCGATGCCGTAGGTGCGGTAGTCGCTCTCGCTGTAGGTGTAGCTGAAGTTCCACCAGCCCCAGGGCACGTTGTAGTAGAGCATGGTGTTTTTCGAGGTTTTCTGGTGGTCGCTGATGGCATCGTGGCCGCCGCGCAGCATCAGTTGGTCGCCCAGGCCCAGCGGGCTGTCCCACTCAAGGCCAGCGCCCCATTGCTGCTCACCGGTGCTTTTCTGCCCGTCGTTATTGCGCGACAGGCTGGCGCGCCAGGGCTTTTGCGCAGTGTTCTTGACCACCACGTCGCTGCCGCCGATTTGCTTGCCGGGGGTGAGCTCCATCTGCGCTTGTTTGGACGGCAGGCGGTTGAGCTGGTCCACCAGTTGCTCGATTTCACGCAGGTTCAGCGCTTCGCCGACTTTGCCGGGAAAGGCCATGGCCAGCTCACGGTCGGTCACTGTGCTGCCATCGGCGCTGCGCAGGGCTTCGAGCTTGCCTTCCACCACCAGCACTTGCAGATGGCCGGTGGAGAGGTCTTGCTGCGGCAGGTAGGCACGGCTGGGAACCCGGCCCTTGCCGAGGTAGTAGTCGGTGATGGTTTTGAGCAGGTCGTTAAGCTGGGACACGCCCAGGCACTGGCCAATGTAGGGCTTGAGCAAGCGCTCGCGGTCGGGCACCGGCAGGCTGTCGGCGCCCTTGAGTTCGATGGTTTTGATCGGGAAGCAACGGGTGTCGGCAGGGGTTGCCGGGGCTTGGGGCTTGTCCGCTTTGCCGGGCAAATCCTGAAGCTCCTGGAGGCGCCGCTGCTGCTCTTCGAGCAGGCGATTCTGCCGGTCGCGGATCAAGTCCTGATCGCCAGGCGTGGGGGCGGCGGATGCACTGTTCAGGCTCAGGCAGGTGAGCAGGAACGTGCAGAGAAGAAACCGAGTCCGTGGCAATAACGAAGACATGTTCGATCCATCGAAAATCAAGGGCCGCGAAACTAACATCGAACTTCCAGCTCGCCTAGAAACGGGCGACGTTGGGCCGTTCGCTGAAATAGTCTTCAACCTATTGATTAATAAAGATAAATTTTCATCAAAAGGGCTAAGCCTATTCACCGGAAGTGATTATTCCGACAAGTGGCAGCGATTTTGATGGCAATTCGACGAAGGGTTTTTGATTGCCATTATTTAGCCATCAAGTTTCGTCGAGTTAGGTTAGTACCGAGGAAAGGGGAAAAGTTCGCGGGAGTTTTGTGAATTGGATCCCATTTATCGGAATTCCAACAAGAGGAGTGAACCACTGCAAGCTATAGGTGGAAATACTACCTGTGGGAGCGGGCTTGCCCGCGAAGGCGGTGTGTCAGTCACTGCAACTCTTACTGCACTACCGCTTTCGCAGGCAAGCCAGCTCCCACATTGGATCTTCATTGCTTTGAGCATTGCATTCGCTTAACTCTAGCCAATGCCCTTGTCTTTGTCGGGCACCAGGGTCAGGCCGGGGCGTTCGACGTCGCGGGAGACGTGGGATTTCACTTCTTCGACGCCGCCCTCTTCATCGTTGTGAATCACCAGCACGCCGGGGCGGCGCAGTTGCTCGAGGTCTCCATCACCCAAGTTGAAACTTTCACTCAGGTGCTGGTCGCTCAGCGCATTGGCCTCGGCACGGCGCTGGGCGAATTTGCGCCCGCGATGCTGCTGATAGCGCGCCCAGCTGATCAGGATCAGCGCATTGAACAGCGCAATCCACAGGTAAACCTGCAAGGTGTTGAGCGCAGCAAAGATAGGCGCCTCAATGCGTGGGCCCCCGTGGGTTTCAAGCATGGCGCTGATGCCTCGCGCCAGCAGCCAAATCAACCCACCCCAGGCCAGCAGGGTCAGCAGCACATCGACGATCCACATCAGTGTGTTTTGGCGAGTTCTGACCAGTTTCATGCTCACGCCTCCTCTTGGGCAGGTTTGATACCACGGTCCGGGCTGACCCAGCGTGCGCGTTTTTGATGCTGGTTGAACAACACCTTGGGAAAGCTGACCAGGGTGGTGAACAGGCTCACCAGCCAGAACACCATCGGGTACCACACGGTCCAGAACAGGGTTTTCCACAGGTCTTTTTCGTAGCGCCGGTCGATCAGGATGCTGACCGCAAACTGCAGCAGGCACACCATCGCCAGCACCAGGCCGGTAAACGCGGGTGGCACCAACGAGTCCACGGTAATCGCCGCCGGCAGCGTGACGAATTTACCCACGGCCCAGAAGATCACCGACAGCAAGAAGGTGAAGGCCCAACCGGTGGACAGGCAGTATTCGAACAACAGCGGCCACAGGTAGCGATGACGCCATTGCCAGATGCCGCGAATATTCTTGAACAGCACTTCGGCGCCGCCCTGGGCCCAGCGCAGGCGCTGTTTCCACAGGCCGCCGACGGTCTCGGGCATGAGGATCCAGCACAGGGCGCGCGGCTCGTAGAAGATCGACCAATGATCCAGTTGCAGCTTCCAACTGACATCGATGTCCTCGGTGATCATGTCGGTGCTCCAGTAGTCGATGCGGTCCAGGGCTTTCTTGCGAAACGCCACCACCACACCGGAGACCGTGAAGATCCGGCCGAACACCCGCTGGGTACGCTTGATCAAACCGATGATCGAGGAGAACTCGCCCACCTGCACCCGGCCGATCAGGGTCGAGCGGGTACGAATGCGTGGGTTACCGGTGACGGCGCCCAAGCGTGGGTTGTCGAGCATCGGCGCGACCATGTAGGCGGCCGCGTTTTTGTCCAGCAAGGCATCGCCGTCGATGCACACCAGGTATTCGCTGCGGGCGGCCACGGCGCCCATGCGCAGGGCCACGGCTTTGCCCTGGTTCTGCGCCAGGTGCAGCACGCGCAAGCGCGGGTGTTGCAGTGCCAGGGCATCGAGTACTGCGGCGGTGTTGTCGCTGGAGCCGTCGTTGACCGCGATCACTTCGATGTTCGGGTACAACTGGCCGAGGGCCGCATCAATGGTGTCGGCGACGTTATCGCCCTCGTTGTAGCAAGGGATGATGATCGAGATCAGCGGCTCGCCGGCCAGAGTCGGCGCCGGCGTGTCTTCTTCCCACGGCCAGTGGCGTTCCCAGTGCAGCCAGAAATACAGGCCACCGGCGATCCACAGCGCCGACATGAACAACGGGTAGAAGAACACGAAGTCCATCAGGAACTGCCCGGTCACCAGGAAGATCAGGCCCAGGGGCAAGCCCAGTACCAGTGCCAACACGAATATAGCCAGGATTCTGTCGAACATGATCAAGGGTTCCACTGGTTGGAAAGGGCCGGACGTATGGTCTTCAAGTCCGGGGAGTTTTCCAGGAAGTTGTCCGGGTAGTAGCCGAAACTGGTGACGCCCTGGCGTTTGAGTACACCCATCCATTGCGCCAGTTGTTCAGCGCTGATATCCGGCGCGGCTGGGGTGCGCCAATCTTTGGCTTGCAATTCGAAGACGGTTTTTTCCAATGCGCCGGGGCGTGCCTTGACCGTGGCCACCAGTTTTTCCAGCCAGGCATTGGAGTTTTTCAACGACTCACCTTCCATCAGCGGCATGGCCATGGGCGCCGTCCAGTCGTAGGTCTTAAGGAAGTCATCGAGGTTCTGCGCGAACCAGGCTTCGCTGCCGGGATTGAGCATCGGCTCGGCGAAGATATTGCGAGCAGTGAGTATCTGCGGGCCGCGAATAGCGCGGACCTTGCCGGTCAACTCGTTGGTGAAATCGATCAGGTAGCGGCTCTTGAAGCGAGTCCAACGCTGCATCACTGCAGGGTCGGCACGCAGCGCAGCGATATTGTCCGGCAAGCCCTGGGCAGCATAGGCCTTGAGTGCGGCGGGGCTGGCGTCTTCAAAGTCGCTCAGCAGCGCATCGTCGTGATACAGCACGCCGTCGATAGCACTGTTGCTGGTACGCGCCAGGTCTTCGTAGATCTCACCGATGAGCTGCCGCACTTTCGGATCAAAGGGCGACAGGCGCTTGTATTGATCCGGATCGGTAGCAACCTTGCCGGTCTGCGGGTCCCAACGGGTCACGCGTGGCAGCTTGGGGTCGAGGGCAAAGCTGAGCACCGGCATCCACGCAAACACGCTGGCGTGGGCACGGGTATGCAACTGCCAGGAAACGCGGTTGAACAGGTCGGCGCGCATTGGCAGGTGGCGGTTGGGGAAGTACACCGAATGCACCAGGCCATCACCCTTGGGGTCGGCGTAGGCTTGCAGGAACACCGTGACGGCGCCCATGTCCACCACGCGCTGCACCAGCACATCGAGGTTGTGCGCTTGTTGGACCGGGTCGGGGTCATAAACGTGATCCAGGTCCACATGCAAGACGCGCAACGGTGCCTTGGCCTGAACCGAAACCATGCTGCTGGCGAAGTGTTCACCATCCGGGTCGGAGGCCACCAAAAAGCGCGGGCTGTTCATCAACTTGTTGGAATCATCCAAACCGTCATCCAGCGTAAGCGCCATCTCATAGCCGTGTTCACCCACCACGGCCAGGGTGGTGCCATCGGCCGCGCCATACGGCCATACCCACACCCGTGGAGCCTTGCCAGTGACGGTACGGATTTTATTGGAGATGGCTGCTACGTCAGTACGCATCCGCGCCTGGAACTGCGCCTCGGTTTCATAGCGACCGGTCGCCGGATCATAGCGGCGCGTGGTGGCCGCCGGTTCGAGGTTGCCCTGGGGATTGGCGAGTATGCCTTTGTGATTGGCGTCGGTATGGGCGGCGATTTCCACCAGGCCCGATCGGGACACTTCACGAATCTGCTGCCAGGTCAGGAAGTCGCCCCGTGGGCGCGGGGTACCGGCGAAGTCCACCGGCTGGTTCAGCGGCGTGTCGATCCAACTGCCCACCGGCGCCAGCACGGCCGGCCAATTGTAGGCCCGCAGGATCGGCATCACGCGGGTGTAGAAGCTGGAATAACCGTCATCGAAGCTGAGCATCACGGCCTTGGGCGGCAGTGTCGGCCCGCCCCGGCGCGCAGCAAGGACTTGATCCACGCTGACCGCCTGGTAACCGTTCTCGCGCAGCCAGGCCAATTGCTCGATCAAGCGCTCGGTACGCACCGCCACCACGGCCTGGTCAGGGTCGTTGTCCGAGACGTCGTGGTAGGCAATGCCCAGGAAATGGTTCTTCGGCCACGGCGCTTCGCTGGCCAGTGTCGGCCGCTCGGCAGGTGGAACGAATGGCGCGGGTTGCTGGGCGCATGCGGCGGCCAGCATTACACCCAGGACCAGGAAAAAACGGCTGAGGAGGGTCATGGTCAGGCTCTTCTAGAAACGGTAAGTGAGGTCCAGGAGCAGGCGCAAATCGCGTTCGCGCTCGCCGTCGTAAGGTCGGCTGACCAGGCTCAGGTTGGCGCCGGCTTCCAGCACGTCATTCCAGCGAAAGCGTTGGCCATACCCGATCAAGCCGACGCCGCCGGTGGAGTAATCCTTTTGGCTATAGGTACCCGCACCGAGCTGGAACTGCTGACTCCACTGGGTTTCGTAGCGGTGATAAAGCACATGGTTGACGTTGACGGTGGGCAACACGCTGAAGTCGGACTTGGGGTTGAAGTAGATCGTGTCTTCCTTGCTGTTGCGGCTGGCTCCAACTTCCAGGCCCAGCTCTACTTGCACTTTGGGCGAGCTGTAGATGCCTTCGCGGCCGGTGAGCAAGGCTTCGACGCGGTCGTTGCCATCGCTGAAATGCGACGGGCTGACGGCCAGTTTCCACTCGCGGCTTTCGTTGGCGCGCCGGCGGATAAACCCGCTGCCGCCGTTGGCCGTGACACCCTCATTCAACGCCCGCAACGGTGTGGTGTTGAGCAGGTAGCCAAGGCTGCCGCCGTACTGCCAGTGGTCGTTGATGTCGCGGGCAATCGACACGCTCGCGCCTTGTTTGGCGCCATCGCCATAGGAGTGGTTGGACACTTCGGCTTCGATGGTCATGTCGCGGGTGCGCCGCTCCACACCCACACGCTGCCAGCGGTGATGGCTGGTGCCTTCGGCAAAATCGGCAGTGCCATAACCGACACCGGCAAACAGGCGCCAGTCCTCGTCGATGGGCGGGGTGTAGATCACGCTTTCTATGCCCCAGTCACGGCTACCCGACACCGCGCCGGCCTCTTGGTTGTTACCGCCACCGAAGCTTTTACCGGTGTAGGCTTCCACCCGCACTTCGGCCATGTCGTGGACGTCGCGCAAGCGTTTGAGGCGCTGTACCTGGCGGTTGTCCGGGGCGCGGGCAACGACGTCATCGGTAAGCAGGTCCAGTTGCCGCCATTCCTGCAGGTCCAACGCGGTGAAGCCTTGGGACATTTCCACCCCGATGTCACGGGGGCTCTGGTTTTCGGTCTCCTTGAGCGAGTCTTCAGCGCGTCTGGGCCATTCACGGGCACGGTACATTTCTGCCTGTGCCAAACGTACACCGATGCTGCCGGGAGCTTTGCTCCCCAGGTCTTCCAGTGCTTGCTCGCTGGCATTCAGATCGGCGCCATAGGTACCGGCCTGGGCCGCCAATTGCTGGGCGTCCATCCATTCGTCGTTAGGGTTGCCGATAGGCAAACCCTTGAGTTCAACCCGAGGTTTTTCGGTGCTGGCCAACTGCGTGGCGACCGCACGCGCCTCATCCACCTGGTCGTTTTCCAACAAGGCGTAGAACAGGGCGGTGCTGTCTTTGACATGATCACCGACGTCGGCATCCGCTGCAGTCAGCGCCTGGCGATACAGCGGCGCGGCTTTTTCCGGCAGGCGCTGGTCGAGGTAGGATGCGGCGACCCAGCGCACGGCGTAGGTCGGCAACTGCACGCCTTGGGCGGTGAGCACTTCGTATTCGCGAATCACCTCAGCGGTGCGCGCACGGGCCTTGAGTGCCCCAAGCCGGTCGATACGCCAGCGCACGACGTCGTCGTGGGCAGTGGCGTCCGGGGCCCAGCGGCTGATCAGCTTGTCGTAATCCTGCAAGGCGCGATCGGCGATGACGTAGCGTTCTTTTTCGGTACGCGTAGCGAACTCGGCCATGCGCACGCGCTCGGCGGCAAGGTCGCCTTCCAGGCGGCGCTGGGTGACCGCGTCCACCAGGCCCGGGCGCTTGGCCGACAGGCGCAGGGCAGCTTCGGGCAAGCGAGCCTTTTGCAGGGCGACGATGTATTCACGGGCCACTTCCGGCTTGTCGCCGGCACGGATAAAGGCTTGGTCGAACTCGAACAAGGCGTCGTAATTCAAGCCGGCGCGTGTCAGCGCATAACCCAGGGCCATGCGGCGGTCCGGATCATTGGGTTGCGCTGCCACCATCGTGCGCAAGCGTTGCACCGCCTCGTTGGCTTTGCCGCCATCGGCCTGGGTGAGGGCATGGCCTAATTGCAGATTGATATTATTCGGCTCACGCAAAAGCGCCTGGCGATAGACCGCTTCGGCCTGAGCCCACTGCTTTTGATTGCGATAAGTGCGCGCCACCGTGGCGAGTGCCTGGGTGGTGAGGTTGCGATGCTTTCCTTGCGCCTCGTAAACCTTGAGCACTTCAGCGTCTTGCCCGGCCCAGCCGGCGATCACCAGGTGGTCACTGACCTGGCCTGGGGTCTGGCGTTCGGCGGGCAGTTGGCGCAGTTGGGTCAGCGCCGGCGTGAAGTTACCGTTGCGGGCCTGGATGATCAGGGCGTCGTAGGCTGGGTCGGCAAACGCAAGGCCTGGAACCAGCAATTGGCTGCAAAGGGCGGCCCCGATAAGCAGACGCAACCGGCCTGAGGCACTGTAGGGGTGGTTTCGCAGCATATCGTGAGCTTCCTTACACACGGAAAGCCCTAACGATAGATGGTCCTGAGCAAAACGCATCAGGGTGTCGGCGTCTCGGGACCCGACCTAGCTTTCCTGGAGGAACTATCTCTTAGGGAAGTAGGGGGAAGCACAATTTCGAACAATTGTTCAGAATTGTACGATCGGTTTTTTTGCCCTGCACAGAAGCAAATGTGGGAGCTGGCTTGTGTGGGAGCCGGGCTTGCCCGCGATGCAGGCACCGCGGTCGTTCAGCCAGACCGGGGCGATGCTATCGCAGGCAAGCCAGCTCCCACATTTTTTTACCGCATTTTCAACGCTTATTGGGCGCCGCTGACCGCACCGGCTTTGGACATCACAAAGCTGAGGAACTGCTCGACGGTCATCTTCTGGCCGTTGAAAGTCACTTCGTTGTTGGCGTAGTGCAGTTTGGAAACCACGTCGGTGCCCACCAGGGTCGCCAGTTGAGTGCCGACCGCCATGCTGCTGACCATCTCGGCCGCCATCTGCGATTGCTGTTCGATGGCTTGCGGGTCGGTCACCCCGCCCACCTGGGCTTGCAGGGCTGCCACGTCGCTGATCATCGGCTTGGACAGGGTCAGGTTGGCATCCAGCAGCGAGACCATTTGCTTGCCCAGCTCAACCGGTGGCAGTTCCATGGACGTTGGCTTGGTCAGGTCCACCACCAGGTTGAACTTGCTTTCGCCACGGGTGGTTTTGAGCGACAGGTTTTCCACGGCCAGTTGCGGCTTGGCGGCCAGCACCTGGTTGACGTTGGCTTCGGCCAGGGCTTGCTCGGCTTCGGTCATTTGCAGCTCCGGCACCGGTTGACCGGCAGCGGCGGCGGCTTGCACCGGTTGCATCTTGTCCTGGTAGAGCTTGGTCAGCACCAGCATCGCCGGGATGTCGACGTTCTTCATGCTCACGGCCATGGCGGCCGAGCCTACCGCTTTGCCCTGGTAGCCGATCTCGTCGATCTTGTAGTCGACGCGGCCAGCCAGGTTGTTGTCCTTGGTTTCGCTGGAGTCTTTCTGCTCGAAACCCTTGAGGGTCAGCACGGCTTTCTGCGGGCCGAAGGTGACCTTGGTGTCGGTCAGCTCCACGGTGTTCTGGCCGGTGTAGAAACCGAAGCTGGTTTTTTCCAGGTTGCTGGCCACGGTCAGGCCGGCCAGTTCCGCTTCGAACGGTGCGCCTTCGGCGTCCACTGCGGCAACTTTGAGGCTGTTCATAAAGCCTTCGGCCTTGACCTTCTGGCCTTCGGCGCTGCTGTCGAAGTTCAGGTTGGCGCCGGAGAAGCTCACCGAGGAGGTGGCGTCCTTGAATTCCAGGGGCAGCAATTCGACGTTGCCACTGACCGAGCGGCTATAGCCGATATTCGCCACGCCTTTGAGCGGCGACACGTCTTTGCTGGCGGCGAACCATTTTTCGGTGGTGGGGTTCTTTTCCAGTTCGTAGTGACTGGTGGCCATGACCGGCAGCCACTTGAGCGTCACCAGGCGCGAGAACGGCAGCGGGCCGTGTTCGATATGGTCGACGAACAGCAATTCGGGGTTCGGGTTGTCTTCGCCGAACACGCTGCCTTGGCCTTTGAGGCGATAGTGCGCCGTGCTGCTGAACACGCCACGGTCCAGGGACACCAGCTCCAGGGTCACGCGGCCGTCGACGCCGGCCATGGAGGTCTGCAGTTCTTTATTGGCACTCTGGATAGCGGTTTGCAGGACCGGCTCCAGTTGTTTACCGGTGTACCAGGCACCGCCCGCACTGACGGCGCCGACGGCGACAACAAAACCCAAGAAAACAACGGCTGGCTTATTCATGAAGTGACCTGATCAAATCCTGTGAGAAGTGGGCTGTCTTCCTTGAACCCCGAAGGGGTTCCTGTAGGAGCGAGCTTGCTCGCGAAGAACGCATAGGCACCGCGTTTATCCAGAATGCACGCGTTATCGTTGGCATCTTTCGCGAGCAAGCTCGCCCCTACAGTCGTGGCCCGTGTGGCCAAAGGCTGGGGAAGATTAGCACTGGCGGGCGTAAACGGCCCAGCCTTTCAGAGGGATCAGTTCAGCAGGAGTTCAGGAGTACTCCTGTTCGACTTCATCCAATTGGTGATCAAAACTCTTCAAGCGTGCGGTCCAGGTGTACACCAACACCTCGAACTCGCGGTGTATCACGGCATTGCCGGGGGTGTCGGTCTTGGGGTCGCAAAAATCCAGTTGGTAGCGCTCGCGGGCCATTTGCGTGGCGACATCGGACAATTCCCGCGCGTTATCGAGCCAGTGCCTACCGTCTGCGACCTGTCGATCCAGCAGCACGCATTGTTTTTTCAGGACTTCGAGGCTTTTTTCCAGCGGCGTGCCGGTGAGGTCGCCCATGACTTCCTGGAATGTGCGCCCCGGCTGCCAGTAACTGCCCCAGAAATAACGGTCGAATACGGTTTCGACGCGGCGCAGGGCAACCTTGGTATCCCAGATCGCCACGCGGGTCTTGCCCTGTTCGAGGAGTTTTTTCTTCACCCGCTGGTTTTGATACGACGCCCAGGCCACCACGCCGATGGACAGGGTGCCGATCACCAGGCAGGCGCTGTCCAGGAACACCATGGCCTTGTCGAGTTGATGGGCGAGCATGACACCGTAGAAATACGCGGCCGATAACAATACCAGTGCGAAGAGCACGCACCAGAAAGCGGGAGCATAAGGGTTTTTCATTATTGGAATCCCCATGAGCAAACGCGAGCTTTGTCGGGTGAGACGTCACGGCGCCTCACCTGACAAAGCATAGCAATCACCTCACGGTTTGCCGGGTTTTACCCCTTGCGTTCGTCCGCTTTCCCAGCCGCCGCCCAGGGCCAGGAACAGATCGATCTGGCTCATGGCAACCTGGGTGTTGGCCGCCGCCAATTGGGCGCGCATATCGGTGTAGGTGCGCGTGGCTTGCAGGTCGGCCAGGAACGATTCGCGACCGGCCTGGAAGAAGCGGTGGGTCTGGCCTGCCGCCTCTTTCGCCGACTGTTCGGCTTCGGCCAGGGCGTCGCGGCGCTGCAACACCGCGGTGTATTGCGCCAGGCCGGTCTGGGTTTCGCGGATGGCGTTGAGTACCACGCCGTCGAAGTGGGCCAGGGCGCCCCGGGTCGCGGCTTCAGCTTCATGCACGCGGGCGCGGGCACCGTTGGTCGGTACCGTCCAGCTGATCATCGGGCCAAAGCCCCAGCGGTTGGTGGCAGGCGTGCCGAGGTTTTCCAGCAAGCCGACGGTGCCGATCGTGGCGCCGATGCTGATATCCGGGTACAGCGCGCCGGGGGCCACGCCGATACGTGCGGTCGCGGCAGCCAACTGGCGCTCAGCCTGGCGCACATCAGGCCGGCGTTTGAGCAGCGTGGCGCCGTCGCCTACCGGCAGCAGTTGAGCGATATGCGGCAGCTCGGCGCAGGTGCCCGTGCCGGCTGGCAGTTGGTCGACAGGTTTGGCCAGCAACATCGACAGCCGGAACAGCGCCGCCTGACGCGAGGCTT
Source organism: Pseudomonas sp. GL93 (assembly GCF_003408955.1). Lineage (NCBI taxonomy): Bacteria > Pseudomonadati > Pseudomonadota > Gammaproteobacteria > Pseudomonadales > Pseudomonadaceae > Pseudomonas > Pseudomonas sp. GL93. The sequence goes on from NZ_NKRF01000061.1 coordinate 112,308, forward strand.
CATAGCGCGGAATGTCGGCGCGCAGGGATTTGTATTGGGTTTGCGAGCGGGTCACCTGGGTTTCGTCGCCGCGCCCGGCATCCCGCAGGCGCTGGGTCAGCTTGGTGCTCTGCGCTTGCAGGTCGAGGGATTCGTTGGCAATCGCCAGCTCTTCGTTGGCCGCGCACACCTGGGTATAGGAACGCACCACATCGGCCACCAGGGTGATGCGAGCGATGTCGGCCGCCGCCTGGGTTGCATCGGCGCTGGCCTTGGCGCTTTCGATGCCGCGCTGCAAGGTGCCAAACAGGTCGAACTGATAGGACGTGGTGATGCCGACGCTGCCGATGTTGCCGACCGGGACTTTGTCCGGCAGCAAAAATGCTTCTCCCGATTCCTGCAAGCGCTGGGCCTCGGCCTTGGCACCGGCACTCCAGCCACCCGCGGATTCAGCCTGCTGCACCTGGTAACGCGAACGCTGCAAGTTGGCGGCGGCCACGCGCAGGTCAGTGTTGGAGGCCATGGCCTGGCGCACCAGTTCGTCCAGGCGCGGGTCTTTGTACAGCTTCCACCAATCGGCCGGCACCGGCGCCGAGACCACATTGCTGCCCTCGCCCATGATCGGCCCTTGCAGGTCGCCACGGTTGACTGCGGCCTGTTCCGGCAGTTTGTAATCCGGGCCTACGACTTGGCAGGCCGACAGCAACAACCCCAGGGAAGCGGTTGCCAGAAGCCGCTTCATGGTTTGTCCCCGTCTTTAACTTTATCGTCAATGATCGACACCGTCGCCGTGCGCCCGGCGATCATGCGAAAGTCCGCCGGCACGTCATCAAAGGCAATGCGCACGGGGATCCGCTGGGCCAGGCGCACCCAGCTGAACGCCGGGTTGACGTTGGGCAACAGGTTGGAGCCGCTGCTGCGGTCGCGGTCTTCGATACCGGCGACGATGCTCTGCACGTGGCCATGCAGGCGCGCGTTGTCGCCGATCACACGGATGTCCACGCCCATGCCGACGTGGATGCCGTCGAGTTTGGTCTCTTCGAAATAACCGTCGATGTGGAAGGAATTGCTGTCCACCACCGACAGCACCGGGCGCCCGGCGGTGACGAATTCCTGGGTACGCGGTGCGCGGTCGTTGACGTAACCGTCCACAGGGCTGCGGATCACCGAGCGGTCGAGGTTGAGTTGGGCGGAGTCGACCGTCACTTGCGCTTCGGCCAGGGCCGATTGGGCGCGAGCGACGCGGGACTGGCTCTCTTCCAGTTGCTCGCTGGGCACCAGGTTGCCAAGGCCACGGTTACGCTTGTACTCGCGCTGGGCCTGGGCCAGGGTTTCCTGGCGGTCGGCCACGGCGGCCTGGGCTTGGCGCAGGGCCAGCTTGAAGCGGTCCTGGTCGACGGCGAAGAGCACCTGGCCCTTGGTCACCAACTGGTTGTCGCGCACGTCCACGCGTTGGATCAGCCCGGACACGTCGGGGGCGATCTGCACGATGTCGGCACGGATGTGGCCGTCACGGGTCCAGGGCGCAAACATGTAGTACATGACCATGCGCCACACAACGACGACCGCGAAACTCACGATCAACAACGTCAGGACGACACGGCCGATAGTCAAAAAAGGTTTTTTCATGTCATCAGATATCGACTGAGTGAGTCCACCGCGCCCAGCAACAGCGCGTACAGCCCCACATTGAACAATGCCCGGTGCCAGACCAGGCGATAGAAGTGCATGCGCGTCAACAGCCCGTGCACCACCAGAAACAACACATAGGTAATGCCCATCAGCACCAGCAGCGTGGGCAGGAACACCCCGCTGATATCCAGATCACCGATCATAAAGGCGCTCCATCGGGTAGCGGCGCTTCCATTTCCGTGCCGCCAATGAATTCCACACCAGGCAACAGCGCCAGGCGCAGGCCGGCCAAGGCGTGCAGCAGGTGCAGGCGGGTGTCGTCTTCGTCTTGCAGGCCCTGGCCGTTGAGGGCGCGGCGCGTGCGGTCCAGGGTCATCAGCAGACCGCTGGGCGCGGGCAAGCGTTCACCCGCCTTCAGGCAGGCCTTGAAGTAACCGCCCACGCCCTCCACCACCTGGTTGAGCAACACCCGTGGCACACCGAGGATGCGTGGCGAGTAGGCCAGCAAGTCGAGCAGGTTCAGCGCCACGCGCAGGTCGCGCAGAGCGATGCCAGTGTCCTGGCCGGTGAGCGCCAGGCGCGGCAGGTGTTGCATCAGGCGGTCGAGCATTTGTGCAGCCATGTGTCGGTGCTCGGCCAGGGTGGCAGGCTCGGTGAGGCTGACGATGTCGCGCCAGCTGAAACGGGTGAGGCGCTTGGCCGCCAATTCAGCGCCGAAGGGGCGGGCGATCAAGGTCCACACAAAGGCGAACAGCAGCCCCACGGGCCCGGCCAGGTTGACGTTGGCGAAGTTGAGAAAGTCCGCGTCATAGGCGCCCTGGATACTGATGAAGGACGACGTATTGACCAACGTCAGCAACATACCCAGGTAGAAGCGTGGCTGAACCGTAAGGGTGCCGATGCAGATAAACGGCACGGCGAAGGCCAGCACCAGCATGGGGAAATCATGCAGGTTGGGCAGCACCAGAAACAGATACAGGCTGGCGAACAGCACCGACATGGCGGTCCAGAAAAAGAACCGGTAGATCTGCGGCGCCGGGTCGTCCATCGAAGCGAAGAAGCTGCAGGCGACGGCGGCCAGAATCACGGCGCTGCCGCCGTCGGTCCAGCCCAGCAGAATCCACAATACCGAAGCGACAATGATTGCGGTGACGGTGGAAAACGCCGAGTAGAACATCAGCCCACGGTCGAGGAATGGCGTGAGCCGGCCCAGGCGCCAGTGACGGTAAACAGCGCGCCAGGTGTCCTGGCTTTCGCATTGAATGGCGGCTTGCAGGCTGCGGCAGTCTTGCCACAGGTCGACCCATTCGCCCAGGCGGTACAGGGCGTTGGAGAACAGCAACGTATGACGTTCATCCAGCGCTTCGCCCTGGGGTTGAGCGGCGTCGATCTTGTCGCGCAGCACGCGCCAGCGTTCCAGCGGCGCTTGTTCGGTGGTGCTTTGTAGCCAGGCGTTGGCTTCTTCCAGCAACGGTTTGAGCCGGTCGAGAAACTCCGGTGCGCGATGCTCGATGGCGTACACCGCGTCATCCAGCGCATCGATTACCGGCAGCAGATGAATCATGCGCCCGCGCAGTTCCTTGGTGTTGCGCACCGTCTGCGGGCGCGCGCCTTCGTGGGGCAGTTGGCCGATCATCAACTCAAGGGTATTGAAGGTGGCGACCATGCCGCCGCGCAGGTTGCTGACTTCTTGCGGGTCGACCTTGCGGCTGAGAAAGCGCTGGCTGTAGACCTGGGCGTCGCTGAACCACTTGGCCACCGAGCCATCGAACACCGGCATCAGGCGCCGTGGCCAGAACATTGCGCCCACCACCGCCGCGACCGCGATGCCGAGGAAAATTTCTTCGGTACGCGCCTCCGCCACATCCCAGACCGCCAAGGGGTTATCCACCACCGGCAAGGCAATCAGCGGCAAGGTGTAGCCGGCCAGCATCAGGGCGTAATTATTGGCCGTGCGCAGGTGCATGGAGAGGAACAGCAAGGTGCCCGTCCATAACGCGACCACCACCACCAACAGGTAAGGCGACTGCACGAACATCGGCACAAACAGCACCGCCGCCGCCGCGCCCATGAAGGTGCCAATGGCGCGGTACAAAGCCTTGGAACTGGTGGGCCCGACAAACGGGCTGGAAACGATATACACCGTGGCCATCGCCCAGTACGGACGTGGCATTTGCATCAGCATGGCGATATACAGCGCAATCATCGACGCAGCGAAGGTACGCACCCCGTAGAACCAGTCGCGGGCAGGCGGGAAGCCGGTAAAAAATCCGTTCAAGGCGACACAGCCTCGGCCGCTTCGAAGGCGCGCAGTACGCGCAGTGCGGCTTCCAGGTCGGTGGGCGCGATATCCACAAGGACTTCCTTGCGCAGGCGAACCAGTTGGGCTTCTACCGCCTGCACCAGTTCACGGCCGCGCTCGGTGAGGCTCAGGGCCTTGGCGCGGCGGTCGTGAATGTCTTCGGTGCGGCACACATAGCCGTCGCCGCACAGACGATCGAGCAGGCGCACCAGTGACGGGCTCTCCATGCCGGAGGCCTGGGCTACTTTGACCTGGTGCACGCCGTCACCCAGGCGGCCGATCATCAACAACGGCACGGCGCAGGCTTCGGAGATGCCATAGCTCACCAGCGTGGTCTGGCAGATCTTGCGCCAGTTACGGGCGCCCACCACCATGCTGCTGCTCAGGTTCATCTGAAGTTGTTCGAGGGATTGAGACACTGGATAGTTCGCATACAGTTAGTTTGCTAACTATTAATATGGTGGAGGGAGGAAGAGCCGTCAAGTTTTGAAACAATTTATCGATGGGTGGAGCGATTCAGCAGCAACACTGCAGAACGAATGTGGGAGGGGGCTTGCTCCCGATTGCGATGGGCCAGCCACAGATGCATTTACTGACACGCCCTCATCGGGAGCAAGCCCCCTCCCACATTTGGATCAGCGTCGGATGTCCGGGCTATTTTTCAGCCCAAGGGACTGATGGAGATGGGCATAACCGACCAAAGACATCGCGTAACCTCAGAAAAAGCTCACTGAAGCGATTAAAGCCCAGATTTTTTCAAGTTTTAGCGTAACGGCTAAGTTTTTTGCACCCCTCGCCCACCCCGCAACATCAGGTTCAACTCATCCACCACCTCCGCCCAATCCGCATCCTCCAGAATTTCCTCACGCAAAAACGCCTTCTGGCTATCTGTCCAGAAGAACGCCTCCGCCAATTTCAACTCCGGCTTGAGCGGCGAATGAGCGGCCACAAACTGATCAATGCTGACCGGGTCATCTTCCAACCCAAGCTGTTTGAACAACGACGGCAAGCTATGCACTGGCGATTCCATGATGAGCTCCTGATAGAGAAGGGTTAATCGAGTCTAGCGGCAACCCTCAGGTTGCGGCGCCGGCACCTTGCACAGCACGAACAGACGCGCCCGTGCGCCACCGCCGTCCTGGCGACTGAGCTCGCGCCAACCTTCGGGGAGCGGGGCGAAGTCGTCCGGTGCTTCATTGCTGCTGATCAGCCATACGCGCCGGGTATTGGCCGGTAATGCCGATAAAGAATCCAGATAGATGCGCCCGCCATCCTGATCTACCAGGGTGCCGAAGCCGTAGGCATTTGGCCGGGTCGACGTGCCGTCGGGTTTGGGCGGGGTGTGGAGCTGCAACTGGGCGTCAGTTTCGTCGTAGTACACGTAGCTGAGGTACCACATCATGTCGCTGAGGACGATGCGGTCGTCTTCCTGGTAATTGCGATTGACGAACTCCACCGGCACGTTGAATTGGTCGTGCTCATCTACCTCGAAGTTGTTCTTTAACCCCAACAGTTCTACGCCAACAAACAGTGCGAACAACGCCACGCCCAGCCAGGACAAACGGGACGGCAAACGGTCGATGGCAAGTGCCAGGACTATCGGCAGGCCTAACGCATACACCGTGAGGTAGCGCTCGATAAACACTGGCGAGATAAAGGACACGCCATAGACCAGCAGCAGCGGCAGCAGGCAAAACAGTGCCGGCAGGCGCGCCGCGCGGTTGCGCCAGGCCTCCAGAACAACCACCACGGCCAGCAGCAGGGGGAACAGCCAGAACAGCGGCGACCACAGGCCGAGACCGTCATCCTGCAACAGGAACTGCCAGACCATCGACGGCAGCGACAGCAGATTGACCGGCTCTTCCCAACCAATGTCGCCGCCGACTTTGAGCTGTTCGACGTGCTGCACCAGGTCCAGCAGGTTGGGCAGCCAGGGCAAATACAACAACACTATCGCTATGTTGGCGGCCCACCAGGCAGGTCGCGTAATCAAGCGTTGAGCTGGCGCCTGCAATCCCAGATACGCCCAATGCACCAGCACGCACAGCGCGGTGAAGTAGTGGGTATAGAACCCGGCGCTCATCAACAGCACATACACAGCCAAATAACGCGCGCGTTCAGGCTGCCTCACCCAGTACACCAGCGCCAGCGTGGCGCCCATTAACCACACGCCCAGCAGCGAATACATGCGCACTTCCTGGCTGTAGCGCACCGCCGTCGGCAACAGCGCCAGCAGGATACCCGCCAGCACGGCCGAGCGTCGGGTGGACAGTTGCCGTGTCAGCCAGATGCCCAGGCCCACTACGGCCACACCGGGGATTGCACTCAGGCTGCGAATCGAGCCGATGCTATCGCCGAACACCTCGATCCAACCGCGCAGCAGCAAGAAATACAGCGGCGGGTGCACATCATGGGCCGCGTGAAACCACAGGTCGGCCAGGGCGTATTCGCTGAGTAACAGGCTTGAGCCTTCGTCGCCCCAGATCGCCGCCGAGGTGAGGTGGTAAAACCGCAGGGCCATGGCCAGCGCCAGGATCGGTACCCACCACAGACGGCTGAGCCAGCCGGCACCTTCCCAGGTCAAGCGATGGAAGGTCGGCAATGCTCCAACTTTTTCGTTTTGCTCTACCACAGACCGACGCACCTCAAATTCTCCCGGCATGACCCTGCTTGCCTATGCGCAAACACCGCCACTCTAGGCCAAAAGCCCTGGCCTCGCCGCTGGAATCGGACAAATCAGCAATTTGTGTAGGCCTTCAGCGAAGCACTCGTCGGATCAGGCTATTATTGCCCCTTCTCCAAGGACTCAGGATCAAGGAAACGTTATGCGCATCGGTTTGCTGTCACCTCTGGCCCTGGCCCTGCTGGCCGGTTTTTCCCTACCGGCCCAGGCCAGTTCTGACGACTCGTGCTACCCCGACTGGCGGGTATCGCGTGACAGCTACGAGCCGTGCAGCAACCAGCCGTTTCTCAGCCCTGGTAACGACAGCCGGGTGAACCTGCGCCTGTTGCTGGCCGACAAAAAAGCCGCGCCCCTGGCCCCCAATGCCTTAGGCGAAGACGATTTGGCGCAAGGGTTCGGCCCGGTGCCGTTTCCGGTGTACCGCCTGGTGCCGGTTCCGGCCACGAATGAGGAGCCTGACAACAAGGCTGACGATTCACGCACAGCCGAACTCGACACGCTGCTCCAGCCCCTGGGCATCAAGCGCGAGGAGTACAAGACCGCAGGCGAAGCCTTCCTGAATGGCGAAGGCAGCCGCTGCCGCAGCAATGACGATGACAGCGCCACGGCGTTTATCAGCCAGGTGATCAAGGCCCAGATGCCGCCCGCCGAGCGCGATGTGTTGGTAAAAGCACGCCTGCAGTTGCTGACCACCTGTGATTGGAGCCGTCAGGTAGTGGACGCGCAGCTGACCCCGTCGGCCAACGCCCAGTTGTTCCGCACCTATTTGCAGGCCGCCGGCGATTTCTATAGCGGGCGCTTCGATTATGCCGAGCGCGGGTTCGCCGCTGCTGCCACCAGCGATGTGCCATGGCTGAAGGAAACGGCACTGTACATGACTGCGCGTACGTCGCTGAATCAGGCCCAGGCCGAAGCATTCGACGAATACGGCATGCCGCAACGCGAGCATGTGGATAAGTCGGCCTTGAGCGATGCCGAAGAAGGTTTTCTCAGTTACCTGAAACATTATCCACAGGGCGATTACGTTGCATCCGCCCGTGGCCTGCTGCGCCGCGTGCATTGGCTGGCGAACGACGACGCCAAGCTTGCCGAAGACTTCACCTGGCAATTCACCGAGGCCACCGACGCCCAGCGCAATGTGAGCGTGGACGAACTGGTGGAAGAGGCTGACCTCAAGTTGTTGATGGTCGGCAACCAAGCGGCGAACAGCCCGATGCTGCAAGTGGTCAGCGACCTGATGGCGATGCGCGCTCACACCCCGCCGCTGTTGAGCCGCGAAGACCTGGATAAGCAAAAGAGCACCTTCGCCACTGAGCCGGCGCTGTTTGACTTCCTGCAAGCGAGCTATGCCCTGTACGTCGAACACCAACCCGACGCGGCCTTGAAGCACCTGCCGGCGGATGTGCCATCGAGCCTGGATTACTTCGCCTTCAGCCAACAGACCCTGCGCGCCCTCGCCCTGGAGGCCAAGCAGGACTGGAAGGCCGCCGAAGCCCTGTGGCTGCAACTGCTACCGCTGGCCAAGCAACCGCTGCAACGCGACCAACTGGAGCTGGCCCTGGCCATGAACTACGAGCGCAGCGGCCAATTGGCCAAGGTGTTCGCTGCCGACTCGCCGATCAGCGCCAAGCAAGTGCGCTACATCCTGCTGCGCAACGTCGCCGGCCCCGACCTACTGCGCCAGCAGATCGCCAACGCCAGCGACCCGATCGAGCGTCAGAGCGCGCAATTCGTACTCCTCTACAAAGACCTGCTGCGCGGCCAGTACGCCACCTTCGCCGATGACCTCAAGCAGGCCTCGCTCTCTGACGACAAACTCGGCACCAGCCTGGGCTACACCTATACCAGCGGCCAAACCTTGAAGCTGTTCCAATGGAACGGCGACAAGGCCGAATCCGGCTACGCCTGCCCAAGCATCGCGCAAACCGCGACGACCTTGCAGAACGAGGCCAAAAACCCGCACGCGCTGAACTGCTTCGGTGAATTCATCCTGCGCAACGGCCTGGACGGCATGCCGTTGGAACAACCGCGCGCCGCCGGCAGCCTGGGCAGTACCGACTCGGACTTCAAGGGTGAAACCTTCTCGCGCCTGGACGGCTACAAACAGGTGATCGCCAACGCCAAGGCGCCGAAAACCGACAAGGCCTACGCGTTGTTCCGCGCCATCAACTGCTACGCGCCGGCCGGCTACAACAGCTGCGGCGGCGAAGATGTTGCGCCAGCGGTGCGCAAAGCCTGGTTCCGCCAACTCAAAACCGGTTTTGCCGATACCCAGTGGGGCAAATCGCTGCAGTACTACTGGTGAAGTCGCTGTGGCTGGGCTTGTTGTTGCTGGCAAGCCCGGCTTTCGGCGCCGTCGACGCCCGCGACTATGACGCCTTCTGGCTGTGGAGTGGCGTCGCGCCCCAGCCGGTAATCAAGCAGGCAAAAACCCTGTACATCCTGCAAGGCCAGATCAACGCCACCCGCCGCGCTCCCCAGCGCGGCGTGCAATTGATCGCCCAAGGCATGAGCGTGCCGCGCCTTACCCAAGGCCACGTCTGGGTGGTGTACCGCGCCCACACCCTGCGCTGGCCGGAACGGGTCTACACCCAAGTGCTTGGCCAGGTGCAACGCTGGCGTGACGCCGGCAACCCGGTGATCGGTATCCAGATCGACTTCGATGCCCGCACCCAATACCTGCACGAATACGCCGACTTCCTGCGCGACCTGCGCCGACGCCTGCCTGCCGACCTGCGGTTAAGCATCACCGGCCTGATGGACTGGAGCAGCAACGCCGACCCGGCCGCCATCGCCCAGCTCAAAGGCGTGGTGGACGAAGTGGTGGTGCAGACGTATCAAGGACGGCACAGCATCCAGGATTATGCGGCGTACCTGCCACGAATGAACCGAATGGGAGTTCCGTTCAAGATCGGTTTGATTCAAGGCGGCGAGTGGGAGGCGCCAGGGTATTTGCAAGGGAATGAGTGGTTTCGGGGGTATGTGGTGTTTTTGCAGAACCCTTGAATCTTCCAAACATGGAAAAAACCGTCTATCAAACCGGTTTTCTTGCGTGTGGTCTTAGCGACTTGGATGATATAAGTTGCCCTTACTGCTTTAAGGGGTGATATATCATGCAGGAAATAGGCAAGCCATACCCCCACAAAGGGTATATCTCAGAGAGAAGCGCTGAACTGATGAGAGGTATCGGGAACGGTATCGAAATAGCCCGCATTCGTCGCCGGTTGAAAATCTCGACCATATGCAGCCGGGCGGGCATTACACGGCAGACGTATCAGCGGCTGAGACAGGGCGAGGCCGGCGTATCCCTCGGCGTGCTGATGAATGTGCTTAGCGCGATGGACCTGGAAGAAGGTATGGCGAGCATTGCGTCACCAGAACTTGACCTGGTTGGGATTACCATGAGCCTCGCCCGTGAGCCTGAGCGAATTCGCACTGAAGGAGAATCCGATGTCCTGGAAGCCGATTGGTAATGCCTTTGTCTTTTCAGCTCACTGCGTCGGTGACCCGGTCCCAGTGGGCGAAGTGGCCATGCATGGGAATGGATTCGTTTTTCGCTACGCTAACAGTTGGCTCGCGCGGCCCGACGCATTTGCGATTGACCCGCTTAGCCTGCCACTGACCCCTAACCAGTATTCCTCGACACGCATGTTTGGTGTGCTCGACGACGCAACGCCCGACAATTGGGGTCGGCGTGTTCTACTGGCGACCCACAAACAGCATCCACAAAACGAAGTTGAATGGCTCCTTGCTTCGCGGGGTGCGGGAGTGGGCTGCCTGCTGTTCAGTGCGTCAAGAAACCTGTTGCCGACTCTGCACCAACCCCCGCAATTTGAAGACCTTGAGAAAATCATGGTGGGCCTTGATCGAGTCGAGAAGGGTGACGTCGACCTGCCCGTGGAAATCGCACGGCTATTCGAGTTTGGAAGCTCCATGGGCGGCGCCAGGCCGAAGGTCACCGTGACTCACGAAGGCAAGGAATGGATCGCTAAATTCGGCCGTAGCGACGATGTTTTCGATCAACCACGTGCTGAATTTGCCAGCCTTCAAATGGCGGATGCGGCAGGTCTACCCGCAGCCGGGCACAAGTTGGTAGAGGTCGCCGGCAAACCGGTTTTGATGGTCGAGCGTTTTGACCGACATGAAGGCGCTGGTCGCGAGCACTATGTCAGCTGCAACTCTTTGGTAAGCACTGAGAAGCCGAGAATGCGGGTTGATGCGGCTGACGGTGCCGTTTCCTATTCCAGGATCGCCGATGTGTTGAAGAAGGTCTGCGACGATGCCACCTTTGACATGCGTGAGCTTTACAAGCGTATGGCCTTCAATGTGCTGATCGGCAATAGCGACGACCACCTGAAACAAACCGGACTGCTGTTGACCAGCGCCTCGGGCTATTCCCTTGCGCCAGTATTTGACGTGTTGCCCCACCCCACGCAACTAGGCTTGCAGGCGTTGATCATCGGGAATGAAGGCAGGGTATCGTCTGTCAGCAATTTGCTGAGTACGCCTGAACGCTTTGGGTTGGGGGCGGAGGAAGCAAGGTCCATCGTCACGGATATGTATGCCGTCGTGCGAGAAGCCTCCGGCTTTTTCGAAGCGGCAGGCTGTAGCGGTGCCGATGTGCGCATGCTTTCCAATGTGTGTACACGATTTGCAGCGGACCTGGTGTAGAGTCAAAGATCTCGGGCGGCAACAGAGCGCACCCTTGACGGGTGCGCGCCGCGGCAAATATCACGTAAACGCTTAGTTACCAATCGTACGTCAGGCTCGATACCACCGTGCGTCCTTCCCCGTAGTAGCAATCCAAATCACTGGTGCACTGCGAGACGTAGGTCTTGTTGGTGAGGTTCTGCACGTTCATCGCCAGTTTCACGCCCTTGAGCTTGAGCGGCGAGGCGCCCAGGTCGTAGCTCAGGCTCGCATCGTAGACGCTGTAGGACGGCACGTTGAAGGCGCCTTCGTAGTAGTCACCCAGGCTTTGACGGGCATAACGCACGCCAAGCCCTGCACCCAGCCCCGCCAATGGCGTGTCGCCGAGCACCGTGTAGTTGACCCACATCGAGGCGGTGAGTGGGGAAATGCCGGCCGGGTGGCGACCCTGGCGGCCGTCGTTGTCCTTGGTGTATTTGACATCATTGCGCGCGGCTGAGGCGACCACTTCCCAGGCGTCACTCAAGACGGCCTTGGCTTCCAGTTCAACCCCCCGCGAGCGCAGGGCGCCGCTTTGGGTGCTGAAGGTGGTGTCCACCGGGTTGGTGGTCAGCACGTTTTCCTGGTCCAGTTGGTACACAGAGGCCTGGATGAAGCTCTTCTGGCCCGGTGGCTGGTACTTCACGCCGACTTCGTACTGTTTGCCGGTGGACGGTTCGAAGGGTTTTCGGTTCGCATCGGTGCCGGCCAGCGGCAGGAAGGATTCCGAATAGCTGACGAAGGGCGACACGCCGTTATCGAACAGGTACACCAGGCCCGCACGGCCGGTGAACGCTTGGTCTTTACTGGCAAAGCGGGTGTCCTGTATCGGCTCCTTGTTCACCACATTCGCCCAGTCGTAGCGGCCACCGAGTACCAGCACCCATTTATCCAGCTTGATCTGGTCCTGCAGATACAGGCCGGTCTGGGTAATGGTGCGATCCCAGCGGTAGGGTTGACCGAAGTTCAAGCGCTGGCCGTACACCGGTTTGAACAGGTCGATGATCGGCGGGTTGCGGTCATACAGGCCATGGAACTGCGAGTTGGAATGGTAGTAGTCCAGGCCAACGATGAAGGTATGGGACAGCGCGCCCGTGTCGAATTCGGCTTGGGCGATGCTGTCCACGCCGAACACTTTGTTGGTCTGCGACCCGTCCACCCCAAAGCGTTGCAGGTAGCGCTGGTCTTGCACGCCCGTGACCGGGTTGGCGACGAGCGGTAACCGTGCATTTCGCCGCCCCATTGCAGCATCAGCCACTCACTGGCTTGCTCCACAATTGCCGGTGCGATGGGCGCATCGTGTTTCATTCTTCTTGATATCCTCCCCTACCTCTAGGACTGCTACGCAGTACCTCACCAGGCAAGCTGAAAAGGAAGGGGATTCCTACCGTGGTCAGCCTGTTAAGGGTGACTCACCTCGGTGGGTTCCTGCTGCTGACGGCCTGACAGCACCGTTCACTTCACAGGCGAACCGGGCGTATCCCGCCCTTAAAACATTGATCGCACCGACTACATCGGCGTTTTCTTCGAAACCACACTCGACACATAGGAACTGAGCCTGCGTCTGCCGGTTGTCCTTGCAGACATGAGCACAGCATGGGCAGGTCTGGCTTGTGTAGTGCGGCGGGACCGCAACGAGGTAGCCGCCATTCCACGCCAACTTGTAGTCCAGTTGCCGCCGAAACTCGAACCAACCTTGGTCAAGGATGGACTTGTTCAGGCCGGACTTGGCCCGAACATTCTTGCCGGGCTGCTCGCTGTCACCTGCCGCTGACTTGGACATATTCCTAACCTGCAAATCCTCGACACACACCATCGCGTGGTTTTTGCTGATGGTGGATGTGGTCTTGTGCAGGTAGTCACGGCGAGCGTTACCAATATGGCTGTGAATACGCTGGACGCGGGCTTTCGCTTTCTTCCAGTTGTTGCTGAATTTAACCTTATGGCTCAGCACTCGCTGCGCTTTGCGCCGGCGGCTTTCGTGTTGCCTGAAGCTGTTGAGCGGTTTGTAGAACGTACCGTCTGAGAGCGTGGCGAACCGGGTGATCCCCAAGTCGATGCCTACGGCATCGCCTTGTGGGAATGACTGTTCTACCTCGCGCTCCGTCTGGATACTCGCGTACCATTTGCCGCAAGACTGGCTAATGGTGATGTTCTTTGCCTTGCCCAGAAGGTCGCGACTGTTGCGGTAACGCATCCAGCCCAGCTTGGGCAGGAAAATACGATTGTTGCTTTCGTCGATCTTCATCCCTTGTGGGTAACGAAAACTGGCAGATTTCCATTTCTTTTTAAAGCGCGGAAACTCAGCTCGTTTGGCAAAAAAATTAGCGTAGCTACGTTCCAAATCTTTGAGTGTCTGCTGAAGCGCCTGAGATGGCGTTCCAGACAGCCAATGGGTTTCTGGATGATGTTTCCATTCAACCAATTGCTTGCATAGCCCGGCATAGCCGAGTTTTTTCTCACCCCGTTCGTAGCGTTCTTTCTGCAACGCCAGTGCCTTGTTGAAAACGAATCTGCACGAACCCGAAAAGCGGCGCATTTGCCGCTCTTGGCCACCATCTGGCATCAGTTCGTACTTAAAAGCCTGGAGTCGTTTCATCGCTCGACTATAGTTTGGTCCATGAGCAATAACCACGATATTGGACACGGCCGACACTGCACATTTTTACTGCATGTAAGCTCGCCGTCTCGGTGCTGATGAACAGCTTGAAAGGCGTCTCAAGCCGGATGGTTCGAAAAAAGCATTTTCAAACCATTCGCAAGAAGTTGTGGGAGGGAGCCCTATGGTCACCATCCTACTTCGCTGATAGCTGCGGTGGTGCTCCTATAGAAATCATTCGTCGGTACATCGAACAGCAGCAAACACCCCACTAAAAATCTAAAACAGGACGGCTCCGCCGTCCACGCTATCCATCCCTGCCCTGAAGGACGGGGCTTTCGCGCAAGCGGGTAGACCACCTGATAACAGGCGACGAGGGCCCGGGTCATGTACTTCTGCACCGAGCTGACGGTGACGCCCAGGCGCTCGGCGATTTGCGCATAGCTCAAGCCTTCGAACTGCGACAGCAGAAACGCACGGCGCACCTTGTCGGGCATGCGGTCGAGCATGGCGTCGATCTGCATCAGGGTTTCGAGAATGAGCGCACGGGTTTCCAGGGACGGCGACTCGGGTTCGGGCAGGTGCGCGATGCTTTCCAGGTAAGCGCGCTCGATACGCAGGCGGCGCCATTGGTCGATCACCAGGTTGCGGGCGATCTGCGCCAAATAGCTGCGGCTTTCCTTGTCACCCGGGAAACGACCGGAAACCAGCAGGCGCAGGAAGGTGTCCTGCGCCACGTCGGCGGCGTGTTCGCGGTCGCCTAGACGCTTTCGTAACCAGCCTTGCAGCCAGCCGTGATGGTCGCGGTACAGGATGTGAAGCTGTTGCTGGCCGTCAGTCGCGATGCCCATGAAAAGCTCAGAAGTGTTATTGAGAGCAATTATCATTACATCTTATTTGGCGACTGACAAAAACTCTTTGTCGCTCAGCGCCCAGCGGTCTGCAACGGGTACACCGACTCCCACCCTCCTCCCAGCGCTTTGTACAGCCCGACCATGGCCAATGACACGCCGGTGGAACTCTCCACCCACTGTTCCTGGGTCGCCAGCAACGCGCTCTGCACGGTGAGTACGTTGACGAAATCCGCCACGCCTTCGACGTACTGGTGCTGTGCGGTGGTGAGGGCGATCTGGTTCTGGCGCACGGCTTCAGCCAGGCTGTCACGGCGCAGTTGGCTGGCGTTGTAGCGGGTCAGCTGGTCGTCGATTTCATGCCAGGCACGCAGCACGGTTTGCTGATAGGCCAGCGCCGCCTCCTGTTGCTGGGCCTCCCGTAAATCCACCATCCCTTGCAGCCGTCCGCCGTTGAACAGCGGCAGGCTCAACTGCGGGCCGAAGGCAAAGGCGCGGGAACCCCAGGAACCGAAATCCGAGAGCTGCATGGCTTGGGAACCCAGGCTGCCAGACAGAGTGATGCGCGGGTAAAAGTCGCCCTTGGCCACGCCGATGCTGGCAGTGGCGGCGTGCAGGCGCGCTTCGGCCTGGCGGATGTCGGGGCGGCGTTCGGCGAGTTCCGAGGGTAGGCCGATCGCGACCTGGCGCTGGGTTTGCGGCACAGGGGCGTCTTTGGACAGCTGCGCGTACAGCGCCTGGGGTGGCTCGCCCATCAGCAGGCTCAGGGCGTTGATCAACTGGTCCTGACGCTGCTGCAAATCCGGCAGGCGCGCTTCAATTGCCGCGACCTGAGCGGCGGCTTCGGCCACATCCAGGTCGGTGGCCACGCCGTCGGCCAACCTCAATTGCGAGAGTTTGAGGCTGTGGCGAGCAACGTCGAGGTTTTGCTCGGTGACAGCGCGGGTGTTTTGGACACCGCGCAGTTGGATATAGTCCTGGGCAGTCTCGGCCAGCACCGACAACAACACGGCGCGACGGTCATTTTCGGCAACTTCCAGCGTGGCGTCGGCGGCCTCAGTCTCGCGCTTTACCCGGCCCCAGAAGTCCAGCTCCCAGGATGCCGAAAAGCCCATGTCCCATTGGTTGAAGGCCGAGCGGCCGTTCTCGCCGGAAGGATCGTTCAAGCCTTTGCCGCTGTTGCGCTTGCGTTGGTAGGCACCGCCGGCATCGATGTTGGGGTAGCGCTCGGCCGTGCTCACCTGGCGGATCGCGCGGCTTTGTTGCAGGCGACTGCTGGCTAGTTTCAGGTCAAGGTTATCGTTGAGGGCGCGACGCGTTAGGGCTGAGAGCTGCGCATCGTGGAACACGTCCCACCAGCGCTCCTGCAAAGGGTCGCTGACGGCGCGGCTGGCGGCCTGGCGACCCTGGGGTTCGCTCCACTGATTGATCTGCCGGCCCTGGGGCCGCTGGAAATCCGGGCCGACGGTGCAGGCACTCAGACTGATCAGGCTCAAGGTGAGCCAGGCGAGGTGTCTCATTGCTGGGCCACCTCACGTTGTTGCGCGACGGGCCGGGTATCGACGCTGGCTTCCACCGACATGCCAACACGCAGGCGCTCGGTCAGTGGCTGGTTCGGCTCAAGCACGATCTTCACCGGAATACGCTGCACCACCTTGGTGAAATTGCCGGTGGCGTTGTCGGGCTTGACCGAGGCAAAGGTCACCCCCGTGGCTGGCGCCAGGCTTTCCAGATGGCCTTTGAGCAGTTCTCCGTCAAGGCTGTCGACGCTGACTTGCACCGCTTGCCCCGCGTGCATATGCGACAGTTGCGTCTCTTGGAAATTGGCCACCACATAGGCTTCAGACAGCGGCACGACCGCAAGGATTTTACTGCCCGGTGTCACATAGGCGCCGACTCGCACCGCACGTTCACCGACCATGCCGTCCACCGGTGCGACAATGCGCGTGTAAGACAGCTGATAACTGGCCATTTCCAGCGCGGCCTGGGCGCGCTTGAGTCCACCTTCGGCGGCGTCACGCTGGGCGGTGAGGATCTCCACCTGCTTGCGTTCGGCGGCCAGCACGGCGGTGGATTTGGCCAGGCGCGCGGTAGCCTGGTCGATGCGAGTCTTGGCTTGCTGGGCGTTCTGCACGGTGCCCGCACCGACGCCGGCGAGGTGGTTGTAGCGGTTCAGTTCATGTTCGGCGAAGGCGACTTCGGCGCGATCTGCTGCGACGGTGGCCTGGGCCTGGGCGATCACCGAGCTTTGACGCTCCAGGGTCGCGCTGGCGTTTTTCAGCTGGGCCTGGGCGACCAGGGTGTCGGCATCGGCGGCCTGGGCGGCGGCGCGAAAATCGCGGTCGTCGATCAACGCCAGCAGTTGCCCGGCTTTGACACGCTGGTTGTCTTCCACCAGCACTTCCTTGATGAAACCGGCAACGCGGGGGGCGACCAGGGTGAAATCAGCCGCGACGAAGGCGTCGTTGGTGCTCTGGTGCTTGCTGCCCAGTACGCCCGGGGCGACCAGGTAAACCAGCACGCCGACGGCAAATACAGCAATAACGGAGACGGCAATTTTGTCTTTGCGTTTCATGGAAAGTCCTTGTGGTCAGGCCGGAGCGCGAGGCGGATAGATCCGCGTGGGCATCCAGAAAATCAGCAGGATCAACGCCACCGCGACACCGGCCATGACGACGTAAAGATCCGAAGAGGTCAGCACCACGGTCTGCTCGTGCACGCGGTGGGCGAGGCCCGGCGCGTCAGCGTCGGCAAGGGGCGAATTGCCCAGGCGGTCCACCAACATGGTTGAATGAAAATGCCCGCGCTGGGTGGTCAATGTATCCAGCACCGCAGTGGCGATCACAGCGGCCAGGCCCTTGACGGTGTTGAACCAGGCCGAGGCAAACGGCCCTTCGATGGGTTGAATACTGCCGGTGGACAGCATCAGCAGCGGCAACACGGCCATCGGCTGGCCGAAAATCTGCAGCAGGTACCAGCCATAAAAGTCGTCACGAATCCACGCCGAAGTCAGGTGTGAACTGCCGATGCAGCACAGCACCAACATGCTCAGGCCAATGCCCAGCACCCAGCGGCAATCGACCCAGCGCAGGTTGCACAGCGCCGCCACCAACGGCAACGCGATCAATTGCGGCAACGCCATCAGCAGCATCACCGGCGCGGTTTGCAGCGGCCGGTAGCCCTGGACCTGGGCGAGAAAACTCGACGGGATGATGATCACCGAGGTCAGCACCATCAGCACGCCGGCCAGCACGATCAGGGCGAAGGCCAGGTTGCGCAGGCCGAGCATCTGCAAGTTGAAGAAAGGCAGTGGCTGCGACCATTCGTTGAGCATGAACAGCACCAGCAACACTGTGCCGCCACACAGCAGGAAGGTAATCAGGCCCGATTCGAACCAGTCCAGGCGATTGCCCTGCAACAAGCCGATCACCAGCATGCAAATCGCCGGGAAGCCCAGCAGCAGGCCGCGCCAGTTGAACTGTTTGAAACGCTCCAGGCGCAGCGGATCCTGCGGTATGCCATAGGCCACGGCGCCCATCGCCAGCAGGCAGGGCCCGACGATTTGCCAGAACGCCCACTGCCAACCGACGTATTCGGTCCACAACGCCGCCAGCGGGGTGCCCAGGCTTGGGCCGAAGGTGGCGGTCAGGGCGTAGCCGGCCAGGCCATACAGCTTGACGTTGGCCGGCAAAAAACGCAGCGCTACGGTCATCAGCATCGGCGGCAGCGCGCCACCGGCCAGGCCTTGCACGGTACGCAGCAGCAACAGGCTTTCGTAGTTCGGCGCGAACGGGCAGAGGATGCCCAGCACGGTGAACAAGCCGATGGCGCACAGCGTGAAACGACGCAGGGAAAACGTCACCGAACACCACGGCGCAAACGCCATGGCCGCCACGGAAGTGGCGGTGTAGGCGGCGACCAGCCAGGTGCCTTCATCAAAGCCGATGTATAGCGCACCACGGATATCGGCGAGAGCAACCTTGGTGACCATCTCGTTGAGACCGGAAACCAGCACCGCCAGCAACACGCCGAGCAAGCCGATGATGATGCGCGGGCCGAACACGGGTGGGCTCAGGGCCGTAGGTTTGGCTGCGGCCTGGAGGACGGGAGCAGCGAGGGACGTCATGAACAGGTAACTCGGAATGAGAAATACCTGAGCAGTTTAATCAGGCACTCTCATGACAAAAAGTTACTTGTTGGCAGGTTATAAGTGCGCTAGACGCAACTTTGAACATCAACACTGAACCCTGTGGGAGCTGGCTTGCCTGCGATAGCGCCAGCTCAGTAACAGATTCAGTGACTGACACGCCGCCTTCGCAGGCAAGCCAGCTCCCACATTAATTGCGTTGGCTTTATACCGGTTGGGCTTCAAGCCACGTGGCATGACAGCTCTCGCGCATGGTTTCACGCAGCCATTTGTGCGCCGGGTCTTTGTCGAAGCGTGGGTGCCAGGATTGGGCCAGGACCAGGGTTTGCAGTGGAATCGGCAAGGCAAATGCGCGCAGTGGCAGGTTCAGACGCTTGGCGCTCAGGAGGGCTTCCTTGGGTACCGGCAGCAGCAGGTCGGAATCGGGCAGCATGAACATCGCACCGTGAAAGCCTGGGGCGATCATGGCCACACGGCGCTCCAGGCCTTGAGCATTCAACGCGGTATCGATGGGCCCACGGGCGATGCCGCGGCGCGAGATGCTGATGTGGGAATAGCTGGCAAAGCGTGCCGCCGTGATTTCTTCGTCGAACAGCGGGTGGTCTTGCCGTGCCAGGCCGACAAAGGTGGTGGAGAACAGGTTCTGCACTTTCACCTCCGGGCTGGCCGGCATGGTGTTGCTCAACCGCAAGTCCAACCGCCCTTCGCGCAGGGCTTCATCGTCGGTGTCGCCCTCGGGTACGAAACGCAGCTCGCACAGCGGCGCCACGCGCTCCATGGTGTCGAACAGTCGCCCGCCATACACGCCGATGAAAAAGTCATTGGCGCGTACACTGAAACGACGGCGCAAGGTGCTCAAATCGACTTGGTCCGCCGAACGGAACAACAACGCAGCCTGCTCCACCACATTGCGCACCTGGCCTTGCAGCTCAAGCGCCTTGGGCGTCGGCACCAGGCCACGGCCGGCACGTACCAGGATCGGGTCACCGACCGCTTCACGAATACGCGTGAGGGTGCGGCTCATGGCGGCCGGGCTGAGGTTCATCCGCCGCGCCGCGCCCACCACACTGCCCTCGTCGAGCAACGCGTCGAGGGCGACCAGCAGATTCATGTCCGGTAGTTGCATGCCAAGCACTCGTGGTCCGTTGGGAGTGAACTGGGCGCAATCCTAGCAGGCTTTATCGGGTTAGAAAGGCGCATCCCCCTGAATAGTGGTACGGAACAATTTGCGCCGCAGGTGGCTTGGGCAACCAGCGGCCAGGTGGATCAGCGAGCGGTTGTCCCAGAACACCAGGTCGTGGGGCTGCCACTGGTGGCGGTAGATGTTTTCCGGCAGCACGCTGTGGGCGTACAGCTGGGCCAGCAGGTCGCGGCTTTCGTCATCGGGCAGGCCGACAATACGGGTGGTGAAGCCCTCGCTGACGAACAGCGCCTTACGGCCGTTTTCCGGGTGGGTGCGCACAACGGGGTGCACCACTTCGGCAACCTGGGCGAGCTGTTCCGGGGTAAGGGTTGGGCGCCAGTTGCCTTCGAATTTGGTTTCGCTGTAGCGCGCCGTGTAGGAATGCGCGGCACTGCGGCCTTCGACGGCGTTGCGCAGGTGGCCTGGCAGGTGCTCCCAGGCTTTGTGCATGTCGGCGAACAGGGTGTCGCCGCCTTCAGATGGCAGTTCCTGGGCATGCAGCATCGAACCCAGGCTGGGCAGTTCTTTGTATGACAGGTCCGAATGCCAGAATTTGCCCGCATCCCCCAGGCCGATGGATTGGCCGTTCTCGATGATGTTGGAGACGATCAGGATTTCGGGGTGGTTGGCCAACAGGAACTGCTTGAGCACATGGATCTGCAACACGCCGAAACGGCGGCTGAAGGCGATCTGTTGTTCGGGGGTGATGCGTTGGTCGCGGAACACGATGACGTGGTGGTCCAGGTGTGCGCGGTGGATGCGGGTGAAGTCGTGGTCGTTGACTGGGCGGGATAAGTCCAGGCCTATGATCTCGGCGCCGACACTGCCGGGGAAGGGGCGGATGTCGAAGGTTTGGGGGGCGGTGGTGGCAGACATTTGATTCATTCCCAGCGGACAGGGGAGTGAATTTATAGGCATAAGGATGGAAGCTTAAATACCGTTAGCGCATATGGATATGGCGTTTGGTTTGAGCTGTAGAGTGAGGCTGACGGCCTCATCGGGGGCAAGCCCCCTCCCACATTTTGATTTGTGAACACATTCCAATGTAGGAGCTGGCTTGCCTGCGATGAGGTCGGTACAGGCGCTGAAGATCAACGCTCGTGCAAAGCCTCGGCCCGCGCTTTGATGATCGGCTTGAGCAGGTAGCTGAGGATGCTTTTCTTGCCGGTGATGATATCCACCGAAGCAACCATGCCGGGGATGATCAGCAGCGGCTTCTCATCGGTGCCCAAGTGGCTGCGGTCGGTGCGCAGAGTGATCATGTAGTAGGTGGTCTTCTTGTCTTCATCAGTGATGGTGTCGGCACCGATGCGTTCGAGCTTGGCCTTCAGGCCACCGTAGATGGTGTAGTCGTAAGCGGTGAACTTGACCACCGCTTCCTGCCCTGGGTGCAGGAAGGCGATGTCTTGCGGGCGGATCTTGGCTTCTACCAGCAGGGTGTCATCCAGCGGCACGATTTCGACCATGTCGCTGCCCGGCTGGATCACGCCGCCAACGGTGTTGACCAGCAACTGCTTGACGATCCCGCGCACTGGCGAGGTAACCAGGGTGCGGCTGACCCGGTCTTCCAGCGCGCGGCCAGTGGACTCGGCCTTGTTCAGTTCAGTACGGGCTTCGTTGAGTTGGGTCAGGGCTTCGCTGCGGAATTTGCCGCGGGTTTCATCGATCTTGCGTTGCACTTCCTTGATCGCCGATTCAGCACGCGGGATCGCCAGGGTGGTGGCGTCCAACTGCCCGCGGGTTTCCATTTCGGCGCGCTTGAGGCGCAGCACTTCTACCGGCGACACCGCGCCCTGGGCCACCAGCGGCTCGGACATGTTGATTTCCTGGCGTTGCAGGGACAACTGGCTGCGGTATTGGCCCTGCTTGGAGGTGAACTCGCGCAGTTCCTGTTGGCGCTGTACCAGTTGCTCCTGCAAGCCGCCGACTTCATCCTTCAACTGCTGGCGGCGGCTTTCATACAAGGAGCGCTCGTTAGCGGCCTGGCTCGGCGCGGCCTTTAGCACCTCGTCAGGGATGTTCAGCGGGCGGTCATCCACCTGCGCGCTCAAACGCTCGACGCGCAGTTGCATGGCCAGGCGCAGGGCTTCGGTTTCCCCGGCGTTGGAGACAAACCGCGTGTCGTCGAGGCGAATCAACGGCGCGCCGGCCTCTACGATCTGGCCTTCCTTGACGTACAACTCGGCGACGATACCGCCTTCCAGGTTCTGGATTTTCTGCAATTTGGACGACGGAATCGCCTTGCCGTCGCCACGGGTCACTTCGTCGATCTGGGAGAAACCGGCCCACACCACCAGGAACACAAAGAACGCGATGATTGCCCAGATGGTCAGGCGGATGACCCTTGGCGCATCTTCGATCAGCGCCTTGTTGACCTCGGGCAGCGGCTGGCCCTGCAGCGAATCGGAGCCTTTGAAGTAACGGCCGACTGCACTCTTGATGGAGTTAAGCAACACTGATCTGCCCCTTCTTCAACGCTTCCATGACCACGGCTTTGGGGCCGTCCGCGAGAATCTGCCCACGGTCGACCACCAGCAGGCGGTCGACCAGGGAGAGCAGTGAGGCTCGGTGCGTGACCAGCACAACCGTCTTGTTTTGCACCACGGCTTGCAGGCGTTGCTTCAAGCGTTCTTCACCGGTGTTGTCCATGGCGCTGGTGGGTTCGTCCAGCAGCAGCATGGGCGGGTTGAGCAGCAGCGCACGGGCCAGGGCAACGTTCTGGCGCTGGCCGCCGGACAGGTTCTGCCCACGCTCGCCGACTTGCAGTTCGTAGCCTTGGGGATGCAGACGGGCAAATTCGTGCACGCCGGCCAGCTCGGCGGCTTGCAGGACCATTTCATCCTCGACGTAGCGCGCACCGCTGACCAGGTTGTCGCGCAGGGTGCCGGCCAGCAATTGAATGTCTTGGGCGACATAGCCGATGTTATGGCGCAGCTCGCTCACGTCGATCTGGCGCACGTCCACGCCGTCCACCAGCAAGGAGCCGGAGTCGGGCTGGTAAAGGCCTACGATCAGCTTGGCCAGGGAGCTTTTGCCCGAGCCGCTGCGGCCGATGATGCCGATTTTTTCCCCTGGTTTGATCACCAGGTTGATGTTTTTCAGCGCCAGGTTCTGCTGGTTCGGGTAGGTGAAGTTCAGGCCCCGGCACTCGATGGCGCCTTGCAGGGTGCGACGGCTCATGGGGCGCTCTTCGAAGTTGCGCTCCTGGGGCAGCTCCATCATCTGGTCCACCGAGGTCATGGTGACCTTGGCTTGCTGGTAGCGCGTCAGCAGGCCCGACAGCGAGGCCAACGGGCTCAAGGCGCGGCCACTGAGCATGTAGCAGGCAATCAGGCCGCCCATGCTGAGGTTGCCGTCGATGATCTGGTACACGCCGAACACGATCATGATTACGCCAGCCAGTTGCTGGATCAGCAGGGTCATGTTCATCGACAGGCCCGACAGCAACTTCACCCGCAGCTCAAGCCGACTCAGGGTGCCGATGGTCTGTTCCCAGCCGTACTGACGCTCGCTCTCGGCATTGTTGACCTTGACCGCATCGAGCCCGGCGAGGGTTTCGATCAGGCTCGACTGGCGCTCGGCGGCCAGCGCCATGGTGCGCTCCATGGTCGCGACCAGGGGCCTCTGCAAGGCGTAGCCGATGCCCAGGGCGAGCGGGAACGCCAGCACCGGGATCCACACCAGATGCCCGCCGAGGATGGCGATGACCAGGAAGATCAGCAGCGTAAACGGCAGGTCGATCAGGCTGGTGAGGGTCAGCGACGCGAGGAAGTCGCGCAGGCTTTGAAACTCGTGGATGTTCTGCGCGAAGCTGCCGACCCGCGCTGGGCGGTATTTCATGGACATGCCGACGATGCGCTCGAACAGCGTGGCCGAGATGATCAGGTCGGTTTTTTTACCGGCCAGGTCCAGGCACAGGCTGCGCAGGCTCTTGAGGATCAGGTCGAACAGGTAGGCACCACAGATGCCCACGGCCAACACCCACAGCGTGGCAGTGGCCTGGTTCGGCACGACGCGGTCGTACACGTTCATCACGAACAGCGGCGCGGCCATGGCGATGATGTTGATCAGGAAGCTGGCGGCGATGGCGTCGGTGTAGAGCCAGCGTGAACGCATGAGGGTGTCACGGAACCACGAGCGCGCCCGCGGAATCAGGCTGCCGTGGTTGACGTCGAACTTGTGCTGCGGCTGTGCAAAGAAGACTTTGCCGATGTAGTCGTCGGCCAGTGCTTCGCGCTTGATCAGCACTTCACCGCCGTCGCTTTCGCTGAGCAGGATCCGCGCTTGATCTTCGCCCTCCCAGCCCACCAGCACGGTACTGCGACCGTCCTTGAGCAACAGCAGCGCCGGCAGTGCAATGGTCGGGATCTGTTCCAGCTTGCGTTGCAGCAGCCGGCCTTGCAACCCGGCACGCGCAGCGGCACGCGATAGCAACTCGGCACTCAACCGTTGCGAAGGCAACGGCAGGCCGGTGGTGAGCATGGCCGCACTGGCCGGTTTTTGATGCAGGGCGCAGAGCGCCAACAACCCGTCGAGTAACGGGTCGTCGTGCAGTGCGCGTGGATCATGACTGAGATGAACTCGACTGACTTCAGGTTCCACGCGCGGCACTCTCGACTAACAGATGGGGCTATTGGGGTGGCTCAATTCATCCCAGGCAGTTGGACTTTAGGTTTCACGTCGTTCTGCACGACGGAGGCCATTGGTGCAACCACTCCCTGGCTCTTGAGCAATTCGCCCATGGTCGCCTTGATTCGGTACTGAGTAAATAACTGAATGTTCTTGATTTCTTCCAGGCGGCGGGAAGCGGTGAACAATTCATTTTCGCTGTCGAGCAAATCCAACAGGGTACGTTGACCAAGGCTGAACTGTTGCTGGTAGGACGTACGTACGCGGGTGCTGTGATCCACGTACTGCTGGGCAACCGGCAATTGCGCGTTGGCGTTGTTCAGGGCGTTCCAAGCCAAGCCTAGCTCTTCATTGAGTTGGCGCAAGGCGTTGTTGCGAATGTCCAGCGCCTGGTTGGCCTGGTAGGACTTCGACTGCAGGTCGGCCTTGTTGCTGCCACCGGCGAACAGGTTGAAGCGCATGCGCACCATGGCTTCCCAGCCATTGCTGTGGTTGGGGTCACCGGAGACGTTGTTGTCAGCGTTGGTGCCCAGTTCAGCGTCAAAGCGTGGGTAGAAGGTGGATTTGGCGGCGTCGTACTGCTTCTCGGCGGCAGAAATATCCGACTCGGCCGAGCGCAGGATCGGGCTGTTATCGAGCATCTGGCGACGGGCTTCATTCAGGTCTGCCGGCAGCATGGCCATGAACGGGGCCGGACGCTCGAGTTCGTCGGGCATCTGGCCGACGGCGCTGAGGTAGTTGACCTGCGCATCGGCCAGGTTGGTCTGCTCGGTGATCAAGTTGTTACGGGCCTGGGCCAGGCGGGCTTCAGCCTGGTCCTGGTCGGCACCGTTGCCGACGCCGCGCTCGGTGCGCAACTTGATCTGGTCGTAGATGCGCTCGTGGTTGCGCAGGTTGTCTTCGGCCAGGCGTACGAACTCACGACGGGTCAATACTTCCAGGTAAACCTGGGCAACGGTCAGC
This sequence comes from Pseudomonas sp. GL93, assembly GCF_003408955.1. Classification (NCBI taxonomy): domain Bacteria; kingdom Pseudomonadati; phylum Pseudomonadota; class Gammaproteobacteria; order Pseudomonadales; family Pseudomonadaceae; genus Pseudomonas; species Pseudomonas sp. GL93. Next base: position 137,965 of record NZ_NKRF01000061.1, read on the forward strand.
GCGGTGCGCTCGGAAGTCCCGAGCAAAGAGTAAGCGCGGGAATTAACGTTGGCTTGTTGACGCCCGACTTCGCTGGAGGTGGCGAAACCGTCAAAAATCATTTGCTGCAGACGCAGGCTGGATTCGCCGCGATTGAGCGTGTCCCAGTGATTGCCGCCAGGGTTGTTGGCGCGGGTGGTGGCGTTGTCGGTTCCTTGGCGGCCGTAACCGGCGTTCAGGTCAACACGCGGCAGGTAGCCACCTTGTGCGGCGCGCAATTGGTAATCGGCGGCGATGCGGCTGTTAACACCCGCCTGGATTTCCGGGTGTACATCCAATGCCTGTTGCATGGCTTGGGGCAGTGTCTGGGCTTGTACGAAACTGGCGGCGAGAGCGAACGGTATTGCCTTGAACAGGTGCAGACGCATTTAAAATTTCCCCAAGACTTCTTGTCTTAAATCACAGCGTTTAGCACCGCTGCGTCGGATAATGGCTACCGTAATGACCGTACGTCGGAAAGTTCGAAAAGCGGAACTGCTTCACACATGTAGGACGGTTCGCCGCATAAATATCAATGTGACATTACTAGGGCGATTGTTTAGGATGGCGACCATAAGGTCAATAGTTTGGCACAAACTAGATAGCTAAAAAATCCAGCCAAATATTTGACGTCAATGCATTTATAGACTACGCCCCCAGATTGGCAGCGCTAATAGTGTGCTGCGAAATGGATTTGTCGAAACGGATCGCCGGAGAAAATTTTAATGAGCAGTGTTGTTGCCACCGTCAAAAGCATTGTTGGTCAAGTTTTCGTAATTTCTCCGGAAGGTACTCGTCGCGTCCTCGTAGAAGGTGATCGCCTGTTCGCGGGCGACCAGATCGACACCGGTATGTCGGGCGCCGTGAGCCTGGAACTGGCCGACGGTCGCATCCTGGACCTGGGCCGTGACACCCAGTGGAGCGCCGATATGCCGGACTCCACCGCCGACCTGGCAGCGGCCAGCGAGCAAGCCGCGCCATCGGTGGCCGAGCTGCAACAAGCCATCGCCGCCGGCGCCGACCCGACCACCGACCTGGAAGCCACTGCCGCAGGCGCAAACGCTGCCGGCAACGGCGCCGCCGGAGGTGGCCACAGCTTTGTGGTGCTGGATGCGACCGCCGGCCGTGTAGACCCGACCATCGGCTTCCCCACCGCACCTATCGGCCAAGGCACTTCGGCACTCAACGCCCTGAGCGGAGCACCAGGCTCGGCGGACTCGGGCAACCAAGTGCTGCAGCCTTCGACCTTGACCCTGAGCGCGACGCCAACCATCACCGAAGCGGGCGGCCTGCTGACCTACACCGCCACGCTGACCCGGCCTTCCACCAGCGATCTGAACGTCACCTTGAGCAATGGCTCGGTGATCACCATCAAGGCGGGCCAGTTGACCGGCACCGTGAATGTACCTCTGGCCCCTAATGACAGCCCGTACATCGACCCGGGCCAGATCAGCGTCGGCGTTACCGGTACCACCGGCGGCGGCAACCTGGTATTAACCATCGACCCTAACCCGGCCGTGACGCAGATCACCGATACCATCGACACCACCACGGTCACTCTGACCGCTGGCTCGACCGTCACCGAAGGCGGCCAGATCACCTACACCGCCACGCTGACCAACCCGGCACAAACCCCGGTGAACGTCACCTTGAGCAATGGCTCGGTGATCACCATCAAGGCGGGCGAGTCGACCGGCACCGTTGTGGTCGATACTCCGGCCAACGACGTTTACAACAACGGTTCGACCGTCAGCACCACCATCACTGGTGCAACCGGCGGCAACTTTGAAAACCTGGTACCGAGCACCACGCCTGCGGTCACCACCATTACCGATTCGGTCGACACCACCACCGTTACCCTGACAGCCAACGGCAACGTGACCGAAGGCGCCCAGATCACCTACACCGCCACGCTGACCAACCCGGCACAAACCCCGGTGAACGTCACCTTGAGCAATGGCTCGGTGATCACCATCAAGGCGGGCGAGTCGACCGGCACCGTTGTGGTCGATACTCCGGCCAACGACGTTTACAACAACGGTTCGACCGTCAGCACCACCATCACTGGTGCAACCGGCGGCAACTTTGAAAACCTGGTACCGAGCACCACGCCTGCGGTCACCACCATTACCGATTCGGTCGACACCACCACCGTTACCCTGACAGCAGGTTCGAACGTGACCGAAGGCGGTCAGATCACCTACACCGCCACGCTCACCAACCCGGCACAAACCCCGGTGAACGTCACCTTGAGCAATGGCTCGGTGATCACCATCAAGGCCGGCGAGTCCGTCGGCAGCGTGGTCGTAGACACGGCGGCCAACGATGTCTATGTCAACGGCAGCACGGTCAGCACCACCATTACCAGCGCGACTGGCGGCAATTTTGAAAGCCTGGTGCCGAGTACCACACCGGCAGTCACCACGATCACCGATTCGATCGACACCACCACCGTGACGTTGACTGCGCCGACCGAGGCGAATGAGGGCGGGCAAATTACGTACACCGCTACGCTTTCCAACAAGGCGGGTACCGACGTTACGTTGAAGCTGGATAACGGTTCTTCGATCACGATCAAGGCAGGCGACACTGTTGGCACCGTGACCGTGCCTGCGCCGACTGATGACGTGTTTATCGACAAGAGCACCCAGACAGTCAAGATCACCGAGACTACTGGCGGCAACTTCGAGAAGCTGGAAATTGCAGGCAACGGTGCGACCACCACCATCAACGACACTATCGATAAGGTCGATGTGGTTCTGACTGCCACCACCACCGTCGGCGAAGGCGGCACTATCGTTTACACCGCCAGCCTTGTGGATAAAAACGGTGCGCCGGTGACTAACATCACCAACCCGCTCACCGTTACGCTGGATAACGGTCAGACCATCACCATTGGTGTGAATCAGTCGAGTGGCACCGTTACCAACGTCGCCCCGGATGATGTCTACAAAGGCGACCAGACCGTCACTACTGCTATCAGCGGCGTGACCGGTGGCGAGCACTTTGAAAATCTGGTTCCAGGTACCGATAAAGTCACTACAACTGTAACGGACACTCCGGGTACCGATAACACCACCACTGTGACACTGACCGCCCCCTCTGAAGCAAATGAAGGTGGCCAGATCACCTATACCGCGACCTTGAGCAATAAGGCCGGTACTGACGTCACGTTGAAGTTGGATAACGGCTCTTCAATCACCATCAAGGCGGGTGACACTGTCGGCACTGTAACCGTGCCTGCGCCTACCGATGACGTGTTCATCGATAAGAGCACGCAGACCGTTCAAATCACCGAAACCACAGGTGGCAACTTCGAAAAACTGGAAGTTGCGGGCAACGGTGCGACTACCACGTTCAACGACACCATCGATAAGGTCGATGTAGTTCTGACTGCCACCACCACCGTCGGCGAAGGCGGCACTATCGTTTACACCGCCAGCCTTGTAGATAAAAACGGTACACCGGTGACTAACATCACCAACCCGCTCACCGTTACGCTGGATAACGGTCAGACCATCACCATTGGTGTGAATCAGTCGAGTGGCACCGTTACCACGGTAGCGCCGGATGACGTCTACAAGGGCGACCAGACCGTCACCACCGCTATCAAGGGTGTGACCGGTGGCGAGCACTTTGA
>NZ_NKRF01000126.1:0-2977 GCF_003408955.1 Pseudomonas sp. GL93
CTTTTGCGCTTTTCAAAAGTGAGCCGCTGTCAGAGCGGAACCCTAGGTGGCCGTTACCGCAGGAATGGATATGTACACAATCCAACTGTGTTGACTGTCGGGCCGCCTTCGCGAGCAAGCCCGCTCCCACAGTTGGATCCTGGGGTGTCAGGTAGATAGATATCGACTGTCAGGCCGCCATCGCAGGCAAGCCAGCTCCCACAGGTGATCATTGGTGCTCTGGCGGATAACTTACCGCCTGCCCGAGCGCGTACTCACGTCCACCCACACCGCCAACACCAGAATGCTGCCCTTGACGATCATCTGCCAGTAGCTGTCCACATCCAGCATCGACATGCCGTTGTCCAAACTGGTAATCACCAATGCCCCCAGCAACGCGCCATACACAGTGCCCGAACCACCGCGCATCGAGGTGCCGCCAATAAAGCACGCGGCGATGGCATCGAGTTCGCCCATGTTGCCTGCCGACGGTGAGCCCGCCGCCAGCCTCGCGGTGTTGACCAGGCCGGCGAGGGCGCACATCACGCCCATGATGCCGAAGATCCACAGTTTCACCGCTTGCACATTGATACCCGACAGCCGCGTGGCCTCCATATTGCTGCCCACCGCATACACCCGGCGGCCGAACACGGTTTGGCGCGTGACATAGCTGAACACCCCCAGCAGCGCCAGCAACAGCAGCACCGGCACCGGGATGCCATCGTAGCGGTTGAGGGTGGTGACAAAGCCTGCGAGCACCGCGCCAATCAACACCACGCGCAGTGCATCGCGCAGCAATGAATGCGCGGCCAACCCATGCAGCGCACGGTTGCGCCGTTGTTTCCAGGTGAGGAACAGCGTCAAGGCAAACAGCAACACTCCAAGCCCGATACCGACGTTGTGGGGCAAATACCCCTGGCCCACATACACCAGCGACGGCGACACTGGCGCAATGGTGGTGCCGCCGGTAATCCCCAGCAGAATCCCGCGAAACGCCAACATCCCGCCAAGGCCCACGATGAACGAGGGGATGCGCAGGTAAGCGGTCATGTAGCCGTTGGCCAGGCCGATCACCAAGCCGCACAGCGCCACCAGGCTCAGGTTGGCCAATAGCGGCACGTGATAGACCACATCCAGAATCGCCGCCAGCCCGCCCAACAGCCCGAGCAGTGAGCCCACCGACAAGTCGATCTCGCCGCCGGTAATCCCCAGCAGAATCCCGCACGCCAACATCCCAGTGATCGACATCTGCCGCAGCAGGTTGGAGAGGTTGCGCGGGGTGAGAAAACCGCCCTCGGTCTGCCAACTGAAAAACAGCCAGATGAACGCGACGGCGATCACCAGTGCGAGCATTTTGTAGCGGGTGAAAAGGTGTTTGACCTGGTTCATCTACGCGGTCTTCCGATCAGTATTGTTATGGCTGAGCGCGGCGGCGAGCACCTGTTCCTGGGTGAGCCCGTCATTGATGAAATCCCCTCGCAACTGGCCGTCGCCAATCACCAGCACGCGGTTGGACACGCCGAGCACTTCGGCCAATTCCGAAGAGACCATGATGATCGACACGCCTTCGGCCGCCAGTGCGCCCATCAGTTTGTAGATCTCGTACTTGGCGCCCACGTCCACCCCGCGTGTGGGTTCGTCGAGAATCAGCACCTTGGGTTGGGTCATCAGCATTTTCGCCAGCACGGCCTTTTGCTGGTTGCCGCCTGAGAGGCTGGTGATCGGCAGCGACGGGCTGGCGGTCTTGAGGTGCATGCGGCTGATTTGCTGGTCGATGCTGCCCAGTTCGGCTTCGGCGTTGATGCGGGTCATGTGCGCGTAGGTGTCGAGCACCGCCAGGGTGATGTTCTGGCCCACGCCCAGGTCGGGGATGATGCCTTGGCGCTTGCGGTCTTCTGGCACCATGCACAAACCGGCGCGGATCGACTTGAGCGGCGTGCGCGTGTCGATCACCTGGCCCTCCAGCCACACCTCGGCGCTGTAGCGCCCGGGGTAAGCGCCAAACAGCGCCGACACCAACTCCGTGCGCCCAGCCCCCACCAACCCGGCGATGCCAAGGATTTCACCGCGCCTGAGCACGAAGGAGATGTCGTCGACGCGCTTGCGCTTGGGGTTGTCGACGTCGTAGCAGGTGACGTTACGCGCCTCGAAGATCACCTCGCCCACGTCATGGGGCTCGGTGGGGTAGAGATTGCTCATTTCGCGGCCGACCATCTGCGTGATGATCCGGGGGATGTCCATGTCTGCCATGGCGGTGGTCGCGATGTGCTTGCCGTCGCGAATCACCGCAATGGTGTCGCACACCGCCGCCACTTCATCAAGCTTGTGCGAAATGTACACGCAGGCCACGCCCTTGGCCTTGAGGCCCCGGATGATGTCCAGCAGCACCTCGATTTCGCCACGGGTCAGGGCCGAGGAAGGCTCGTCAAGAATCAACAGGCGCGCCTGTTTGTTCAAGGCCTTGGCGATCTCCACCAGTTGCTGGTAGCCGCCGCCATACTGCGACACCGGCAGCGCCACATTCATGTCCGGCACCTTGAGTTCACGCATCAAGGCTTCGGCGCGGTGCAGCATCGCCGGGTAGTTCATGCGCCCACCGGGCAGGGTCAGCTCGTGGCCCATGAAAATGTTCTCGGCCACCGACAGGTCGGGCACCAGGGTCAGTTCCTGGTGAATGATGACAATCCCGGCGGCCTCGGTTTCGCGGATGGACTGGGCCTTGAGCGGCTGCCCATCCCAGAGGATTTCCCCCTCCCAGGTTCCGTGCGGGTATACCGCCGACAGCACCTTCATCAAGGTGGATTTACCGGCACCGTTTTCGCCGCACAGCCCGACGCACTCGCCGGGCCGTACCTTGATGTCGATGCCGTTGAGGGCGTTGACACCACCGAAGCTTTTGACGATGCCGTTCATTTGCAGCAGGTAGTCGGACATGGGAAAGGCTCACACAAATAGGCTGGCCCCCACCCCTGTAGGAGCGAGCTTGCTCGCGAAAAAC
>NZ_NKRF01000100.1:0-2962 GCF_003408955.1 Pseudomonas sp. GL93
GTTTTCAATCAGTGCACTGCGCCCGTTGGCATCATCGCGTGCGATGTCGAGGCCACCCAGGCTGTAGACATCACCAAAGCGGTTGCTGAAGTCGTTGACGCGCAAGGTCATGTCCTTGCCGCTGAACAACAGGCCTTTTTCATTGAGCAGATGCGTGGCGTTGAGGCGAACATTCTCGGAGCCGCCCAGGGTGCCGTAGTTGTTCAGGGTGGCAGCGTTGACCGTCAGGTTGCCTACCGAGGTCACGCGACCACGATTGGTCAGGACGTTGGTGCTCGTGACCTGGGTGATTGCACCACCACCAATACGAGCATTCTCACCCAGGTCCATGTTGGCGGCGGCGAGGGTCATGTCACCCAGGCTGCTGACCCGGCCGTTGCCGCTGTAGCCGCCGGTGAGAGTCAGTTTGAGGGTGCCGTCACTGGCCAGCAGGCCTTCGTTGGTCCAGGTGTCGCCCGTGCCGGTGAGGCTTTGTGCGCCGAGCAATTGGCCGCTGGCGGTCTGGGTGAACTGGCCGATGTCGAGATTCAGGCGCCCGGCCTGGATCACACTGCTGTTGGTCCAGCTTGCTGCCTTGATATCCAGTTGGCCGTTGGTGACGAAGCTGCCACCGGCACGGGTGACCTGGTCGGACGTCAGGTCAAACGTGCCAGTGCCGGTATGCACGATGCGCCCACCGTTGTTGTCCAGGCTGGCGGTTTGCAGGTTGAGGGTTTCGTTGGCGCTTTCCAGCGCGCCTAAACGGTTATCGAATAAACCGGTGGTGCGAATATCCGTGGTGCCGACACCGCCCATGGCGCGCAGGTTGCCGATGGCGTTGTTGATGGCCTGTGCAGCGAGGCGCAGGGTGCCGTCGCTTTCGATCAGGCCATAGCTGTTGCTCAGCGTGCCCGTCAGGCCGAAATCAATCGTGCGCGCGCCCACCTTGCCGCCGTTGCCGACCGCTGTACCTTGGTTATCGAAGTCCTCGGCCGTGACCTTGAGCAAGGTGTCGGCATACACACCGCCTCCCTGGTTATTCAAGGTGCTGGTGACGATGCGGTTTTCACCGCCCAGCGCCGACAGATGCCCCATCTGGTTGAGCAACCCGTCCCTGGCTGTGATATCCAGCGATTGCGCCTGGGTGATGCCGCTGCCGTTATCGAACAGGCCGGTGACCAGCTTGATCCAGCCCTTGCTGCTGTTGAGGATGCCGCCTGCGGTGTTGGTTACGCTGGCCGCTTCCAGGTCCAGGTTGCCACTGAGGCTGTCGACCCGACCGCCCTGGTTGTTCAGGGCGCCACTGAGGCGCAAGCGGTTTTCGGTCTGGCTTTGCAGCGTGCCCTTTTGGTTGTTGAGCGCTTGAGCGGCAAGATCCAGCTTGCCTTTTTGGCTGTAAATCAAGCCGTCTTGCTGGTTGTGGATGTCACCGGCCAACAGCTTGATGACCAGGTCTTTCTGGCTGGCGAGCGTGCCTTTGGCGCTGTTATCCAGGTCGCCGTTGGCAAGGGTCAGGTCGAGTCGATCCTGGCTGACCAGTTGGCCGCCACGGTTATCCAGGCTGGCTGCGTTCAGCAACAGTGCCGCGCCACTGGCCAGGCGGGCGTTGTTGGCGTTGATCAGCGCACCACTGAGAGTGCCTTCCAGGGTGCCCTGGCTGATCAGTTGCCCGCCGCTGTTGTCCAGGCTTTGACCGGTCAGGGAGATATTGGCGGCGCTGATCTGGCCGCCACGGTTGAGGATTTCACTCTGGGCGTTGTTGAAGTCCAGCTGTTGACCGGCGGAAATCAAGCCGTTGTTGCCGTTGTCCAGGCGACCGGCAACGTTGAGGTCTACATCAGCCTGGCCGGAGATGATCCCTTGGTCATTGTTCAGGCTGGCCGCGCTGAGGGTTTGTTTGCCCTGGCTGACCAGAGCGCCCGCTGCGTGGTTATCCAACGCGCCGGTGAGGCTGGTTTGCAGGGTGCCGCTCTTGCTCGACAACGTACCTTCGGCACTGTTGTCCAGGCTGCCGCCCACTACCGCCAGGCCATTCCAACCGGAGATCAAGCCCTTGTTGGCGTTGACCACTGTATCCGCTTCAAGGCGCAGTTGATCGGCACTGAGGATGACCCCGCGATCACCGTTGTCGATGCGCTTGGCGGCGACGGTGAACGCCGTCTGGCTGGAGATTTCGCCTTGTTCGCGGTTGGTCAGGTTGGCCAGGCGCGCGAAGGTCAGCGGGCCTTTGGCGCTGATCAAGCCTGCGCTGTTGTCGAGATTGCCGCCTTGCAGGTCGAGGGTTACGGCGCGTTCGCCGATCAAGCGGCCCTGACGCTGGATCAGCTGTTGAACGATGAGATTCAAGTCGCCTTTGGCTGAGATTTCGCCATCCAGGCTTGAGTCGACTGTTTGCCCGGTCAGGGTCAGGTCCGCCTGGCTGTTGATCAACCCGGCGGTGTTATCGAGGTTCGCAGTGGTCAGGTTCAGTGCCTGTTGACTGCCGATCACACCCGCGCGGTTATCCACATTGGCGGCAGTGACTGTCTGGCTACCGTCGCTGACGATACGCCCGCCCTGGTGATTGTCCAACGCGCCGGTGTTGAGCGTCTGTAGCGTGCCGGCCGAGAGGCTGCCCTTGTCGCTGTTGTTCAAGGAGCCTGAGGTGGTAGTCAAAACCGTAGCGGCGGATATCTGCCCCTGGTTATGGTTATCCAGCACGCCGGTGACCTTCAGGTCCAGCGCACCACGGCTGGCGAGCGCGCCACGGGCCTGGTTGTCCAGGCTGTCGGCTGCCACTTGCAGAACGCTCTTGGCGGACAGTACACCTTCCACGCTGTTATCCAGCGCCTTGGCGATACGTACCTGCAAGCTGTCGCCACTGATGACTTTGCCGCCGCGGTTATTCAGCGCATCGGCGGCCAACAGGAATGACTGGGTGCTGGAAATCTCACCGCCCTGACTGTTGTCGACGGCGCCCCGGTTGTTCAGCAGCAGTGCAATA
>NZ_NKRF01000101.1:0-2665 GCF_003408955.1 Pseudomonas sp. GL93
GCCATAGCTCTTCACCTTCCAGCGTCAGTGGGTAATGCATCAGCCTTGCCTTTTGTCGGCGACTTTTTCCAGGTCCTTGACCATCCGCGCGATGCGCTCCGAGAGTTTTTCCGAGCTCATGCTTTCGCGCATCCTTTCTACCAGCAGCGGAAAGGCCAGGGGCGTGGGCCGCTGGATCCTGTGCAGGTCCAACTTCAATGTCGACAGGTGATTCAGCGTCTGTTCCAGCCGGCGAATATCGAGCTCGTCCCGTAGAACTTCTTCCCCTGCCTGGGCCAGCAGCAGGTTCTGTGGGTCATATTGCTTGAACACTTCAAAGAACAAACCGCTGGAAGCCTGCACTTGTCGCGTGCTTTTCGGCGCGCCGGGATACCCGGCAAATACCAGCCCGGCGATTCGCGCAATCTCGCGAAAGCGGCGCAGGGCCAGTTCGCCGGCATTGAGGCTGGCGACCACGTCCGCCAGCAGGCCTTGGGGGCTCAGCAACCTAGTATTCAACAACTGGGGCCACTGCACCTCGGTGGCGCTTAACAGCTCCAGGCCATAATCATTCACCGCAATCGAAAAGGTCAGCGGCTGCTGCTGGCTGACCCGCCACGCCAGCAAACTGGCTAGGCCCAGGTGTACCTGGCGGCCAGCGAATGGGTACAGAAACAGGTGCCAGCCCTCCCGCGACCGCAGGGTCTCGGCCAGCAGATGTTCGCGTGTCGGCAGGCCCGACCAATGCAATTGGGTGTGCAGCAACGGTTGTACCGCCAGCATCTCCGGGCCATCGAAGTGCCCGTGCGCGGCGGCATCAAAACGCTCGACCACCGCTTGGGCCAGTTCGTTGGAAAGGGGCATACGCCCGCCATTCCAGCGTGGCACGGCGGCTTTTTTCGCGTTGCTGCGGCGTACAAAGGCGGTCATGTTTTCCACGCGCACCAGTTCCAGCAACCGCCCGGCGAACAGAAACCCATCCCCCGGCTTGAGCCTTGCAATAAAGCCTTCCTCGACACTGCCCAGGTTCTTGCCGCCGCCGCCTTTGCTCCAGAACTTGAGCTGGATGCTGGCGTCACTGACGATGGTGCCCACGCTCATGCGATGGCGGCGTGCCAGGCGGGCATCCGGAACACGCCAGATGCCGTGCTCATCAGGCTCCACCCGGCGGTAATCCGGATAAGCGGTGAGTGACAGGCCACCATGGCGCACAAACCCCAGGGCCCAGGCCCAGTCCGCTTCGGTAAGGTCGCGATAGGCCCAGGCGCCGCGGACTTCGTCCAGCAGTGCCGCCGGGGTAAAGCCGCCGCCCAAGGCCATGCTGACCAGGTGTTGTACCAGCACATCCAGCGGTTTGTGCGGTGATTCCCGCGCTTCGATGTGCCGTTGGGCGATCGCGTCCTGGGCGGCCGCGGCTTCCACCAGCTCCAGGCTGTGGGTTGGCACCAGCGTTATCCGTGAGGGCCGCCCTGGTGCGTGGCCGGAACGTCCGGCGCGTTGCATCAGCCGCGCTACGCCCTTGGCGGAGCCGATTTGCAGCACCCGTTCCACCGGCAGGAAGTCCACGCCCAGGTCGAGGCTGGAAGTGCACACCACTGCCTTGAGCTGTCCATCTTTCAACGCTCGCTCCACCCAGTCCCGGGTCTCTCGCGATAACGAACCGTGGTGCAGGGCAATCAAGCCGGCCCAGTCCGGACGAGCGTCCAGAATCGCCTGGTACCAGATCTCGGATTGCGCCCGGGTGTTGGTAAATACCAGGCAACTGCTGCTGGCCTCTACCTCGGCTACCACTTGCGGCAACATCTTCAAACCGATATGCCCGGCCCAGGGAAAGCGCTCGGTGACGGGCGGCAGCAAGGTGTCGACCTTCAGTACCTTGGCCGTTTGCCCCTGTACATTGATGCCGCCGCCCTGTGGGACCAGTACTTCCAACGCGTGGGCCTGATTACCCAGCGTCGCGGAAATACCCCACACCATCAACTCAGGATGCCAGCGCCGCAAGCGTGCCAGCGCCAGTTGCAACTGCACGCCGCGCTTGTTTCCGATCAACTCATGCCATTCATCCACGATGACCAGGCGCAGGTGTGCCAGGCTGGTCTCACTGTCGGCACGGGCCAGCATCAACGTCAGGCTTTCCGGGGTGGTGACCAGGGCAGTGGGCTGGCGGCGGGTCTGGCGTGCGCGTTCGCTGCTGCTGGTATCGCCGGTGCGCAGGCCCACGCTCCAGGGAATGTGCAGGGCCTCCAACGGTGCTTGCAGGGCGCGTGCGGAGTCAGCGGCCAGGGCGCGCATCGGCGTGATCCACAGGACGGTCAGCGGCTCGGCAGGCGGTTTGCGTTTGCCTGTGGCGGGCGGGCGGGTGATGGCGAAACGATTGAGTGCGGCAAACCATAGGGCATAGGTTTTACCCGCCCCGGTGCTGGCATGCAGTAACCCCGACTGGCCGGCCCTGACCGCGGCCCATACCTCTTTCTGAAAGGCGAATGGCTTCCAGCCTTGGGTGGCAAACCATTGCTTGGCGAAGTCGTGGGTTTTTGCCATGCGGCAGCGGACGCTCTGGAGGGGTTAGTTCAAAGACCCTTCAAGCAGTGCCGACGTTCCAACTGCCTAATGCCAGTCAGTTAAGCAGGAGCGCTGCACTGTGGCGAGGGAGCTTGCTCCCGCTGGACTGCGTAGCAGTCCCCGT
>NZ_NKRF01000024.1:0-2632 GCF_003408955.1 Pseudomonas sp. GL93
CGGGGTGACGCGACTGTTCTATTGTGCGAGGCGCAATGCAGGCGTGGTGGGAGATAGTATGGTCGGAAGGGATTGTAGAGTGGCGAGATTCTTGTTTTAGAGATAGTTCTTTTTTGTATTTTCATTTTTTTTTTTTTAAAGCAGAAAGGAGCACACGTGGTGGGGTGGGTTCTGGGGGGCTGGGAAAGGTTTATAGAAGACAGGGTTCACACCATGAGCACTTTCCAACCGCGCCAGCTGTTGCTGGCGGCTGCTGTCGCCAGTTCTGCCCTGCCCGTGTTCGCCCAGGATCACGGCTTTCTCGAAGACGCCAGCGCCAACCTCAACCTGCGTAATTTCTTCTTCAACCGCAACTACACCAATCCGACCAAGGCCCAGGGTGGCGCGCAGGAGTGGACGCAAAGTTTCATCCTCGACGCCAAGTCCGGGTTCACCCAAGGCACAGTAGGTTTTGGTGTGGATGTGCTGGGCTTGTACTCGCTCAAGCTCGATGGCGGGCGTGGCACGGGCGGCACGCAGTTGCTGCCGCTGGACCATGACGGTCGGCCAGCCGATGAATTTGGCCGGCTGGGCGTGGCATTCAAGGCGCGCTTATCCAAGACTGAGCTGAAGATGGGCGAATGGATGCCGGTGCTGCCGATCCTGCGTTCCGACGATGGCCGCTCCCTGCCACAGACCCTGCGCGGTGGGCAGATCACCTCGAAGGAAATCGACGGCCTGACTCTCTACGGCGGCCAATTCCGCGCCAACAGCCCGCGAGACGACGGCAGCATGAGCGACATGTCGATGTTCGGCAAAACCGCCTTTACCTCCGACCGCTTCAACTTTCAGGGTGCCGAATACGCGTTCAATGACAAGCGTACCCAGGTTGGTGTGTGGAACGCCCAGCTCAAGGACATCTACAGCCAGCAGTATCTCAACCTGATCCACAGCCAGCCTGTGGGCGACTGGACCCTGGGCGCCAACCTGGGCTTTTTTTACGGCAAGGACGACGGCAGCGCCCGCGCCGGAGAGCTGGACAACAAAACCTGGTCCGGCCTGTTCTCGGCCAGGTACGGCGGCAACACCTTCTACGTTGGCCTGCAAAAACTCACCGGCAACAGCGCGTGGATGCGCGTCAACGGCACCAGCGGCGGCACCCTGGCCAACGACAGCTACAACTCCAGCTACGACAACGCCGAGGAAAAATCCTGGCAAGTGCGCCACGACTACAACTTCGCCGCCCTCGGCGTACCAGGCCTGACCTTGATGAACCGCTACATCAGCGGCAGCAACGTGCACACCGGCACTATCACCGACGGCAAGGAGTGGGGCCGCGAGACCGAAGTGGGCTATACGGTGCAGAGCGGCACCTTGAAAAACCTCAACGTGCGCTGGCGCAACTCCAGTATGCGCAGGGACTACAGCAACAATGAATTTGATGAAAACCGGTTGATCGTCAGCTATCCGATAAGTCTGCTGTACCCCGGCGCAGCACTTACTGTATGGTGCGCGCCTGCCGCTGCTGATCCCCCCTGCAGCGGCCTTTACTCGGGCCCTGCACGGCATGAAATCCTTCGCTACAGCAATCGCACTGTTTGCCCTGGCCTTGAGCCTGGGGGGCTGCATCAGCGCCCCCATCGCCCTGACGCCACAGACCGAACAACGCCTGCTGGCCCAGGCGCCGATCCGCTTTTTGCTGACCTTCGACGATGGCCCTAGCGCCTCGGGCTACAACAACCCGAGCCGTTCGGTAGTGGCCGACCTGGCCAATAACCCGGTGTTGCCAGGGATCAAGGCGGTGTTCTTCCTGCAAACCGAAGCCGCTCGCGCAGGCGGCAGTTCCCGGGGCCGCAAGACCATGGAACGTGAATTCGTCGCTGGCCATGTCCTGGCCTTTCACACCGCCACGGCGTTTCACACCAATCATCGCTGGCTGAACGATGCCACCCTGGAACACACCCTTACCGAAGGGGCCGCAGACATTGCCGCCATCACGGGCGTGCCCCCCGTGCTGGTACGCCCGCCCTTCTGGAACTACGACAAGCGCACCTTCGCCGCCTACCAGCGCCACGGCATGCAGGTACTGTTGACGGACCTGAGTGCCAATGACGGCAAGATCTGGGGCTTCAACGCCAGCCCGCGTCGCCGGGCCAACCTGTATCGGCAACTGTCGGTGGTGCGCGAACGTATTGCCTTGGGTGAGCTGCCGACGGTGGAGGGGGTGATCCCGGTGGTGGTGACCTTCCATGACATCAACCGCTACACCGCGCGGCATATGCAGGAGTACTTGCAGATCCTGATGGACAGCGCGCGGGTCAACGGCTTGAAGACCGCTGCCGAGCCGTTCTATACCGACCACGCCGCGCTGGAACTCGCAGCGCTGGCCCGTACGGTCAAAGATGTAAACGAGCCGGTGCATCTGCCGGGGGTGTGGAATTGGCTGTGGGATGCTGATTCCCACTGATACCTTAAACCTATGACGATCCCCTGTGGGAGCTGGCTTGCCTGCGATGCAGACAACACGGTGCCTCAGTCAGACCCCGTCGCTGCAATCGCAGGCAAGCCAGCTCCCACAGGTGATCGCCTTTCACATTCAGTCTTGTTGGCGGGACTCCACACCCAACTCATCCCACACTGACTCCGCCAGGCT
>NZ_NKRF01000066.1:0-2210 GCF_003408955.1 Pseudomonas sp. GL93
TGGACGCTGTAGGAGGAGCTTGCCCCAATGCCAGTTGTAGGAGCGAGCTTGCTCGCGAAAAACTCACAGGCGCCGCGTTCATTCAGGAAGCACGCTTTATCGTTGACGTTCTTCGCGAGCAAGCTCGCTCCTACAGGTTCAGCGGTGTACCCAAAGTCGTGTAAAGACCTATGTGCCTCAGCACTTAAATCCACTGGTCACTCAACGCGGTACGCTCACCGCCTTCATGCCCGGTATTCAGGATGCCCCGCGGCTCAATCATCATCAGCTTGGCTTCTCCCTCGGCGGCGGTCCTGTGCTCAATGCCACGCGGCACCACATACAACTCACCCGGCTTCACATACACCGGGCCATCCGGCAGGTCGATACGTAGCGTGCCTTCAAGCACCAGGAACGCTTCATCGGTTTCGGGGTGCGAATGCCAGATGAACTCGCCCTCGATGCGCACCACCTTGAACTGGTAGTCGTTCATTTCGGCAACCACTCTTGGGCTCCATTGCTGATCGATGATCGAGGCTTTGTGCGCGAGGTTTATTGGTTGGGTGGGATGCTGTAAGTGAGTCATGCTGAGCCTTCCTGTCGGTGAGAAGGCCAGACTATCCGGGCCGACAGGTCAGAGGCTTGTACGATCCTGCAACCCCTCCACTCGCACGCCCCCGCATTCCCCATGGGAATGCAGCACATAAAATTAATGCATTTTTCTTACTGCCACGGTTAACGTAATTTGCGTCAAGGCCACGGAGAACCGCCTTGAACTCATCCTCACCCAACCCTGCTGACAAATTCGATACCTCAAGAGCCAACGAGTACGCACGACAAAGCCGTATCGCGCTGGCGGGCTATGACGCGTGCCAGGACCTGGCAGCGTGCATGCTCGCGGCAAGCCTTGGCGATACCCCTTCGGCCAAGGTACTTGTGGTCGGCGCCGGCGGTACGGCGCAGGAGATCATCGCCATGGCCAGCCTTGAACCGGGCTGGCGTTTTATGGCGGTTGATCCCTCCCAGCCGATGCTGGACGCGGCAAGGCAGCAGTTGGAAGTCAACCACTTGCTTGATAGAACCACCCTGCATCTCGGGCCGCTTGAAGACCTGGCAGCAGACGCGTCATACGACGCCGCCACCTTGATCGGTGTGCTCCACCATCTGGAGGGTGATGACGCCAAGGCCCGGATGCTGCGATCGATTCGGGCGCACCTGAAACCGGGGGCACCGCTGATCGTCGCGGGCAATCACTATGCGTATGCCAGCCAGCCGTTGCTACTGGCGGCGTGGGGCCAACGGTGGCGTCAGCATGGCGCCACCCCGGACGAAGTGAAGGCCAAGCTCGGCAAAATCCTTCAAGGCGCCGACCCGCCACATTCCGAGGCCGCGGTTCAGAAGCTGTTGCATGACGCTGGCTTCGGCGACGCGACCCGTTTCTTCAGCAGCCTGTTCTGGGGGGCTTGGTTGACGTGCAAGGTGGGGTAGCGATGTTTCCCCTTGCTCAACAACCCGTGGCGCGATTCAGATCGCCCGGAGAGTAGTTAGCCGCCGACGCCAATCGCCGCTATGCCGAAGGTGGCATTCCTCTTCGGAGTCGAAACTGACGCAGCGGGCGATGTTCGGGACGTGCACGTCAGCGTCATCCAGCGCGGCGGTAGTCAGCTCGCGCATACGGGCGTCCGCGCCGGTCGCGAGGGCGTGATCCTTGCTCGCAAGGCTGTCGAACACCCATATCACCCGCAGGCTTTGGGGAAACGCGCGGTAGTCGACGGTGTGGGTCAGCCATTCGAAGCCCGGGATTTCGGTTTTTGCGATCTCGCAGGCGCCGGTCAGGGCTGCAATGAGACGGCGCTCGATACGGGCGTGGTCGCGTGAGGCAGGCGGCATAAAAAGGAGGTCCGTGAATCCTGGGAGTGGGTTGGGGCGTCAGCCGATAGGCTGATCAGAGCATAGGTATCTACACAACTTCGGCACGACGCTAAATCTGTGGCGAGGGAGCTTGCTCCCGTGACGGCCTGACAGCCGGCGCATATCCATCTGACGCTCCGAAATCCAAATGTGGGAGCTGGCTTGCCTGCGATGGCGGCCTGACAGTCGACGCCAATCTACCTGACACCCCACGATCCAACTGTGGGAGCTGGCTTGCCTGCGAAGACGGCCTAACAGTCAATACAGTTGGACCGTGTACATATCCATTCCTGCGGTAACGGCCACCTAGGGTTCCGCTC
>NZ_NKRF01000045.1:0-2019 GCF_003408955.1 Pseudomonas sp. GL93
CCTCATGTAAGGCCTTGAAGGCTTCCTCGCCGTTAACCAAGGGGAAATAAGCCGCCATGGCGGGATGGTATTCGGTATCACACACAAACCAGGGTGCACCGCATGTCGCCTCCTGGGTGTGCTGAAGGGCAAGGGGCACGACGATGTCGGATTGACTTTGCGTCATCCGAGCAGCCCCCACTCCACCGCTTCATCGCGCAAGGTGATCTTTTCGGAGAGCGGCCAAGGGCGTGGGTAAGTGCGCTCGACTTGATGTACTGGCATGGTCTCGCCCTGTTCAAAGTGGCGAATGACTTCTTTCCACCTAATCGCGAGATCGTTGGGCCAGATGATTTTCCAGTAGCCCGTCTCCGGGCAGGTCTCACCGCTGTAGCAGATACGCACAGGGAAATTGGCTTGGCTGAAAGCCGGTGAACCGGGCATTGGTTTTCCGGTGGCCGGATCGAGCACCATGGCTTTGGCCAGTTGGTTGATCAGTGCCTCGGTGGGCTTGGGCGGTGGGACATTGGCCAAGCGGGCTTCCAGCCATTGCAGCTTGCCGTCCCAGGCGGGGAGTTTGGCCGGGGGTAAGGGGAGGATATCGTTGATTTCGGGGACTTTGGGGTCGGCGTAGGAGTAGTTACCTAGTACTTTGCCGATTTGCTCGTAGCGCTCAGCGCGTTCAAGATCTCGTTGTTGCCCGAGGTAGTACAACCGATCATCTGGCTGAGGGCCACGGAAACCTTGCTCCAAAAATGAGGCCGAACTCTCATCACCAGCCGCCGCCCCCAATTGGAATGCTTCAAGAGCCTCTTGGTACTGCCCCTTGTGCTTAAGGTAGATGCCCAAAGCACCGGCGGCCTTGCCATCGCCCTGTTCAGCCGCGCAACGATACATCTGCATCGCTATTTTCGGTGCGACGTCAATCGGATCGAGCTTGTCGCCCACATAGTACTGGGCTTGGGCATTACCGTGATCGGCGGCCTTACGGAAGTAACGCAACGACATTTCTGGATCTTTCTTCAATCCGGCGGATCCCTGTTGCAGGAATATGCCGATAAAGTAGTAACCCGTTGCCACGTCCGCGTCGATCAGTTGCTGACTCAGGCGCAGGTGTTCCTTACCCCTGAGCTTGAAGTAGCCGCGCATGGTGCCATTCTGTAAGTTGATATTGGCCTTGTAATGACCATTCTCAGCGGCGATGCGATACAAGCGCTCAATCTCAACATCGACCGTTTTGTCTTGCTTGAGTTGATTGTTTTTCTGCAACCAACGCGCGTACTGGAACAACTCATCGACCTCGGCAGATGGTGCAGGGATCTGTTCGTGTACACAGGTAAAAGCCAGCTTGGCTTTGATCTCGGTAAGTGGGTTCAAGGGCGTGTCCTTCGTCGGAAAAGTCAGTGCATTGCCAGTGCCGCAAGCGGCCAACAGCAGACTGGAGAGCAAGAGCGTCAGGCGCATCAGTCGAGATCCTTCAGAGTGGCTTCGCCATAATAGAACTCGACGAGCGGAGCGTCGGGTGCCTCCCTATCTTTTTGGAGGCGTTTGTTGTTATTGATAATGTCCTGCCAAGCCTTGAACGCCGCCGCCGGATCATCCTGCGCCCCCCTCTTATCGGTATGCATCTCCCACAACCGCCGCCGTAACGCCCTCGTCACCTCCGCCCACTCATGAGCAATATTCAACTCACTGTCCACCATCATGCTGCGGGTGTTGATATTCGCCGAGCCATGGGTGGTGAACACGTCGTTCACAATCATCAACTTGGAATGGATATACACCGGCATCCACTCCTTGCCAGCCGGTGAGTCTGGTGCCACCAGCGAGCACAGGTGCACTTTCAGACCAGGCACTTCCCGTGGGCCAATCGTTGTGTCTTCTACCGCTTTGATTTGCTCATCACGTTGGGCCTGCCACTCCTTGAGTTCCCGTTGCCCAACGTGGTCATTCCGTTCAGGTTGTGGGCGCGCACGGGCATCCTTTTTTATCTGCTCGATGCGCAACAGCTTGGTCACTGCCGGAATCGTTTCGGCCTTC
>NZ_NKRF01000010.1:0-1853 GCF_003408955.1 Pseudomonas sp. GL93
ATCCTCCCCTTACCCCCGGCCAAACTCCCCGCCTGGGACGGCAAGCTGCAATGGCTGGAAGCCCGCTTGGCCAATGTCCCACCGCCCAAGCCCACCGAGGCACTGATCAACCAACTGGCCAAAGCCATGGTGCTCGATCCGGCCACCGGAAAACCAATGCCCGGTTCACCGGCTTTCAGCCAAGCCAATTTCCCTGTGCGTATCTGCTACAGCGGTGAGACCTGCCCGGAGACGGGCTACTGGAAAATCATCTGGCCCAACGATCTCGCGATTAGGTGGAAAGAAGTCATTCGCCACTTTGAACAGGGCGAGACCATGCCAGTACATCAAGTCGAGCGCACTTACCCACGCCCTTGGCCGCTCTCCGAAAAGATCACCTTGCGCGATGAAGCGGTGGAGTGGGGGCTGCTCGGATGATGCGCCTGTCTTTTGTCGTAACACTACTGAGCGCAGCCTTAATGAGCTATAGCGTCTCTGCGCGTCCATTAAGTGTGGTCTTGAATCCGCTCACTGAAATCAAGGCCAAGCTGGCTTTTACCTGTGTACACGAAAAGATCCCTGCACCATCCGCCGAAGCCGATGAGTTGTTCCAGTACGCGCGTTGGTTGCAGAAGAACAACCAACTCAAGCAAGACAAGACGGTCGATGTTGAGATCGAACGGTTGTATCGCACTGCTGCCGAGAACGGTCATTACAAGGCCAATATCAATTTGCAGAATGGCACGATGCGTGGATTCTTCAAGTTGCGGGGTGAGGAACACTTGCGCTTGAGCCAGCAATTGATCGAGGCAAAAGTTGCGACGGGTTATTACTTTATCGGGATCTTCTTGCAACAGGGTTCTGCCGGGCTGAAGAAAGACCCGGAAATGTCGTTGCGTTACTACCGTAAGGCGGCTGATCTGGGCAATGCTCAGGCCCAGTATTACGTGGGTGACAAACTAGAACCGAGTAATATTGCTCCGGATGTCGCTCGCCAAATGTATCGTTGCGCTGCTGAACAAGCGCATGGTAAAGCCGCTACGGCATTAGGTGTTGATCTCAAATATGGGAAAAAATACCATGAAGCGCTTGAGGCGTTCCAATTAGGAGTCGCTGCTGGTAGCAGCGTTTCGGCCTCTTTTTTAAGCAAAGGTTTTCGTAATCCGCCATCCACTAACGAGTTACATTACCTCGGCCAACAGGAAGACTTGGAGCGTGCAGAACGCTACGAGCAAATCGGCAAAGTACTAGGTAACTACTCCTACGCCGACCCCAAAGTCCCCGAAATCAACGATATCCTCCCCTTACCCCCGGCCAAACTCCCCGCCTGGGACGGCAAGCTGCAATGGCTGGAAGCCCGCCTGGCCAACGTCCCACCGCCCAAGCCCACCGAGACACTGATCAACCAACTGGCCAAAGCCATGGTGCTCGATCCGGGCACCGGAAAGCCAATGCCCGGTTCCCCGGCTTTCAGCCAAGCCAATTACCCGGTGCGTATCTGCTACAGCGGTGAGACCTGCCCGGAGACGGGCTACTGGAAAATCATCTGGCCCAACGATCTCGCGATTAGGTGGAAAGAAGTCATTCGCCACTTTGAACAGGGCGAGACCATGCCAGTACATCAAGTCGAGCGCACTTACCCACGCCCTTGGCCGCTCTCCGAAAAGATCACCTTGCGCGATGAAGCGGTGGAGTGGGGGCTGCTCGGATGACGCAAAGTCAATCCGACATCGTCGTGCCCCTTGCCCTTCAGCACACCCAGGAGGCGACATGCGGTGCACCCTGGTTTGTGTGTGATACCGAATACCATCCCGCCATGGCGGCTTATTTCCCCTTGGTTAACGGCGAGGAAGCCTTCAAGGCCTTACATGGCT
>NZ_NKRF01000054.1:0-1781 GCF_003408955.1 Pseudomonas sp. GL93
CTACCTCGCACGCCAACGCAACAAAGCCCAGCGCGCCGGTGAAGGTTATGGCACCGAGTTGCGCAATGAGCCGGAAACCGCCGACAACCTGAGCCTGCCCAACCCGTGGCTCGCGTTGTCACCGCTGATTCTGGTGGGGGTGATGAACCTGTTGTTCACCCACTGGATTCCGCAGTGGTACGGCAAGACCCACAGCCTCAGCCTGCCGGGCATGAGCGCGCCGGTGACCACCGAAATCGCCAAGCTCACCGCGATCTGGGCGGTGCAGGCGGCGTTGCTGGTGGGGATTATCGTAGTACTGGTGTTCGGCTTCTCGGCAATCAAGAGCAAGCTGGCCGAAGGCAGTAAAAGCGCGGTAAGCGGTGCATTGCTTGCGGCGATGAACACCGCGTCGGAATATGGGTTTGGCGCCGTGATCGCCTCGCTGCCAGGCTTTCTGGTACTGGCGGACTGGCTCAAGGGCATTCCCAACCCGCTGGTCAACGAAGCGATCACCGTGACCTTGCTGGCCGGTATCACCGGCTCCGCTTCCGGCGGCATGAGCATCGCCCTGGCGGCGATGTCCGAGAGCTTTATTGCAGCCGCCCACGCGGCCAATATCCCCCTTGAAGTGCTGCACCGGGTCGCAGCCATGGCCAGCGGCGGCATGGACACCCTGCCCCACAACGGCGCGGTGATCACCCTGCTGGCGGTCACCGGGTTGACCCACCGCGAAGCCTACAAGGACATTTTTGGCATCACGATCATCAAGACCCTTGCGGTGTTCGTGGTGATCGGTACTTTCTACGCCACCGGCATTGTGTGAGGTTTTCATGACAACTTTGAATGGCAAGACCGCCCTGGTCACCGGCTCCACCAGCGGCATCGGCTTAGGCATTGCCCTGAGCCTGGCCAAGGCCGGCGCCAACCTGATTCTCAATGGCTTTGGCGACGCCAGCGCGGTGATTACTCAGGTGCAGGCGTTTGGCGGCAAGGTCGGGCACCACCCGGCCGACGTCAGCGACCCCGCGCAGATCGCCGACATGCTCGCCTACGCCGAACGCGAGTTCGGTGGCGTGGACATCCTGGTCAACAACGCCGGTATCCAGCATGTGGCAGCGGTAGAAGATTTCCCTGTGGAGCGCTGGGATTCGATCATCGCCATCAACCTGTCCTCGGTGTTCCACAGCACACGCCTGAGCTTGCCGGGCATGAAGGCCAAGGGTTGGGGGCGCATCGTCAATATCGCCTCGGTGCACGGGCAAGTCGGCTCAGTGGGCAAGGCAGCGTATGTGGCGGCCAAGCATGGGGTGATCGGCCTCACCAAGGTGGTGGGTCTGGAAACCGCCACCAGTAATGTCACCTGCAACGCCATCTGCCCGGGCTGGGTATTGACGCCGCTGGTGCAGAAGCAGATTGATGATCGCGTGGCTACTGGGGTAGACCCACAGCAGGCGCAGCAGGATTTGCTGGCAGAGAAACAGCCGTCGCTGGAGTTTGTGACGCCGTCGCAGTTGGGCGAGCTGGTGTTGTTTTTGTGCAGCGAAGCTGGTGCCCAGGTGCGCGGCGCGGCATGGAACATCGATGGTGGTTGGCTGGCCCAGTAAACCCAACTATTACCGGCACAGGTTATCTATAGGTGGGAGCGGGCTTGCTCGCGAAGGCGGTGGGTCAATGAGCCTATTCGGTACTGGCATACCGCATTCGCGAGCAAGCCCGCTCCCACATTGGATCTGTTTTGTCTGATAAACCTCATACAAGAACAAGAGATCTCGCGATGTCCGACATCCTCTGGCAACCGT
>NZ_NKRF01000009.1:0-1667 GCF_003408955.1 Pseudomonas sp. GL93
CCCCCGGTGTCAGGATAGTTGTCGCCTCTCCTGATTTACCCCCAAAGAGCATACCGAGGGCGGAAAGAGGCAGGTTGTGACGTACTATTCACCCGAACGTAAAGCCACATTGCTTAAGATGTTGCTTCCTCCGCTGAACCTGACGGTAGCCGAAGTTTGTCGCCGTGAAGGGGTCAGCGATGTATCGCTGTATACCTGGCGCAAGATGGCCAGTATCCAAGGAAGCAAAGTGCCAGAAGACATACCGCTTTCTGATAAATGGTCTGCTGAGGCCCGGTTGACCGCTGTCATTGAAACAGCCAGCCTGACGCAACTTGAATTAGGTGAGTACTGCCGTCGAAACGGCCTTTACCCCGAGCAGATCAATGCTTGGCGTCAAGCCTGTATCAGCGGTCAAGAGGCGGTGCAGATCCAGAAAATGGCTGACCATGAACAGACGCGTAAAGACAAAAAACGCATCCAGGAACTTGAGCGTGAACTGCGCCGTAAAGATGCTGCATTAGCCGAAACCGCAGCGTTGTTAGTGCTGCGAAAAAAGCTCAACGACTACTGGGGGACCGACGGCGAGGACAACTGACTTCTTTGCCGGAACGGCAGTTGTTGGTGGGCTGGTTGATTGAAGCCATCGTCGCAGGCGCCCGGAAAGTACGTGCATGCCAGGAGGTCGGGCTATCTCTGCGAACCTTGCAGCGCTGGACCCAGGTGCCAGAGTTAAAGGCCGATGCACGCACCACCACCTTGCGGCCCAAGCCGCGAAATGCGCTGAGTGAAATTGAACGACAAGCCATCGTAACTCTGTGCAACAGCCCGATATACGCACATTTACCGCCCAGCCAGATCGTGCCGCGCCTGGCAGACGAAGCGCGGTATCTGGCGTCGGAAGCTACGTTTTATCGCATCTTGCGAGCAGCCGGCCAACAACACCACAGAGGTCGTAGCCGACGGCCTCGGCGCATTGTAATGCCGACAACGCACGCGGCTCAGAGGCCTAACCAGGTGTGGTCGTGGGACATCACGTATCTTCCCTCGCCCATACGCGGTAAGTATTTTTACCTGTATTTGATCGAAGATATTTACAGCCGCAAGGCCGTAGGTTGGGAAGTTTATGATGAGGAAAGTGGTGAAAAAGCTGCTGCGCTGTTGCAACGCAGCGTGATCAATGAGAAGTGCCTGCGTGAGCCCTTGGTGTTGCACTCTGATAACGGAGCGCCAATGAAATCGGTGACGCTGTTAAGCAAAATGTATGAGCTGGGCATCACGCCTTCTCGCGGTCGTCCCCGCGTGAGCAATGACAACCCATACTCGGAATCACTGTTTAGAACACTGAAGTACTGCCCGCAATGGCCCTTGGAAGGCTTCGCCAGCTTAGACGCTGCACGGACATGGGTGAGGGATTTTATGCGGTGGTACAACAGCGAACACAGGCACAGCCGAATCCGCTTCGTCACCCCGTCAGAGCGCCATGGTGGACAAGACCATCAGATCCTGGCGCTGCGCCATGAACTGTATGAGCGGGAACGCCGGAAAAGACCTGAACGGTGGTCTGGGCAAACACGTAACTGGGAACCGGTAGGAACGGTGCTGCTGAATCCGGATCGGGACCAACAGAGCGAACAAAAAGCGGCATAGCAGAACGGTTGACGCGACAACCACCTTGAAAAACGCCG
>NZ_NKRF01000099.1:0-141174 GCF_003408955.1 Pseudomonas sp. GL93
CTCGTAAGCGGGAGGCGAATTCTACAGCGTTACACGCTGCTGTCAACACCTCTTTTTCAACTTCCTTTTGGCTTCGATGAACTGAAGCAACTTGCTGCCAGAAACTTCGCAACTCATTGTTTACCAAGGAGTTTTCCGTTTCGACTGCGCCGGAAGTGGGGCGAATTATAGACAGATATAATTCGCCGTCAACTCTTAATTTTGCTTTTCTATCAATAAGTTAGCTTCGGTTAAAAAACAACCAACTCCCCACTGCGCCTCTATATAGAAGGAAAAGCTCAAATAACACCCGCCTCCTTCAACGCAGCCACATGAGCAGCTCCCAGCCCCAGAACCCCCTGCAGCACCTCAAGCGTATGCTCCCCCAATAGAGGAGGCGCACTCCGGTACTCCACAGGCGTCTTGGATAGGCGTATCGGGCTCGCAACCTGAGGCACCACGCCCGCCAATGCGTGAGGTAACTCAACCGCCAAGCCACGCGCAATGACCTGAGGATCAGAAAACACCTGCGCCAGATCATTGATCGGCCCACACGGCACGCCCACTCGCTCCAGCTGCGACACCCACTCAGCGGTCGTCTTGAAGACCGTCGCCTGGCGAATCAAGGGAATCAGCTCCGCGCGATTAGCCACCCGCGCGCGATTGGTGGCGAAACGCACGTCATCCGCCCATTGTGGCTGCCCAGCGACTTCAGCGAATTTACGGAACTGCCCGTCATTGCCTACGGTGAGAATGAAATCTCCATCGGCAGTGGGGAAATCCTGATAGGGCACAATATTAGGGTGAGCGTTCCCCAAGCGCTTCGGCGGCGTCCCGGTGGTCAGGTAATTCATCGCCTGATTCGCCAGGCAAGCCACCTGCACATCCAGCAACGCCATGTCGATATGTTGCCCACCGCCATCGTGATCGCGATGCGCTAGCGCAGCCAGGATCGCCACGGTCGAATAAAGCCCGGTCAAGATATCGGTCAAGGCTACGCCAACCTTTACCGGCCCAGCGCCGTCATCCCCTTCAGGCCGCCCGGTCAGGCTCATGAGCCCGCCCAACCCCTGGATCATGAAATCGTACCCCGCGCGCATCGCATAGGGGCCCGTCTGACCAAACCCCGTGATGGAGCAGTAAATCAGCTCGGGGTTAACCTCTTTGAGGGATTCATAGTCCAGCCCATACGCCGCAAGACCACCCACCTTGAAGTTTTCTATGAGGATGTCCGACTTGGCAGCCAGGTCGCGCACCAGCTTCTGGCCTTCTGGTCGCGTAAAGTCGATGGTCACCGACTCTTTATTACGGTTGGCCGACAGATAATATGCTGCCTCACTGGTGTTCTCGCCATCCGCATCCTTAAGGAAGGGTGGCCCCCAAGCGCGCGTGTCATCGCCGCTGCCCGGCCTTTCGACCTTGATCACCTCGGCCCCAAGGTCTGCAAGAATCTGCCCGGACCAAGGGCCCGCGAGTACTCGCGACAAATCCAGCACTCGCAGATGCGAAAGCGCGCCCATGCCCATGCTCCTATTAATAGAACGCTTGAAGACCGGTTTGCGCGCGCCCCAGGATCAAGGCATGCACGTCATGGGTCCCTTCATAGGTGTTGACCACTTCCAGGTTCACCAGGTGGCGCGCCACCCCGAATTCGTCGGAGATGCCGTTGCCGCCGAGCATGTCTCGGGCCATGCGCGCGATGTCCAATGACTTGCCACACGAGTTACGCTTCATGATCGAAGTGATCTCAACCGCCGCCGTACCCTCATCCTTCATCCGCCCCAGGCGCAGGCAACCTTGCAGGGCCAAGGTAATCTCGGTCTGCATGTCGGCCAGCTTCTTCTGGATCAGTTGAGTAGCAGCCAACGGGCGACCAAACTGCTGGCGATCGAGCGTGTACTGGCGCGCGGTATGCCAGCAAAACTCAGCAGCCCCCAGCGCCCCCCAGGAAATCCCGTACCGTGCCGAGTTGAGGCAGGTAAACGGACCTTTCAAGCCACGGACATCCGGGAAGATATTTTCTTCCGGCACAAATACGTTATCCATAACGATTTCACCGGTGATGGAGGCCCGCAGACCCACCTTGCCGTGGATAGCCGGAGCGCTCAGACCTTTCCAGCCTTTTTCCAGGACAAAGCCACGGATGTCCCCAGCATCGTCTTTGCCCCACACCACAAACACATCCGCAATCGGACTGTTGGTAATCCACATCTTCGCGCCGGTCAGGCTGTAGCCGCCATCCACTTTGCGTGCACGAGTAATCATCGCACCTGGGTCGGAACCATGGTTGGGCTCGGTCAGCCCGAAGCAACCGATCCATTCACCAGAGGCCAGTTTGGGCAAGTACTTCTGTTTTTGCGCCTCGGTACCAAACTCATTGATCGGCACCATGACGAGGGAAGACTGCACACTCATCATCGAGCGATAGCCGGAGTCGACACGCTCGACCTCCCGAGCAATCAAACCGTAGCTGACGTAGTTCAAGCCACTACCACCGTACTGCTCGGGGATCATCGCCCCCAGCAAACCGGTCTCGCCCATCTCGCGGAAAATAGCAGGGTCTGTCTTTTCGTGGCGAAAGGCTTCGAGCACGCGGGGAGCCAGCTTGTCCTGAGCAAATTGCTCGGCGCTGTCACGCACCATGCGCTCTTCTTCGGTGAGCTGTTGATCCAGCAGCAGTGGATCGATCCAGTTGAAGCTTGCCTTGCCAGCCATGAATAAGTCCTCGCGGAAAAAATCAGAAGTCGTGGACCCAGACTAGGCGCGGTCAGCGCAGAGGGCAAACGAGGAATTCGCATAGGCTTGTGCTAATTTCTCACTTCGTAACACTCAAAAAGCCCATAAATGCGCTTTATCTGTGAGGACAACGTACATGCGCAGAAAAATTCCCAGTACCACCGCCCTTATCAGCTTTGAGGCAGCAGCCCGCCACGAGAGCTTCACCAAGGCAGCACTGGAGCTTTCCATCACCCAAGGCGCGATTTGCCGACAGATCGCCAGCCTGGAAGAGTTTTTGAGTGTCGAGCTGTTTCGCCGCTCACGCCGCGGAGTGAAGCTGTCGGAGGCGGGGCTGTCTTATAGCCGTAGGGTTGCAATGCAGCTGGACGCCGTGGAGCGCGACACCTTGTCGGTGATGGGCCAGCAAGGCGCCAATGTGATCGAACTGGCGGTGGTGCCCACCTTCGGCACGCAGTGGCTGATCCCACGCCTGAAAGACTTTCAACATCAGCACCCGGAAGTCACGGTGAACCTGACGAACCGCACACGCCCCTTCCTGTTCGCCGATACCGAGTTCGATGCGGCTATCTACTTCGGAGATGCCGATTGGTCGGGTACGCAATCCCACAGGTTAATGGGCGAAAACCCAGTACCGGTATGCAGCCCGCGCTTACTCGGCGACCGCACGCACTTCACCCCTCAACAGATCGCCGAGCTGCCCCTGCTGCAGCAGACCACACGCCCCTACGCCTGGCGCCAATGGTTCAACGCCCAACAACTGAACATCCCTCGCGACATGACAGGCCCTCGATACGAGCTATTCTCGATGCTGTCCCAGGCGGCCATGCATGACATGGGCATCGCACTGATTCCTCCCTTCCTCATACAGCGGGAGCTGAAGGAGCAACAACTGGTAATCGCCAGCACCGAAGCACTGACTAGCGAAAAGGCTTATTACCTGATGATTCCTGACAAAAAGGTCGAATCCGCCTCTCTGCATGCATTCAGGGACTGGCTGCTCGATCAGTCAAGACGCTACGACCCATGTAAATAAAGGACAAAGCGAAATTACTGACTTTGTAGTCAGATAAATCCAGAGCCTACAGATGTACGTATATGTCGCATTTAAACAGACTGTACTTATCAGCCAAAAATAAGGCTAAAAGCCATGTATCTCATGGCTCGCAGCGACTCTTACCGGCCAATGCACGACTATTCACACTGGCAATGGAAAAACGGACCGAAAACGCCTGAACGCCTTTAAAGACCTGTATTTAAAGAGGTTATTTCAGCTTGTTGCGACAATCAGTCACAGGGTGACTTGTAGTTAATTTTTCGTCACCCGTCATAATCCCTTG
This sequence comes from Pseudomonas sp. GL93, assembly GCF_003408955.1. Lineage (NCBI taxonomy): Bacteria > Pseudomonadati > Pseudomonadota > Gammaproteobacteria > Pseudomonadales > Pseudomonadaceae > Pseudomonas > Pseudomonas sp. GL93. The sequence goes on from NZ_NKRF01000099.1 coordinate 4,056, forward strand.
ATGGCCGTAAAGTTCGCCTGCAAAATGCCGCGCCCCGCTGTCATTTCAGCGGGATCGTGCTGATCGGCCGCCCCAGTTGCGCCACTCGCGGTGCACTGGCCTTTTTACAAAAAGATCAAAAGCAAAAAGATCATGCAGGAGATTTGACGTGCACATTGGTGTTCCTCTCGAAACCCAGACCGGTGAAACGCGGGTGGCTGCCACCCCGGAAACCATCAAGAAGCTGATCGGCCAGGGCCATAAGGTCACTGTACAAAGCGGCGCAGGCATCAATGCCAGCATCGTCGACAGTGCCTATGAAACGGCAGGCGCCACCATTGGCAGTGCCAACGACGCGTTTGGCGCCGAGCTGATTCTCAAAGTGGTTGCCCCCAGCGACAGCGAACTTGCGCTGATCAAAAGTGGCACCGTGTTGGTGGGCATGCTCAATCCGTTCAGCAACGAAACCATCGCCAAGCTCGCCGAGCGCGGCATCACCGCCTTCGCCCTGGAAGCCGCGCCGCGCACTTCACGCGCTCAAAGCCTTGATGTGCTGTCTTCGCAAGCCAACATCGCCGGTTACAAGGCCGTGTTGCTGGCCGCTCATCACTACCCGCGCTTCATGCCGATGCTGATGACTGCTGCCGGCACTGTAAAAGCCGCGCGCGTGCTGGTCCTCGGCGCCGGTGTGGCAGGCCTGCAAGCCATCGCCACGGCCAAGCGCCTGGGCGCGGTGATCGAAGCGTCCGACGTACGCCCGGCGGTAAAGGAGCAGATCGAATCCCTGGGCGCCAAGTTTGTCGACGTCCCCTACGAAACCGATGAAGAGCGTGAATGCGCCGTCGGTGTCGGTGGCTACGCACGCCCGATGCCCACCAGTTGGATGCAACGCCAGGCCCTGGCCGTGCACGAACGCGCCAAACAGGCCGATATCGTCATCACCACCGCCCTGATCCCGGGCCGCAAGGCTCCGACCCTGCTCAGCGCCGATACCGTGGCGCAGATGAAACCCGGCTCGGTGGTCATCGACCTCGCTGCAGCCCAAGGTGGCAACTGCCCGCTGACCGTGGCCGACCAGGTAGTGGTGGAAAACGGCGTGATCATCTGCGGCCCGACCAACCTGGCGGGTGCTGTCGCCGCCGACGCCTCGGCCTTGTATGCGCGCAACCTGCTGGACTTCCTGAAGCTGGTCTTCACCAAGGAAGGGCAGTTTGAAATCAACCTCGAAGACGACATCGTCGCCGCGTGCCTGGTGTGCCGCGACGGCCAAGTCATCCGCAAAAACGCCTAAGCAGGGATTCAGACGATGGAAGAGCTTATCTCCCCCGGTATCTACAACCTGATCATCTTTGTGCTGGCGATTTATGTCGGTTATCACGTGGTCTGGAACGTAACACCCGCATTGCACACGCCGCTGATGGCCGTGACCAACGCCATCTCCGCGATTGTCATCGTCGGCGCCATGCTAGCTGCCGCGCTGACCGTTACCCCGCTGGGCAAGACTATGGGCACACTGGCCGTGGCCCTGGCGGCGGTGAATGTCTTCGGCGGCTTCCTGGTCACCCGCAGGATGCTTGAGATGTTCAAGAAGAAAGCCCCGAAAGTAAAAGAAGAGGCGCCCAAGTAATGAGCATGAATCTCGTGACGACGCTCTACCTGATCGCGTCGATCTGTTTCATCCAGGCCCTCAAAGGCCTCTCGCACCCGACCACTTCGCGGCGCGGCAACCTGTTCGGCATGCTCGGCATGGCGCTGGCGGTACTCACCACCGTCGGCCTCATCTATAAGCTGGGGGCTGAACTGGCGACTGCCGGTATCGGCTACGTCATCGTTGGCCTACTGGTTGGCGGTACCGCCGGCTCGATCATGGCCAAGCGTGTTGAAATGACCAAGATGCCAGAGCTGGTCGCGTTCATGCACAGCATGATCGGCCTGGCAGCGGTGTTCATCGCCATTGCCGCCGTGGTCGAGCCGCAGTCCCTGGGCATCGTCAAGCACTTGGGCGATTCGATACCGGCCGGTAATCGCCTGGAACTGTTCCTCGGTGCCGCTATCGGTGCAATCACCTTCTCCGGCTCGGTGATCGCATTCGGCAAGCTGTCGGGCAAGTACAAGTTCCGCCTGTTCCAGGGCGCACCGGTACAGTTCGGCGGCCAACACAAACTGAATCTGGTGCTCGGCCTCGCAACCCTGGGCCTGGGCCTGGCGTTCATGTTTACCGGCAACCTCACTGCGTTCGCGCTGATGCTGGCCTTGGCCTTTGTACTGGGTGTGCTGATCATCATCCCGATTGGCGGCGCCGACATGCCCGTGGTGGTGTCGATGCTCAACAGCTATTCCGGCTGGGCAGCGGCGGGCATCGGTTTCTCGCTGAACAACTCGATGCTGATCATCGCTGGTTCCCTGGTGGGCTCCAGCGGCGCGATCCTGTCGTACATCATGTGCAAGGCGATGAACCGCTCCTTCTTTAATGTGCTGTTGGGCGGTTTCGGCAATGCGCCGGATGCTGGCGCCGCGGCGGGCTCCAAAGAAGCACGCCCGGTGAAGTCCGGCTCCGCGGATGACGCCACCTTCCTACTGACCAACGCGGATACCGTGATTATCGTCCCAGGCTACGGCCTTGCGGTCGCGCGGGCACAACACGCGCTCAAGGAGCTGACCGAGAAGCTGACCCACCGCGGCGTCACCGTGAAGTACGCGATCCACCCGGTGGCGGGCCGTATGCCGGGGCACATGAACGTATTGCTGGCCGAGGCCGAAGGGCCCTACGACCGGGGGTTCGGGATGGAAGACATCAACTCCGAGTTCGGCCAGGCCGACGTGGTGCTGGTGCTGGGCGCGAACGACGTGGTCAACCCGGCCGCCAAGAACGACCCGAACTCCCCCATCGCCGGCATGCCGATTCTCGAGGCGTTCAAGGCCAAGACCATCATCGTCAACAAGCGCTCGATGGCCAGCGGCTACGCCGGCCTGGATAACGAGTTGTTCTACCTGGACAAGACCATGATGGTCTTCGGTGATGCCAAAAAGGTCATCGAAGACATGGTCAAAGCCGTCGAATAACACTGCGCCAGCGCAATACCCGAAACCCTGGCCTCACGTAGGCTGGGGTTTTTTTATGGTTCCCGCGCTCTGCGTGGGAACGCATCCAGGGATGCTCTGCGTCCCGCTTTACACACACATGAAACCCGACCAAAGGCTCTAAATCGCGACCTGGCATTCGACCATGGTAGCGGGCCGAAACTTTTTGAAATCACTACACTGCCCACCTTGCTTTCCGTAGCCAGAGATAACAATTCATGTACCGTGATCGTATCCGCTTGCCTTCGTTGTTGAACAAGGTCATGAGCGCGGCAGACGCCGCTGCACTGATCGAGGACGGCATGACCGTCGGCATGAGCGGCTTCACCCGTGCCGGTGAAGCCAAGGCCGTCCCCCACGCCCTGGCCGAACGCGCCAAGACTTCGCCGCTCAAAATCACGCTGATGACCGGCGCGAGCCTGGGCAATGACCTGGACAAGCAGTTGACCGAAGCCGGCGTACTGTCACGACGCATGCCCTTTCAAGTCGACAGCACCCTGCGCAAGGCGATCAATGCCGGCGAGGTGATGTTTATCGACCAGCACCTGTCGGAAACCGTCGAGCAACTGCGCAACAATCAGCTCAAATTGCCCGACATCGCCGTGATCGAAGCCGTCGCGATCACTGAGCAAGGGCATATCGTGCCCACCACCTCCGTAGGCAACTCGGCCAGCTTCGCGATTTTTGCCAAACAGGTGATCGTCGAGATCAACCTGGCGCACAACCCGAACCTGGAAGGGCTGCACGACATCTACATCCCGACCTACCGGCCGACGCGCACGCCGATCCCGCTGGTGAAAGTCGACGACCGCATTGGCAGCACCGCGATTCCGATCCCACCCGAGAAAATCGTCGCCATCGTCATCACCAACCAGGCGGACTCCGCCTCCACGGTAACGCCGCCTGACAGCGACACCCAAGGCATCGCCAATCACCTGATCAACTTCCTCAAGCAAGAAGTCGATGCCGGGCGCATGACCAACAAGCTCGGCCCGCTGCAAGCCGGCATCGGTAATATTGCCAACGCGGTGATGTGCGGGCTGATCGAATCGCCGTTCGAAGACCTGACCATGTACTCGGAAGTGTTGCAGGATTCGACCTTTGACCTGATCGATGCCGGCAAGCTGAGCTTTGCCTCCGGCAGTTCGATTACCTTGTCGGAGCGGCGTAATGCCGATGTGTTCGGCAACCTGGAGCACTACAAAGACAAATTGGTGCTGCGCCCGCAGGAAATTTCCAACCACCCTGAAGTGGTACGTCGCCTGGGCATCATCGGTATCAATACCGCGCTGGAATTCGATATCTACGGCAACGTCAACTCCACCCACGTCTGCGGTACGCGGATGATGAACGGCATCGGTGGCTCCGGCGATTTTGCACGCAATGCGCACCTGGCGATCTTCGTTACCAAGTCCATTGCCAAGGGCGGCGCAATTTCCAGCGTGGTACCGATGGTCAGCCATGTGGACCACACCGAACATGACGTGGACATTCTCGTCACCGAAGTAGGCCTTGCCGATCTGCGGGGCCTGGCGCCACGGGAGCGCGCCCGGGTCATCATCGATAACTGCGTGCACCCAGCCTATCGCGATGCGCTCAACACGTACTTCGATGCTGCCTGCGCCATCGGCGGGCATACCCCGCACATCCTGCGCGAAGCACTGAGTTGGCACATCAACCTGGAAGAAACCGGGCACATGCTCAACGCTTGATGGATACAGATCCGGGCTGATGCAAATACAGTTTCATCAGCTCGGTGAACTCACCCGCACTTCTGGAAAAAACTGTACTGCTGTACCGGTCATTTCCTACCGAAATATCCCACGCCTCAGCTTAAAAACGCCTATTTCGCACCTTTTAAGTGCGCACAGGTACAGTTGCCCCAATTTCGTACCGTACAGCCCTCTTAAACAGTTAACTGGCCTCTCACAATACAGGTGAACTGTATCTAGAGAGTCTTGCGCTGGAGGAGGATCATTGGCATCAGTTAAACCACTACCTAATCCCGCCACAAGCGGAAGGATGTCATCATGGAACGTACACTCAGTTCCGAACTGTTCTTCGAAGAAAAAGCTGTAAACCCCCCGGCTTCCCTGCCTTTGCGCGTTCTCGCCAACCTGATGTTGTGGCAGCGCCGCATCTCCAGCCGCCACCAACTGGCCCGCCTGGATTCGCGTCTGCTGGCTGACGCCGGTATCAGCGAAGCTCACCGCTACGAAGAGCTGAGCAAGCCGTTCTGGCGCTAAGTGGCGCCCGCTGGCCCTGACCTAACGGGTCCACTGCCAGCACCCTGATTTGTCAAAGCAAAGCCCGCCCCGGGTAACCGGAGGCGGGCTTTGTTGTATCTGTGATTGCGCATTGAAATGCGCTCAATCCAAGCACACAGGCACAGTTTAAAATTATTAAAATATGACAGGTACAGTTTAATTGCAGGCTTCCGAATAGCCCGGCACACGCCTAATATCCGTTCACCATGTGGCGAACCCTGTAGAGCGTGCGTCTGATGCTCGACAGTCCCAGTCCGTTTCATTGTGGCCGTTTCGCGCCACCTTATTATTCGTCTACAGGAGTTACCCCATGTCCCGTCTTCGCCTGCTGTGCACTGCCGCTGTGCTGACCCTGGCTGCCAATGCCAACGCGAGCAGCTTGATCATGACGACCGACTCGATCGTCGGCGCTCTGAAGGCAACTTCCGATGCCACGTCTGATGCCACCTCATCCCTGCGCGACAACAAGGTCGTACAAGCGGCCCGTGACGACGCCGCCAGCTTTGTCGCCAGCGAAGGCGCCATCCGTGGCGTGAAACTGGAAAGCGCCCTGGCCCAGATCCGCCAACAAGCGCCGCAATTGAATACCGCTACCGATGCACAGCTGGCACAGGCCATCCTGGCTATCTGATCCACGGCAACCAGACGGGAGCGCCCGCCGCTCCCGCATGGCTCGACGCTGGCTCTCGCCCGGCCGTTGCGCTAGCCTTGGCGCTCGCTTTCAGTTGTCGAGTCCCATGGCTTTTTCATACCGTTTATTGAGTGTTCCTGTTCTGTGTTGCGCCTGCTGGTCACCCATGGCTTCAGCGTTGGATGTGTCCACCCAGAGCACTGTTGTCAGCGTGTATGCCACCAGCAAAGTGACCTCTGCGCCGTTCGACAATAAGTTGGTCATGGCCGCTCGGGATGATGCTGCCGCTTTCGTTGCCACTGACGGCCAATGGCGGGGCGCACGCCTGGAGTCCGCGCTGGATTATCTGCGTCGCACCCAGCCAAAACTTCATGCAAGCGACCTTGAACTGGCGCAAGCAATTCTCGTCCAATAATCATCGTTGTATTTCTATCTTTGTCATTGGAGTCACCCCATGCGTAGCCCGCTGATCGTCGCCGCCCTCGGCCTGCTGTTTTTGGCCGATGTCGCCCAGGCGCAAACCTTGAAGGCCACCAGCAACATCGTCGTGCGTGCCTCGGCGCGCACCATTGATTTCACCTCGGACACCACCACCTCCATCCGCGACTCCAAGATCGTGCGCGAAGCCCACGATGACGCCGCCAGTTTCGTCGCAACGAATGGCAAGATCCGTGGCGCCCAGCTGGAAGCCGCGTTCGATACCCTTCGCACCCGCGTGCCTGAAGCCCGTGATGCCAGCGACCAGACCCTCGCCGAAGCTATCCTCGCTCTGTGAGGCGCATCAAACCCTGGCTCCTGGCCGGGGCCGTGCTGCTGTGTGCAAGTACAGCCCAGGCCAGCCTGCAACTGCGGCTCAAGACCGAAGGTTTGAGCCCAGCCGAACAGCAGGCCAGCCAGGCATTGCTCGATGAAGCGCTGCGCTCCTTGCCACCGCGCTTTGTCGAGCAATTGGACCGACGTATCGATGTCGGCTGGACCGACAAGATGCCTGAAAACGCCTATGGCCAGGCATCCCTGGTGTCCGAGCTGGACCTCAACCAGAACCTGCTCGCCAGCCTGACTGACGGCCGCGCCGCCACCCAGAAAACCAATCGCCCCCACGGTACCGTGCGCCGGGAAATGCTCGCCACCGTGCTGCATGAACTGACCCACATCTATGACCGTGCGCGCCTGTGGTCCAAGGACGAGCGCACGCTGATCCAACGCTGCAGCCGTCAGAACAGCATCACCGGCTTGATCGGCTTGCCCGACCAGTGCCGTGGCCAGAACGACCGCCGCTTTACCCTCAGTGACGACCCGCGCCTGCTGGATCTCGCCGGCTGGCCACAATATGTCGGTCGCCGCGGCGAGCGTGAGCAGCACAACCATCAGGTGGTGCGCAGCCCGGACATCTACGAAACCACCAGCCCGCTGGAGTTCGTAGCGGTCAACATGGAGTACTTCCTCCTGGACCCCAGCTATGCCTGTCGCCGCCCCGCGCTGTTCCGTTATTACAAGGATCACTTCGGCTGGGCCCCGCCCGAGCAGGACACCTGCGCCAGTACCTATGCCTTCCTGAACGCGGGCAACGATTTCGCCAAAACGCCCCTGGGCCAGATCGATCCGGAGCGCGTGTATGAAATCGACTATCTGCTGGCCGAAGCCAACCAGAACCTGGTGAGCCGTTGGGGCCATAGCATGTTGCGCCTGGTGATTTGTGCCCCGGGCCGCCCGCGTGGCCCGGATTGCCGGCTAGATCTGGACCGGCACCTGGTCTTGTCTTACCGCGCCTTCGTCGGTGACGTACAGCTGTCGAGCTGGGATGGCCTGGTGGGCAAATACCCGTCGCGGCTGTTCGTACTGCCGCTGGCCCAGGTCATTGATGAGTACACCAAGACCGAACTGCGTGGCCTGGCATCGGTGCCGCTGAAGCTCAGCCGCCAGGAAATCAACGACACCGTCGAACATGCGGCGCAGATGCACTGGAGCTATGACGGCAACTACTTCTTTATCTCCAACAATTGTGCGGTCGAAAGCCTGAAACTGTTGCGCAGCGGCAGCGCCAACCCGCAATTGACTGGCCTGGACAACATCACCCCCAACGGTTTGCTGGAAGTGCTCAGCGCCCGCGGCCTGGCCGATACCAGCGTATTGAATGACAAGCGCGAGGCACTGCGGCTGGGGTATCACTTCGACTCGTTCCGCGAGCGCTACCAAGCCATGTTCGATGTGTTGCGCAAGCAACTGCCGATCAAGCAGACCCAGGTCGAAGACTGGTTGTCCCTGGATGCGCAAGCGCGTCGCCAATGGTTCAGCCAGGCCGACCTGCGTACCAGCGCCGCGCTGTTGCTGCTGGAGCAGGCCAGCTATCGCAAACAACTGATGCTCGCCCAGGATGAGGTCAAACAACGCTATCTCAATGCCCGCGAGCTGAAATACGGCGGCATGGAGAAAGCCAACAACACGCTGCAGCAAATTCTCGCCAACAGTGGCTTTCTGAGTCGCCCGGCCGAGTTGCTGGACAGTGGGGGTTATGGCCTGCCGCAACCTTCGGAAGCCAAGCGCCTGGAGTCGGAGAGCGCCGAACGCCAGAAGCAGTTGCAGTCGTTGACCGGCGAGCTGGATAAGGAGGTGAGGGCGCTGCTCGACCCATCCCGCGCAGCCGAGATTGCCGCCTGTGAAGCCAACCTCAAGCAGGTGGGTGAGCATTTGCGAGCCTTGCACAAAGCCGCCGGCGGCCTGGAGCTACCCTGATAGTCTGGCAGCGACCATTCCCAAATGTGGGAGCTGGCTTGCCTGCGATGACGGTGTCAAAGCCATAAGAGATGTTGGCTGACACACCGCTATCGCAGGCAAGCCAGCTCCCACAGTTTTATCTGCATAAACCCCAAGCCCGCGTGTCAGCTGTTTTCTCAGCGAAAGCTGGCTGAAAGCTTCCCCGTCTAGGATCGCCTCCACTGCCGGCAACAGACCGGCTGTTAACAACAACAATGGTGATTCCCGATGTCCGCTCGTACCCGCCTGTTCGCTCCAACTCCACCCGTACGCCTCGTGCCTTTCGTTCTGCGCTGACCGCCACTCGGTCCGCCATTCCCTAGCCGCGCTACGCCTGGAGTATTCCTATGCTGACTTTCCTTGGCTTTGCCATGGTCATCACGTTCATGTTCCTGATCATGACCAAGCGCCTGTCCGCGCTGATCGCCTTGATCATCGTGCCGATCCTGTTCGCGCTGTTCGGCGGTTTTGCACCGAAGATCGGCCCGATGATGCTCGAAGGCATCACCAAGCTTGCGCCGACCGGCGTGATGCTGATGTTCGCCATCCTCTATTTTGCTTTGATGATCGACTCCGGCCTGTTCGACCCGGCCGTGCGCAAGATCCTCAAGATGGTCAAGGGCGACCCGCTCAAGGTGTCGGTCGGCACCGCCGTACTGGCCCTGGTGGTATCTCTGGACGGTGACGGTGCCACCACCTACATGATCTGCGTCGCGGCCATGCTGCCGCTGTACCAGCGCATCGGCATGAGCCCAAGGATCATGGCCGGCCTGATCATTCTCGCCGGTGGCGTCATGAACATGACCCCCTGGGGCGGCCCGACGGCGCGCGCCGCCAGTGCGCTGCATGTAGACCCGTCGGACATCTTCGTACCGATGATCCCGGCCATGGCCGCCGGTGTCGTGGCGATCCTGGTGATTGCCTACATGTACGGCAAGCGCGAGCGTGCACGCCTGGGTGAATTGCACCTGCAAGGCGATGAGATCGACCACAGCGAAATCAGCGTGTCGCAATTCCCCGACGCCCGCCGGCCGAAATTGATCTGGTTCAACGGCGCCCTGACCCTGGCCTTGATGTGCACCCTGATTGCCGGCCTGTTGCCGCTGCCGGTGCTGTTCATGGTGGCGTTCAGTATCGCCATGATCGTCAACTACCCGTGCCTGCAGCAGCAGAAAGACCGCGTCGCTGCTCACGCCGGTAGCGTATTGGCCGTGGTGGGCTTGATCTTCGCCGCCGGTATCTTCACAGGCATTCTGTCGGGCACTGGCATGGTCGACGCCATGTCCAAAAGCCTGTTGGCGGTCATCCCCGAAGCGATGGGCCCTTACCTGGCGGTGATTACCGCGCTGGTGAGCATGCCGTTTACCTTCTTCATGTCCAACGACGCGTTCTACTACGGCGTACTGCCGGTACTGGCCGAAGCTGCCAGCCATTACGGCATCACCGCGGTGGAAATGGCGCGGGCGTCGATCGTCGGGCAACCCGTGCATTTGCTCAGCCCACTGGTACCCTCGACGTACTTGCTGGTTGCTCTGGCGGGGATCGAATTCGGCGATCACCAGCGTTTCACACTCAAGTGGGCAGTGTTGGTGTGCCTGTGCATAATGTTCGCCGCATTGCTGATGGGGATTTTTCCGCTGTTCAGCACTCTATAATCGTACCGACTCACTCACCGCGCGGCGCTACAGCTTGCGCGGTTAACACTTGCTCAAAGGAAGACACATGGAATGGCTGACCAATCCGGAAATCTGGATTGCCTTCTTCACCCTGACGGCCCTTGAGATCGTCCTGGGCATCGATAACATCATCATGATTTCGATCCTGGTCAGCCGCATGCCCAAGCATATGCAGGCGCGCACTCGGATCTTCGGCCTGGCGTTGGCCATGGTCACGCGCATCCTGTTGCTGCTGTCGATCACCTGGGTCATGCAACTGACCGCCGACCTGTTCGTGGTGTTTGGCCAGGGCATCTCCGGTCGCGACCTGATCCTGTTCTTCGGTGGCCTGTTCCTGCTGTGGAAAAGCTCCCAGGAGATGTACCACGCCCTGGAAGGTGAAGATGAAACCCAAGATGAACCCAAAGGCGCCGGCGGTAAGTTCATCTACACCATTATCCAGATCGCCATCATCGACATCGTGTTCTCCCTGGACTCGGTGATTACCGCTGTCGGCATGGTTTCCCACGTGCCGGTGATGGTTGCCGCCATTGTCGTTGCGGTATTGGTGATGATGCTGGCTGCCGGCACTATCAGCGAGTTCATCGACAAGCACCCGTCGCTGAAAATGCTGGCGCTGTCGTTCCTGCTGGTCGTGGGTACCGTGCTGATCGCTGAATCCTTCGACGTACACGTGCCAAAAGGCTACGTCTACTTCGCCATGGCGTTCTCGCTGGCGGTGGAAGCGGTGAACATCAAGATGCGTACCGCCATCGCGAAAAAGAAGAAACAGCAGGACCCGGTGAAACTGCGCAAGGACATTCCGGGTCAGTAAATTTGACCCGCGAGTGATCGTTCCCACGCTCCGCGTGGGAATGCCCTCTCGGACGCTCCGCGTCCGCAAAGTGACGCAGAGCGTCACAGGATGCGTTCCCACGCCGAGCGTGGGGAACGATCTTCATGACAGTTTTGTTTCAATCCCGAGTTTAGCTATGCGATGCTGGCGCAGAGCCCATTCGCCAACTACAGCTTAGGTACAAGACGTAGAGCGGCACGCGGTAACTTTCCTTCGCTCCTGCTGGAGCGCACCCACACGGGGGGCCGAGCATGCTGACCTTGCTCAATCTGCTTTCCGCCGTGACCCTGCTTATCTGGGGCACGCATATCGTCCGAACCGGTATCCTGCGGGTCTACGGTTCCAATTTGCGCCAAGTCATCGGGCAGAATATGTCCAAGCGCTGGCTGGCATTTGTCGCCGGTATCCTGGTGACGGCCATGGTGCAAAGCAGTAACGCCACCGCGATGCTGGTGACTTCGTTCGTCGGCCAAGGGCTGATGAGCCTCACGCCGGCCTTGGCCACCATGCTTGGCGCCGACGTCGGTACGGCCTTGATGGCGCGGGTGCTGACGTTCGATTTGTCCTGGCTGTCGCCGCTGCTGATCTTCCTCGGGGTGATTTTCTTCCTGTCGCGCAAGCAGACGCGGGCAGGGCAGTTGGGCCGGGTAGGGATCGGCCTGGGCCTGATCATCCTCGCGCTGCAATTGATCGTCGAAGCCGCCGGCCCCATCACTCATGCCCAAGGCGTCAAAGTCATCTTCGCTTCGCTGACCGGCGATATCTTGCTGGACGCCCTGGTCGGCGCGCTGTTCGCCATGATTTCCTACTCCAGCCTCGCTGCGGTGTTGCTCACGGCCACCCTGGCCGGTGCCGGCGTGATCGGCTTGCACGTGGCCATCGGCCTGGTGATCGGCGCCAACATCGGCAGCGGCGTGCTGGCCTTTCTCAGCACCAGCATGCAAAACACTGCCGGTCGCCAAGTGGCCCTGGGCAGCCTGCTGTACAAATTGATCGGTCTGTTGCTGATCATTCCGGTGCTCGACCCGCTCGTAGGCTGGATGGACGGCCTGGACTACAGCGTCCAGGGCATGGTCATCACCTTCCACCTGCTCTACAACGTCAGCCGTTGCCTGATCCTGTTGCCCACCATCGGGCCCATGGCCCGCCTGTGCGAATGGCTGCTGCCGGAACGCCCCGAAACCAATGGCAAGGCCAAGCCACGCCATCTGGACCTGGCCTCATTGAATACCCCAAGCCTGGCCCTGGCGAACGCCGCCCGCGAAACCCTGCGCCTGGGCGACTTGATCGACAATATGCTCACTTCGATGCAGGAAGTGCTGCGCGGCAACCAAACCGCAATCACCCAGCAAATGCGCAGCCTCAGCGATGACGTCGAGGCGCTCAACAGCGCGATCAAACTCTACCTGGCGCAAATGCCCCGTGAGGACCTCAGCGAACAGGACAACCGCCGCTGGGCAGAGATCATCGAGCTGTCGATCAACTTGAAATTGGCGGGCGACCTGATCGAACGCATGCTGCGTAAGGTCCAGCAACAGAAGACCTCGCAACGCCGGCAATTTTCCGAAGTAGGCCTGGAGGAACTCAGTGGCCTGCACAGCCAGTTGATCGCCAACCTGCGCCTGGGCCTGTCGGTGTTTCTCAGCGGCGACCCGGAAAGCGCCCGCCAATTACTGCGTGAAAAGCGCCGCTTCCGCGCCCAGGAACGCCGCCTGGCCCACGCCCATGTCAGCCGCCTGCAGCGCAAGATCGTGCAGAGCCTGGAAACCAGTTCCCTGCACTTGGAACTGATTGCCGACATGAAACGCTTGAACTCGTTGTTTTGCAGCAGTGCTTATGTAGTGTTGGAAACGTCCGACACTGACGCGCTCTCGGCTGAAAGTATTGCCGACATTACCCATTCGCCCTGAACGTACGCCCGCGAGCGAAGTCAGTTAACAATGGACCTCATTCGCCAGGAAGCTTGTTATGCGTCGCCTGTTACTCGCCTGCCTGCTCTTGGGCTCGGCACACGCCTTTGCCTTTGACCGTCTGCAAGTCGAGGGCTACACCTTGCCCAACGGCCTGCAACTGCTGCTCAAACCGGGCACCGAGCGTGGGCATGTCGCTATTCGCCTGGTGGTTGGTGTGGGCCTGGACGACTTCGGTTGCGAAGAAAAAGAACTGCCGCACTTGTTCGAGCACTTGCTGTTCAGCGGCATCGACGGCGGCGGCGAGGGCGACCTCGAAGACCGCATGCAAGCCCTGGGCGGCGAGTGGAACGCCTACACCAGCAACGCCGATACCACCTTCGTGATCGAGGCGCCCGCGCAGAACCAACGCAAGGTGCTGGACCTGCTGCTGGCAATCCTCACGCGCACGCAACTGACCGACGCCCATATCAATGCCGCCAAGCAAGTGGTGGAGCGCGAAGACGGCGGCCATTATTCACACTTGCAACGCCTGCTGGATCGCCAGGACCTCGGTCACAGCGCCAGCAACCAATTGGCTGTGGAGTTGGGCCTCAAGTGCGCCGAACGCGCCGAGGTCAGCCACCTGACCCGCGACCAGTTGGAGAAGCTGCGCAACGAATGGTACGCGCCGAACAATATGACCCTGATTGTCGTCGGCGATCTCGACAAACTGCTGCCCGCCTACCTGGAACGCACCTATGGTGAACTCGACCCAGTGGAGCCGAGCGAACATCGCCCCCTCCCGGAAATCCAGCACACCGCCGCCAGCCACCGTGACCTGATCCGCGGCTGGGTGGGCGATGGCGCCAAGCTGCACTGGCTGTTCCCCGAGCCTGTGCTGGACGACCAGCATGATGAAACCTACAACCTGCTCAAGGACTACCTCGACTGGGCGCTGTACCGGCAACTGCGCCTCAAGCACGGTTTGTCCTACGGCCCGTGGGTGGAACGCGAAGTACTCGGCGGCGTCGGGTTCCTCAGCCTGAATGCCGACCTTGAGCGGGAAAACCTCCCTGAAGCCGAGCAGGTCTTGCAAGACCTCAAGGCCCAGCTGCTCAAGAACGGCCTCGACCCAACAGTATTCACACGCCTGCAACAAGCCGCCATCGCCCGCCAAGCCTGGGCAGTGCAGGGCAACAGCGCACTGGCCGACTATTACTGGAGTGCGGCTGGCGACTACTCCAATGGACGTTTCAGCGACCCGGTTAAACGCATCAAGGCCGTGAGCCTGGCGCAAACCAACCAGGCTATGCGCGAAGCGTTCCAGCAGCCGGGCTACTGGCGCATCGAAAAACCGCTGTTGAGTTATGACGCCTTGACCTGGATCGGCGCGGGCGTGCTGGGCCTGATCATCCTTGGTTTGATCGGCCTGAGGCTTTATCGCAAACCTGTTGAGTAATGAGGCACAGAATACCGGGCTAAGGCGTTATTCTGTCTGAGATTTTTCCCACAACCAGTGAACCGCCCATGCCGAACTTGCCGCCCCTCATCCAGCGCGTTATAGAACTGATCAAGCGCTACCCAGGGGTGATTGCACTCGGCGGTTTCATCTCGGGCGTGGGCAGCTTCATCCTGGTAGACCGTCAGCAGGGCATGGCCAGTTGGATCGCGGTGATCATGCTGGTGAGCTGGTTGTGGCTGATGCTGGAGAACAGCTTTACGCAACTGTTCACCAAAGTCTTCAATCGCGAGATCCCTGAACCGCTGCTGCGATACGCCACCCAGATGATCCACCAGGAAAGTCTGTTTTTCGTCCTGCCCTTCTTTTTCGTCACCACCGCCTGGAACAGCGGCCAATCGCTGTTCACCGGCCTGCTGGGCGCGGCGGCGCTGGTGTCGATCATCGACCCGCTGTATTACAAATGGCTGGCGCCCAAACGCTCGCTGTTCCTGGCCCTGCACACCCTGACCCTATTCGCCGCGTTGCTGACCGCGCTGCCGATCATCATGCACCTGACCACCGCCCAGAGTTACAAACTGGCGTTGGGTGTAGCCATGGTCTTGTCGATCCCGAGCCTGGCCGTCAGCCTGCCGCTGCGTAGCCTCAAGGGCTGGGCGATGCTGCTGGGGGTAACGGCCGCTATCGGCTGCGCCGGCTGGTTCCTGCGCAGCTGGGTACCGCCCGCCACCCTGTGGATGACCGAAGTCGCCATCAGCACCCAATTGCAAGACCGCACGCCGGGCGACGACCTCAAGCAAGTCACCGCCGCCCAATTGCGCAGTGGTGGGCTGTATGCGTACACCGCGATCAACGCGCCACGCGGGCTGGATGAGCGCATCTACCATGTGTGGAAATTCAACGGCCAGGAAGTCGACCGCATTGCCCTGGACATCCATGGTGGGCGCAAGGAAGGCTATCGCGCCTGGACCCACAAGCAGAACTTCCCGGGTGACGCCGTAGGGCGCTGGCAGGTGCAGGTGCTCACCGAAGACGGCCAAGTCATCGGCGTTCTGCGCTTCAAGGTGATAGACACAGCACAAGCGGACAACCCAAAGTAAGCCGGATCGTGCTATTACGTAGCAATTGTGGATAGCCAAACAAGCTCGGAGCTTATGACCACTAGCACGACGGCCGGCGCGGCCCATCTAGATACGTCCAGCACCCCGCCTTCGCTACGGATTACCGGCGACTGGACGCTGGCCCACTACGCTCACCTGAAGAAGCTGTCGGCCGCACTCGACGGCCAATACGACGCCGGCGCCCGCATTGACCTCAACGGTCTCGGTGCGCTGGATACCGCCGGCGCCTCGCTGCTGGTGGAGCTGCTGGGCCCTGCGCGCATCGAACATTCTGCCGAACAGACTGATTGCACCCTGGCAGCCGCCGACCGTGCACTGCTCAAGACCGTCTACCGCTCCCTGAATGACTTTTGCGTACCGATCAAAGAGCCGGAAGAGGCCGCCGGCATTCAAGTCTTGGCCCGCATCGGCCGCGCAGTAGACACGGTCTGGCAAGACGCAATGAAGCTGTTGGGCTTTATCGGCCTCATCCTCGAAACCTTCGCTCGCGGCATTTGGCGGCCCAAGCGCTGGCGCCTGACACCCATGGTCGCCCACATCGAACAGACGGGCCTGGATGCGGCGCCTATCGTCGCGCTGCTGACCTTTCTGGTGGGCGCCGTCGTGGCCTTCCTCGGCGCCACCGTGCTCAAGAGCTTCGGCGCGACGATCTTTACCGTAGATCTGGTGGCCTTCTCCTTCCTGCGCGAATTCGGCGTGTTGCTCACCGCAATCCTCATCGCCGGCCGTACCGCCAGTGCATTCACCGCGCAAATCGGCTCCATGAAAGCCAACGAAGAAATCGACGCCATCCGCACACTGGGCCTGGACCCTATGGAACTGTTGGTATTGCCCCGCGTGTTGGCGCTGCTGGTGGCGTTGCCGATGCTGACCTTTCTGGCGATGCTCTCGGGGATCGTCGGCGGTGGCGTGGTGTGTGCGGTGGCCCTGGATATTTCGCCGGCGATGTTTCTTTCGCTGCTGCAATCGGACATTGGCGTACAGCACTTTCTGGTGGGCATGGTGAAGGCGCCGATCTTTGCGTTTTTGATCGCGGCCATTGGCTGCCTGGAAGGTTTCAAAGTCAGCGGCAGTGCCGAGTCAGTCGGCGCGCACACCACGTCGAGCGTGGTGCAATCGATCTTTGTGGTGATCGTGCTGGATGCGGTCGCGGCGATGTTTTTCATGGAGATGGGCTGGTGAGTCGTCTACACCGTGCGCCCACTGAGGCGGTGATTGAAGTGCGTGGCCTGTGCAATCGCTTTGGCAGCCAAAGCGTGCATGAGAACCTCGACCTGGATTTGTACAAGGGCGAGATCCTGGCGGTGGTGGGGGGCTCTGGCAGCGGTAAATCCGTGTTATTGCGCAGCATCGTTGGCCTGCGACGCCCCAGCGAAGGCGAAGTGCGGGTGTTCGGCAAAAACCTGCCGAGCCTGCCTGAACATGAACGCTCACTGGTAGAACGCCGTTTTGGCGTACTGTTCCAGAAGGGCGCGCTGTTTTCCTCGCTGACGGTGACCGAGAACGTTGCCCTGCCATTGATCGAGCACGCCGGCCTCAGCCGCGCCGATGCCGAGCACTTGGCGGCGGTCAAGCTGGCCCTGGCGGGGTTGCCGCTGTCGGCGGCCGATAAATACCCGGCCTCGTTATCCGGCGGCATGATCAAGCGCGCGGCTCTGGCCCGCGCACTGGCCTTGGACCCGGACATCCTGTTCCTGGACGACCCCCCCGCCGGTCTCGACCCCATTGGCGCGGCGCAATTCGACCAACTGATCCTCACCCTGCGCGATGCGTTGGGCTTGAGTGTGTTCCTGGTCACCCACGACCTCGACACGCTGTACACCATCACTGACCGTGTGGCAGTGCTGGCGCAGAAGAAAGTGCTGGTGGCCGACGCCATCGATGTCGTTTCGGAAACGGACGACGCCTGGATTCACGAATATTTCCACGGCCCCCGGGGCCGCGCGGCATTGGATGCCGCTCAATCGCTCAACGAGGTATGACATGGAAACCCGAGCCCATCATGTGATGATCGGACTGTTCAGCGTAATTGTGGTGGTCGGCGCGATGCTGTTTGGCCTGTGGCTGGCCAAGTCCAGCGTCGATACCGCCTTCCAGGATTACGAAGTGATCTTCAACGAAGCGGTCAGCGGCCTGTCCCAGGGCAGTGCGGTGCAGTACAGCGGCATCAAGGTGGGCGATGTCATCAGCCTGCGCCTGGACCCCAAAGACCCGCGCCGCGTCCTGGCTCGCATCCGCCTGGCCGGGCAAACGCCAATCAAGGAAGACACCCAGGCCAAGCTGGCCCTGACCGGCATCACCGGCACCTCGATCATCCAGCTCAGTGGCGGCACCCCACAGAGCCCGGAACTCAAGGGCAAGGACGGCAACCTGCCGGAAATCATCGCGTCGCCATCGCCTATCGCACGCCTGCTCAATAACAGCAACGACTTGATGACCAGCGTCAACCTGCTGCTGCACAACGCCAACCACCTGTTCTCGCGGGAAAACGTCGAACGCCTGAGCAACACCTTGGATAACCTGCAACAAACCACCGGCGCCATTGCCGAGCAACGCGGCGACATCAAGGTGGTGATGCAGCAATTGATGCAGGTGAGCAAACAGGCGGGCGCGGCGCTTGAGCAAACCACCGTACTGATGCGCAGCGCCAATGGCTTGCTCAGCGAGCAAGGCAAGCAAGCCTTCGGCAGCGCCGAGCAGGCGATGAAATCCCTGGAGCAAAGCACCGCCACCATCAATACCTTGCTGACCAATAACCAGGACTCGGTGAACAGCGGCATGCAGGGCCTCAACGAACTGGCGCCAGCCGTGCGCGAGCTGCGTGAAACCCTCGGCTCACTGCGCGCCATCTCTCGCCGCCTGGAAGCCAACCCCAGTGGTTACCTGCTGGGCAGCGACAAGAACAAGGAGTTCACGCCATGAAGCGCGCGTATCACATGATCGTCCCTATGGCCCTGGCACTGGTCAGCGCATGCTCGATCCTGCCCAAGCCTGACCCGTCGGACGTGTACCGCCTGGCGTCCGCCCAACCGGCCAGCCAAGGCACGCCAGTGAGTTGGTCGCTGCGCGTGACCAAGCCGCAGACCAGCGAGTTTCTCGACAGCCCGCGCATCGCCGTGGTGCCAGATGGCAACTTGATCAGCAACTACGCGAACTCACGCTGGAGCGACCCGGCGCCGGTGCTGCTGCGTAATCGCCTGCTGGATGGCTTCCAGCGCGACGGGCGCGTGACATTACTGAGTACCGATGAGACCAACCTGCAAGCCGACTATGAGCTGGGCGGGCAGTTGCAGGCGTTTCAGAGTGAGTATCGAGGCAAAGCGGTGGAGGTGGTGATTCGCCTCGACGCGCGATTGGTGCGTGGGCGTGATCAGCGAATTATTGCCAGCCGTCGGTTTGAAGTGAGGCAGCCGGTGAGTGACACCAAGGTGCCAGCGGTGGTGGCTGCTTTTGGCCAGGCCGGGGATCAGTTGAATAAGCAGGTGGTGGATTGGGTGGTGCAACAGGGTAATACTGCGCCGAAACGATGATTCCACCGCCCTGTAGGAGCGAGCTTGCTCGCGAAAAACCTGAGAACGCCTCGGGGAATCTGATGCCCCGCGTTATCGTTAACGTTTTTCGCGAGCAAGCTCGCTCCTACAGGGTGCGGCTCATGCTCAACCGAAGAACCAGTAGCACACCGAGATAGCCGCCACTACGCCGGCAAACTCCGCCAGCAACGCACAACCGACGGCATGCCGAGCCCGCTGGATCCCCACCGAACCAAAGTACACCGCCAACACATAGAAAGTGGTTTCCGTACTGCCCTGAATCGTCGCCGCCACCAACGCCGGGAAGCTGTCCACACCCTGGGTCTGCATGGTCTCGATCAGCATCGCCCGCGCCGCGCTGCCGGAAAACGGCTTGACCATCGCCGTCGGCAGCGCGTCGACGAAGCGCGTATCAAGGCCCGTCCAGGCCACCACATGGCGAATCCCTTCCAGGCCGAACTCCAAGGCGCCTGAGGCACGCAACACGCCAACCGCGCACAGCATCGCCACCAGATAGGGCAACAGGTTCTTGGCCACGTCGAAGCCTTCCTTGGCGCCTTCGACAAAGGCCTCGTACACCTTGACCTTGCGTAAGGCACCGATCACCAGGAACAGCATGATCAAGCCAAACAGCGTGAGGTTGCCCAGGATCGACGACAAACCGGCCAGCGCTGTGGCAGACAGGGTCGCCAGCAGCGCCATGAAGCCACCCAGTATCAACGCGCCGGGGACCAGATAGGCCAGCACCACAGGGTCCCACAGCCGCAGACGCTGCATCACCGCCACCGACAGCAGGCCCACCAGCGTCGACGCACTGGTGGCCAGCAGGATCGGCAGGAACACCAGCGTCGGGTCCGCAGCGCCTTGCTGGGCGCGGTACATGAAAATGGTCACCGGCAACAGCGTCAGCGAGGACGCGTTAAGCACCAGGAACAGGATCTGAGCGTTAGTCGCCGTGTTGGGGATGGGGTTGAGCTCTTGCAGCGCCTTCATGGCTTTCAGGCCGATGGGTGTGGCGGCGTTGTCCAGGCCCAGGCCGTTGGCGGCAAAGTTGAGGGTGATCAAACCGATCGCGGGGTGCCCGGCGGGCACTTCCGGCATCAGGCGGCGAAACAGCGGGCCGAGGGCCTTGGCCAGCCAATCGACGATCCCGGCTTTTTCGGCGATCCGCAGAAAGCCCAGCCATAACGTCAGGGTGCCGAACAGCAGCACCATGACTTCCACCGACAATTTGGCCATGGCGAAAATGCTTTCGACCATCGCCGCGAAGATCCCGGCGTTACCGCCCACCAGCCATTGCGCCAGCGCTGACACCATTGCCACGACAAAGAAGCCAAGCCACAGGCCATTGAGCATCAGATAAATCCCCCGAAAGATGGGGCGAATGATAACGGGGCTGGCAGAAACGACAAACCCCGGAATTCTCCGGGGTTTGTTTTCGATCAATCTGCAATCAGCTACGGGTGGCTTGTGCTGTAGGCAGGGCTTCCTTGCTGCGCCAGTGCGGCAGGGAATTCCAATAGCGCTCGCCCTTGGCGTCGTCGTACATGCCTTCCCAACGGGAGATAACCAGTACGGCCAAGGCGTTACCAATCACGTTCAGGGCGGTACGCGCCATGTCCATCACACGGTCGACACCGGCGATAAACGCCAAGCCTTCCAGCGGGATGCCCACGCTGCCCAGCGTCGCCAGCAACACCACGAAGGACACGCCCGGCACGCCGGCGATACCTTTGGAGGTCACCATCAGAGTCAGTACCAACATCAGTTGCTGGCCGATCGACAGGTCGATGCCATACAGCTGGGCAATGAAGATCGCCGCGATGCTCTGGTACAGGGTCGAACCGTCGAGGTTGAACGAATAACCGGTTGGCACCACGAAGCTGCAGATCGCTTTCGGCGCGCCGTAGGCTTCCATCTTTTCGATCACACGCGGCAGCACGGTTTCGGAGCTGGCGGTGGAGTAAGCCAATACCAACTCATCTTTGAAGATGCGAATCAGCCTGAGGATCGAGAAGCCAAACAGGCGTGCGATCAAACCCAGGACCGCGAAGGCGAAGAACAGGATCGCGACGTAAACCAGAATCACCAGCTTGGCCAGCGGCAGCAGTGAGGCGAAGCCGAAGTTGGCGACCGTCACCGCGATCAGCGCAAATACACCGATAGGGGCGTACTTCATGATCATGTGAGTGACTTTGAACATGCTCTCGGACACGCCCTGGAACATGGTCACCAGCGGCTCGCGCAGCTCAGGCTTGAGGCTCGACAGCCCCAGGCCGAACAGCACCGAGAAGAAGATGATCGGCAGCATCTCGCCACGGGCAACAGCGGCGAAGATGTTCGAGGGGATCAGGTTGAGGATGGTTTCGATGAACGCATGTTCATGCTGCACTTCGGCGGCAGTCGCCTGGTACTTGGAAATATCGACGGTACCCAGGGTACTCATGTCGATGCCAGCGCCCGGGTGGAACAGGTTGGCGAGCAACAGGCCCACCACGATGGCGATGGTGGTGACGATTTCGAAGTAGAGGATGGTTTTGACGCCGATACGACCGAGCTTTTTCGCGTCGCCGACACCGGCAATACCGACGATCAGCGAAGAAATCACAATCGGGATCACGATCATCTTGATCAGGCGGATAAAGATATCGCCCGCCGGCTGCAACACATTGCTGATCCACCAGGCCTTTTCAGCACTGAAATGGTTGAGCACTGCACCGATTGCAATGCCCAGTACCAAACCGATGAGGATCTGCCAGGCGAGGCTTAGCTTTGCCTTCTTCATGTCATTACCCTTGCTTCAAGTGGACTTACGGCAAATGCGCCAGCTGCAACGCTCGAAAGCGAAAAAGTGTGTGCATCTGCCTCCATGGAAGGTCACCGCAGCGTGGCCGAAATGGCTTACTGGCAGGCGAAAAAAGGCGCAACTATTCCCATGCAAGGGAGCGACGTCTAATGCCGTAAACGCCTACCCTATGCCGAATCGGCATGGCTTTTTTTGAAAATATTTGTCCAAACGGTCAGTTCGTATCCGCCATTCGAGCGGGTGAATATGCCGTTAAGCGGCCAAATCAGGCTCGCTCAGAGATACTGGACGACTTCGATTGATTGGCAGAAATGTCTGAGAAATCCATCACCTAGCGCCAGAAAGATCCTATAGCGCGGATGAAAAATTCTCGATAGATGGTCACGCCGACATACCCGGTAATGGTTGGCCAGAGGCAAAAAGCAAAACTGCGGCTATGGGCGGCATGAAACGCGAGCATGAGAGCGATAAGCCCGCCGCAAGTTCAGCAAGCTTGAGGTCTTGTGAACTTGCGTCGCAGCTTTTCGCCTGACCCGGCCCTTGCGCAGGTACTCCCTGTACCCGTAGGTCACGCCGATCCTGATCGATCAGAGCAACCCGGCCCCCTGGTCATGCATCACTCAAGGAGCGATGCAAACAGAAAGAAGCACCAGAGCTTCTTTCTATGGACGCCGGCTCCGTCAGACGGAACCTAGTACCAATTCGGGTCTTTCTTGAGCTGCTCCATCAGCAGCTCTTGCATACCCTCGTCCGGCTTACCGAGAAAACGGTAATCGGCGTGCCGTGTCGGGGACTTGTCCGCTGGCAAACCAGCCGGGACTTCCACCAACATGGCGTAGGCATCTTCCTTGTCGAGGCTGAAGGCCACGATCAGGCGCTTGTTCAGGCAGGTGTCTGCGGTTTCGCAAAGCGGCCCGACCAAGTACTTGTCGCCATCTTCCTCAACGGCATTCATTTGCTCGGCCGTGCCCGACAGGTTCATCACCCATTCGGGCAGGCGCTCTTCTTTCTTCACCACGTCTTGCCAGGTTTCGCGGTACTGCGGATCCGCGCTGAGCAATTCGTTAGCCCGGGATTGGCCGTCGTTGGCGGCCATGGCCAGGCCGCTGCCGCCCAACAGCAGGGCGGCAGCAAGGGCTTTAAAAGGCAGGCTGACCATATTCAACCTCGGCCTTTGCGACCAAAGAAGAACGAAGCGATAAACATCACCAGGAAGACCACAAACAGGATCTTGGCGATGCCGGTGGCGGTGCCAGCGATACCACCGAAGCCCAGGACTGCGGCCACAATGGCGATGATCAGAAATGTGATTGCCCAACTCAACATGGTGATTCTCCTTATGCTTCTATAGGGGTAACAGCGGTGATGCCGTGCAGCCGCTCAACACGAGCGACGTTTTTTGCCTAGAACACCCAACGGTCATGGGCCGGCAGTTCGTCCAGGGTGGAACCCTGGTCTACCAGGCTCAATTGCGGGGCAGTCACATCGGCGCTGGCGCTGCCAATGGAACGGAAATGGGTCTGGGTCATGACGGGACGCTCAAATTGCGGGGCCGGCTGCGCGCGCTCCTGCCAATGCTGCAACTGCTGGCCGGCAATCAACGTGACCATCAAGGCCAAGCTGGCAAACAGGCCCTGCTGCAGGCGCAGCGGCGATACACGCAATTGGCTGAGGCTTTGGCGAGTCATACTGCATTGCTCCCGCATTCTGATTATTCGTTCATGACGCTCTTGGGAGAGATATTGCAGAGTGCATGCCAGCTTTATTTCAAAATAAAACACAACAAAATCAAAGAGTTAGACTTGGTAGATAGATTCATCGCCTAGCATCCTGCACGATGCCTCGTTGCAGGCCGTGCGAAATGCACGATGGAAAGTGGTCGGAACCAGACACCTGGCGCGCACATCGAAGGATCGAAGAGCAACAAATCCTGAAAATGCCCGCAAACCACGTCTGTAGGAAGGCGCGCAGATAGCTGCACGAAGAAGCCTTTTATGAATCAGAATAAACCATGCAACTTGCCCGATTATTCCGGGACTAAACACCATCACATTTATAGTTAAGGAGTGCGGGACAGATGGATTCAGCCAAGGAACTTCAAGGCCGCATTCTTTTAGTGGATGACGAATCCGCGATCCTGCGCACCTTCCGCTATTGCCTGGAAGATGAGGGCTATACCGTCGCCACCGCGAACAGCGCCGCCCAGGCCGATGCCCTGATGCAGCGTCAGGTGTTCGACCTGTGCTTCCTCGACCTGCGCCTGGGCGAGGACAATGGCCTGGACGTGCTGGCCCAGATGCGCGTGCAGGCTCCGTGGATGCGCGTGGTGATTGTGACCGCCCATTCGGCCGTGGATACCGCCGTGGACGCCATCCAGGCTGGCGCCGCCGACTACCTGGTCAAACCTTGCAGCCCCGACCAACTGCGCCTGGCCACGGCCAAGCAACTGGAGGTGCGTCAGCTCTCTGCGCGGCTGGAAGCGCTGGAAGGCGAGGTGCGCCAGCCCAAAGACGGCCTGGACTCCCATAGCCCGGCAATGATGGTGGTGTTGGAAACCGCGCGGCAGGTGGCCGGGACGGACGCCAATATCTTGATTCTCGGCGAGTCCGGCACCGGTAAAGGTGAGTTGGCCCGGGCGATACACGGCTGGAGCAAACGCTCGAAGAAGTCCTGCGTGACCATCAACTGCCCCTCACTGACCGCCGAACTAATGGAAAGCGAACTGTTCGGCCACAGCCGCGGCGCGTTCACCGGCGCCAGTGAAAGCACCTTGGGCCGCGTGAACCAGGCGGACGGCGGTACGCTGTTTCTCGACGAGATCGGCGATTTCCCCCTCACGTTGCAACCCAAGTTGCTGCGGTTTATCCAAGACAAAGAGTATGAGCGCGTGGGCGACCCGGTCACCCGTCGCGCCGACGTGCGCATCCTCGCAGCCACCAACCTGAACCTGGAAGACATGGTGCGCGATGGCCGGTTCCGTGAAGACTTGCTCTACCGCCTGAATGTCATCACCTTGCACTTGCCGCCGCTGCGCGAACGCAGTGAAGACATCCTGACCCTGGCTGACCGCTTCCTTGCCCGCTTCGTCAAGGAATACGCACGACCGGCGCGCGGCTTCAGTGATAATGCCCGCGAAGCGCTACTCAACTATCGCTGGCCCGGCAACATCCGCGAACTGCGTAACGTGGTGGAACGCGCCAGCATCATCTGCCCGCAGGAAAAGGTGGAGATCAGTCACCTGGGGATGGCCGAGCAACCGGCCAACAATGCACCGCGTATCGGAGCGGCTTTGAGCCTGGACGAGCTGGAGAAAGCCCATATCGGCGCCGTACTTGCGACCAGCGACACGCTGGACCAAGCGGCCCGCACACTCGGCATCGATGCGTCGACGCTGTACCGCAAACGCAAGCAGTACAACCTTTGAACAGGACTTTATGAAGCTCGCGATGAAACTGCGCACCCGGTTATTCCTGAGCATCTCAGCGTTGATTACCGTGGCTTTGCTGGGGTTGGTCCTGGGCTTGGTCAGCGTCATGCAAATGGCTAAGACCCAGGAATCGTTGATCCGCAGTAATTTCATCACCCTGGACCTGGGGCTCAAATTGCGTCAGAGCCTGGGCGACCAGTTGATCATGATGCTGGAGAAGCGTCCCGACCCAGACGCCCTGCAAGCTTCCAAGCAGCATTATTTCGATCTGTTGGACCAGGGCATCGCCCATGAGCAGGTCGACGGCAAAAACCATGGTTTCAGCCAGGCACGCTCGGATTACCAGAATCTGCTCAAGGCGTTTGACCAATCCCAACAGGCATCACCGCCTGCGGGCAGCAAGGAAAAGCTCACCGAAACCTTCAACATACTGCGCAACGGCTTGATCGCCGAACACAAGCAGGCCCTGGAAAATATCAGTACCAGTGAACATAAATCCCGTGAGCGCGCCTTGTTGATAGCGGGCCTGCTCGGGCTGGTGGGGCTCGCGGTGCTGATCATCGGGTTCGTCACGGCCCATGGCATCGCCCGGCGTTTCGGTGGCCCCATCGAGGCCCTGGCCAAGGCCGCCGACAAAATCGGACAGGGCGATTTCGAAGTCACCCTGCCGATCTCCTCCGCAGCGGAAATGAACCTGCTGACCCGCCGTTTCGGCATCATGGCTGAAGCGTTGCGCCAACATCAGGCCACTAACATCGATGAGCTGCTGGCCGGCCAACAGCGCCTGCAAGCGGTGCTCGACAGTATCGATGACGGCCTGTTGATGATTGATCGCCAAGGCTGCCTGGAGCACCTCAACCCTGTGGCGCAGCGCCAATTGGGCTGGGATGAGGAACGGCTGGGTCAAGGGCTTGGCGAAGCCATGGGTCGCGCGGAAATGGATGAACAGCTGCAGCTGGTGCTGCGCGGCGGCAATCTGGAGCGGGCCCCGGATGATCTGGAGGTGGAAGTCGAGGGTGAGTTGCGCCTGCTGACCTACAGCCTGACCCCGGTCAGCCATACACAGGGGCACATTCTCGGGGCCGTGATGGTGCTGCATGATGTGACGGAACAGCGCGCCTTCGAACGGGTGCGCAGCGAGTTCGTATTGCGCGCCTCCCATGAGCTGCGCACGCCGGTTACCGGCATGCATATGGCCTTCGGCTTGTTCCGTGAGCGGGCCAAGTTCCCACCTGACTCCCGCGAGGCAGACCTGCTGGATACGGTCAATGAAGAAATGCAGCGCCTGATGCAGTTGATCAACGACCTGCTCAACTTCTCGCGCTATCAGAACGGCCTGCAAAAACTCACCCTGGGTACGTGCGATGTCACCGACTTGCTGGAGCACGCACGGGCCCGATTTGCTGAGCCTGCGAACGCCCAGCACATTGAGTTGCTGGTAGAAGCTCAACCTGAATTGCCACGGCTGTATGCCGACCAAGTGCAACTGGAGCGGGTACTCGACAACCTGCTGGGCAATGCCCTGCGCCACACCGCCGAAGGCGGGCAGATTCGTCTGCAGGCACGACGGCATGGCGAGCGGGTGATTATCAGCGTTGAGGATAACGGCGAAGGCATTGCCTACGGCCAGCAAGGGCGGATCTTCGAACCCTTTGTACAGGTGGGCCGCAAGAAAGGCGGTGCGGGCCTGGGGTTGGCACTGTGCAAGGAGATCGTGCAATTGCACGGCGGCCGCATGGGTGTGTACTCACGGCCGGGGCAGGGTACGCAGTTCTATATGGCATTGCCCCTGTAGGAGCGAGAACCCTGTGGCGAGCAAGCTTGCTTGCGCTGGGGTGCGAAGCGCCCCTCAAAAAAGCCGGCTCCAGCTTCGCTGTCGAACGGGAGCAAGCTCCCTCGCCACAGCAAGCTCGCTTCTACAGTTTTACACCATCAGCGGTGATTCAAAGCCCGCAGGATCGCGGCACTTTCAGCATCCGGGGTGCCATCAAACAGTGACGGGCGAAAGCGCATCTGGAACGCGGCGATAACGTGCCGCGTGGCCACATCCAGCTCACCGGTCTGCGGCGTCTGGTAGCCCAGGCGCGCCAGCTCTTCCTGGAACCAGGTAATGCTCGGCAACTGCGCGGCGTACTGCACCTGGAACCGGGCCACTGCCTGGGCATCCGGCCACACGGCCAGACCTTCTGCCGCCAAGCGTTTCCAAGGGAACAACGGGCCTGGGTCCAGCTTGCGCAGTGGGGCGATGTCGCTGTGCCCGATGATGTTCTTGGGGTCGATGCCATTGCGCTTGCTGATGTCCTTGAGCAGCACGATCAGTGACTGCACCTGCGCTTCGGAATACGGGTACCACACACGCCCTGTCGGCGTATCACTGAACCCTGGGTTGACGATCTCGATGCCGATGGAGCTGGAGTTGAGCCAGGTGCGCCCCATCCACTCGCTTTCCCCCGCGTGCCAGGCGCGCTGGCTTTCATCCACCAGCTTGTAGATGGTGCCGGAGGCGTCGTCGCCGATCAGGTAATGGCTGCTGACCTGGCCATGGGTCAACAGCGCCAGGGAACGTTCAAGGTTGGTCGAGGTGTAATGCACCACAACGAACTGCACGCGGTTGTCGTGGTTGACCGAAGGATGGCTGGTGTTCAGGCGCGGGCCGCTGGCGCAGCCGGCAAGCAAGAGAAATGCAAAGGCGATATACAAGGATTTCATGGCGA
Source organism: Pseudomonas sp. GL93 (assembly GCF_003408955.1). Taxonomy (NCBI): domain Bacteria; kingdom Pseudomonadati; phylum Pseudomonadota; class Gammaproteobacteria; order Pseudomonadales; family Pseudomonadaceae; genus Pseudomonas; species Pseudomonas sp. GL93. The sequence goes on from NZ_NKRF01000099.1 coordinate 32,228, forward strand.
GAGGCATTACACTAAAAGACGATAATGCAACAGTGTAACGTAAGGTTCATGGCCAGGCGGTCAAATTACAAAATGGAACATCTTTTATGCCGCCTGCACCTGATTACGTCCCGCAGCTTTTGCCTTGTAGAGCGCTTCATCGGCACGCTTGAGCGCCAGGTCACTGCGCTCGCCGGGTTGAAACTGCGCCACGCCCATGGACACCGTGATGATTACCGGCTCACCCTTGAAGTGGAACGGGCACGCTGCAATAGCCTCACGCAATACTTCACCTACGGCCAAGGCATCCGCCAAGGCCGAGTCGGGCATTAGCAGCACAAACTCTTCACCCCCAAAACGCGCGATGAAGTCCGTCGGTCGCAGGCGCTTGCTCAGCACATTGGCGATGATCTTCAAGACTTTGTCCCCCGCCAGGTGCCCGTAACCGTCGTTGATGCGCTTGAAGTGGTCCAGGTCAAGCATGGCCAGCGACAGGCTGTTACCCCGCTGATGCCAGGCGTTGACCTCGTAATCGAGGCGTTCGCTCCACGCCGCACGGTTGGGCAACCCGGTGAGTGGATCGATCAAGGCCTTCTGGCGCTGTACCTCCAGGTGCTCGCGGTAGCCCTGGGCCTCCTGCTCCATATGGGCCACGCGTTCAGCCAGACCTTTGAGGCGTGCGGCCACTTCCTGTTCGCGCAGGTCACGCTGTTGCTGGTGTTCATCCATGGTGCCGAGCAAGCCTTCAAGATGGCTTTCGAGCACTTGCTTGAGGCTGTCCAGGTCGGCGGCGTCCTGCACGCTGCTTTGCAGGCCGTCGACCTGCTCGCGAATCTGCGTGTCCAGCTCCCGCGCGGCCAGGCTGCTGTCGGCGTGACCCTCGCTGGCGACCTGCAAATGCCCCTGGAATGCCTCGAGACGCTCGTTGAGCTGCTTGAGATAAGCCTCGAACTCATGCTGGCCACTGTCGGTGACCGCCAGCATCAGCACGGCCAGGTCATCCAGGATCGGCAGCAGTTCGTACCAATTCAAACCATGGGCGAGACGCTCACGCATTGCCTCGGCCTGGGGCTGGTGACGTTCGGGCAGGGAAAGATCTTCCAGCAGGCCGAGCAAAGTGCCTTCAATGTGCTTGGCCACCGAACTGTAGGACGGTTCAGGCGAATCAGGCAGGGCGTAGGTGCCGTCCGGTTGCAGTTCGTCGGGCTCGGGGCTTTCCAGCACAGGGGGCAGCGACAGGCTGCCGATGGTGGTCTCATCCGGCGTTTCGACTGGAGCCGGCGGCGGTTCGATAAAGGCGGCGAGTGCGCTTTCGTGAGCAGGCTCCGCAACCGGTGGCGCCTGCACGTCGGGTTCAGATAATTGCGCAGGCGCCGCAATCGACGGCAGCTCTGGAGCGTCGAATACCGGCGTTTCGCTGGCGATCTCTTGCCCTTCGGCCGCTGCAACAGGCGCAGGCTTCAAGGCCACGGGTGCGGGTGCGGGTGACAGCGGTGCAAAGGCACGCAAGGCTTGGGTCAATTCTTCCGATTGCGCAGGTTCTTCCGGTTCGGGCGCGGGTTTGGGCGCTGCAGGCTTTGGCGGTGCCAATTGCACTGCCGGCACAGCGTCAACCGGGAGCGCTTCACTGGCGGCCTCTTTACTACCGAACAGGCGTTGCAACAGGCCCGGGCCTGGGCGTGCGGGTTCGCCTTCAGGCTCCAGATTATTCAGCGCCTGCCCCTGCAGGCTGCTCAGCTCACTGAGCAGCAGCGGTATCTCCCGCGCTTGTGCCACGCGACCATCGAGTTGCTTGGCGAAGGTTTTCAGCGGGCGAGCCACCTCGCGGGGCAGCGGCAGCTTTTGCAACTGGGTGACCAAGGCGGTGAGCGCGGTGCTGATCTGGTCGACGCGGGTTTCGCGGCGCTGCTCCGAATCCAGCACGGCCTTTTCCAGGCGCGGCAGTAAAGCGGCGAGGGCAGCATCCATGTCGTCCGTGCGCACGACATCGCGCATTTCCTTCATGCATTGATCGACGGCGCGGTCGGTGCCTTCGGCGGCCAGCGTGCTGCGCACCAGCCCGCGGCGCAGCAAATCGAGGCGGGCAGCCCAGCGGCGTTCGAGTTTGTCTTGTTGCTCGATGCTCTGGAGGTATTTCTCTTTCCAGCGCTGGGCGTCGTCGCTCATGCAAGGGGTCCGCGAGGGCCTGGGCTCAACGCGGGTAATGCATCAGCCGTGAGCGAACCCGGCAGACGAATCTCTACCGCGACCGGCAGGTGATCGGAAATGGGCTGCGCTAGCACCTGCACACTTTCCAGTGTGAGGCTTGGGCTGAGCAGGATATGGTCAAGACAGCGCTGCGGGCGCCAGCTGGGAAACGTGGCTTCGACTTGCGGCGCCAGTAACCCAAGGTCGCGCAGCGGAGAATTCTGCAGCAGGTCGTTGGCATGGGTGTTCATGTCACCCATGAGCACCTGATGCTTATAGTTGCCAATCAATTCACGCACGTAGGCCAGTTGCAGGTTGCGCGTACGCCCCCCAAGAGCCAGGTGCATCATCACTACCACCAAGGCTTCCGGGCCTTCGCCAAAACGCACAAGAATCGCCCCGCGCCCTTTGGGGCCTGGCAAGGGGTGATCTTCAATAGCCGTGGGTTTGAGGCGGCTGAGTACGCCGTTGCTGTGCTGTGCCAGGCGCCCCAGGTTGCGGTTGAGTTGCTGATACCAGTACGGGAAGGCCCCTAGCTGAGCAAGGTGCTCCACCTGGTTGATATAGCCGGAGCGCAGGCTGCCGCCGTCGGCTTCCTGCAGGGCGACCAAGTCGAAGTCGCTGAGCAGGTCGCCGATTTTCTGCAGGTTACCGGTACGCCCCTTGTGGGGCAGCAGGTGCTGCCAGCCACGCGTGAGGTAGTGCCGATACTTCTCGGTACTGTTGCCCACCTGGATATTGAAGCTGAGTAGGCGCAAGCGGCTATCTGCCGGCAGGCCCGTGGACTCCAGATGATGCTCGTTGACCTGCGGTTCATGCAGGCCAACGACACGCTCGGTACCCCAGCGGCGCATGGCGAGCCCCTTACTTGGCAGCGCGTTCTTTGGCAATCAGTTGGTCAGCAACGTTCAGGGTCGCTTCAGGACCACCGGTGCTGCCCAGGTCGAAACGGTATTTGCCGTTGACAATCAGGGTTGGAACACCTTGCACGCCGTACTTCTGCGCGAGTTCCTTGGCCTGTTTGATCTGGCCCTGGATGGCGAAGGAGTTGAAGGTCGCCAGGAACTTGTCCTTGTCGACACCTTGAGTAGCAACGAAGTCAGCCATTTCGTCCGGCTTCGTCAGGCGCTTGCCTTGTTTCTGGATCGCTTCGAAGACGGCGTTGTGGACCTTGTGCTCAACGCCCATGGCTTCCAGGGTCAGGAACAGTTGGCCGTGGGCGTCCCATGGGCCACCGAACATGGCAGGAATGCGGCGGAAGTTAACGTCCTTGGGCAGCTTTTCAGCCCATGGGTTGATAGTCGGCTCGAACGCGTAGCAATGCGGGCAACCGTACCAGAACAGCTCCACCACCTCTATCTTTCCCGGTACCGCAACCGGAACCGGGTTAGCCAGTTCAACATAGGTTTTACCGGCTTCAAGCGGCACATCGGCAGCTTGTGCGGTCATGCCGAAGAGGCTGGCAGTGACGAGAGCGGCGCTGAGGATCAGATTACGCATGCTTTACTCCTGGACAAATAAAGTCGCCTCACGCGACCTTTGTTGTGACAGGTCTACGCGGACATGAGTTCGTTAGTGTAACGGCAGCGGCCACAAAAAAGGGCGGCCTGAGCCACCCTTTTTATGCTTGCATCGCGGGATTAATCGAGCGTTAACGCCCAGCCCCGTCAGTGCAGGCCCTGGATATAACTGGAGAGGGCTGCGATGTCTTCGTCGCTCAGCTTGCGAGCGATGGTGCGCATGGTCATGGCGTCCCCATCGTTGGCCCGGCCGGCTTCTTCTTTGCGGAAGTCGGTCAACTGCTTGGCGATGTAGGTGGCGTGCTGGCCGCTCAGGTGCGGGAAGCCTGCGGCAGCGTTGCCTGCGCCATTGGGCGAGTGGCAACCGGTGCAGGCAGGCAAGCCTTTTTCCAGGTTACCGCCACGAAACAACTGCTCTCCGCGGGCGACCAATTTAGGATCGGCAGCTCCCACGCTACCCTTCTGGCTGGCAAAATATGCCGCGAGGTCCGCCAGGTCCTGATCGTTGAGATTGGTCAGCAGGCCGGTCATTTCCAGCACCGTGCGCTTGCCGTCCTTGATGTCGTGCATCTGCTTGCTCAGGTAACGTTCACCCTGGCCGGCCAGTTTGGGGAAGTTCGGCGCCGGGCTGTTACCATCCGGCCCGTGGCAGGCACCACACACGGCGGCCTTCGCTTGACCGGCAGTGGCATCACCTTTGACGGGGCCCTCTGCAGCGACGGCAGCGCCTGTGATGCCCAAGGTCAACAGCAGACTCACGATCAGTTTGTTCATCAGCTAATCCAACTACGGCTAAGGGTTTAAGAGTTATCTACCGGGTTTACTCACCATCAAATCAATGACGGCCTGGTAATCCTCAGTACTGCAGTCCATGCACAAACCACGCGGCGGCATTGCCTTGAAACCCTGGGTCACGCACTGCGTCAGCCTGACCATGCAAACTCGGTTGATCCTGTGTAGCCTGAGCGCCGTAAAGCGGAATCAGGGCAGCAGAAGCGAGCAACCGTCGGTCCATACATCGACCTATTCAGGGTTTGAGAGCGTTTTGCGTTCTAATGCGCAATAAAGGTCTTTCGCTCCCGTGAACCTCATCCTTCGCTGGGACAAAGCACACACAAAATCTGCGGCATTATATACTGGCGCTACTGAAACGGAAACGACACCGCTTGCCGCACCCTTTCTCGGCACCGCCCACATCGGAAATCTCATGCAACTCAAGAACCCCATCCTCGGCCTGTGCCAACAGTCCACCTTCATGCTCAGCGCCGCCAAAGTGGACCAATGCCCCGATGACGAGGGCTTTGAAGTCGCCTTTGCCGGCCGTTCCAACGCCGGTAAATCCAGCGCACTGAACACCCTGACTCACGCCAGCCTGGCGCGCACCTCGAAAACCCCGGGCCGCACGCAACTACTCAACTTCTTCAAGCTAGACGATGATCGGCGTCTGGTCGACCTGCCGGGCTACGGTTATGCAAAAGTACCTATCCCGCTGAAGCTGCACTGGCAGCGTCACCTTGAGGCTTACCTGGGTGGCCGCGAGAGTTTGAAGGGTTTGATCTTGATGATGGATATCCGTCATCCAATGACCGACTTCGACTTGCTGATGCTCGACTGGGCTGTCGCCAGCGGCATGCCAATGCACATTTTGCTGACCAAGGCCGACAAGCTCACCTACGGAGCAGCCAAGAACACCCTGCTCAAAGTGCAGTCCGACATCCGTAAGGGCTGGGGCGATACCATCACGATTCAGCTGTTCTCCGCCCCCAAGCGCATGGGCCTGGAAGAAGCCTACACCGTACTGGCCGGCTGGATGGAATTGGCGGACAAGGGCGCAGAAATCGTCGAGTAACTTTTCTGCGGGCAAAAAAAACCCCGGACTTCTTTTGGGGAGGGGAAGTTCGGGGTTCAAGTTCCGGACCGCTAGGGCGGGGTCCAGAATTATCTGCCAACACTTAACACAACATAGGAGCATTGAAGGGCTTCACCACCCATTCAGTAACTCTGAGTGGCAGTTCACAGGTTAAGTTCCGACAGGCTCAAAAAACTATTGGAAATAACTGACCGCGGTTTGCGCTCTAAACCGCTTCGCCACCACTCGCGATGATGGCGAAGCCGCAGAATCAGTGCGCCTCGTCCCAGTTATCGCCTACGCCTACGTCCACCACCAAAGGCACGTCCAACTGAGCCGCTGCGCTCATATGCTCGCGAATCTTCTCGCTGACCTGCGCGACCAGGTCTTCACGCACCTCCAGCACCAATTCGTCGTGCACCTGAAGGATGACCTTGGCATCCAGGCCCGACTCGGTCAGCCAGTTATCCACCTGCACCATGGCCTTCTTGATGATGTCCGCCGCCGTGCCTTGCATCGGCGCGTTGATCGCTGTGCGTTCGGCCGCCGCGCGCTCCTGGGGCTTGTTGGAGTTGATGTCCGGCAAGTACAGGCGTCGCCCGAAGAAGGTTTCGACATAGCCCTGATCCGCCGCCTGGGCGCGGGTGCGCTCCATGTATTCGCGCACCCCTGGATAGCGGGCAAAGTACACATCGATGTAAGCCTTGGCGGTCTTGGTATCGACGCCGATGTCCTTACCCAGCTTCTGGGCACCCATGCCGTAAATCAGGCCGAAGTTAATCGCCTTGGCGCTGCGGCGCTGGTTGGACGTGACCTCATTCAACTCAACCTTGAACACTTCGGCCGCCGTGGCCGTGTGCACGTCCAGGTCATTGCGGAAGGCGTTCATCAAGCCCTCGTCCTTGGACAAATGCGCCATGATCCGCAGCTCGATCTGCGAATAGTCCGCCGCCAGCAGCTTGTAGCCCTTGGGCGCGACAAACGCCTGGCGAATGCGCCGCCCCTCGGCGGTGCGCACCGGGATGTTCTGCAAGTTCGGATCGCTGGAGGACAAGCGCCCGGTCGCCGCGACGGCCTGATGGTAAGACGTATGAATACGCCCGGTACGCGGGTTTATCTGTTCCGGCAGGCGGTCGGTATAAGTACTTTTGAGCTTGCTCATGCTGCGGTACTGCATCAGCACCTTGGGCAGCGGAAAATCATCTTCGGCCAGTTTGGCCAGCACTTCCTCAGCCGTGGATGCCTGGCCCTTGCCAGTTTTTTTCAGCACCGGCATGCCGAGCTTCTCGTACAGGATCGCTCCAAGCTGCTTGGGTGAACCCAGGTTGAATTCTTCACCGGCGATCTCGTACGCCTGGCGCTCCAGTTCAACCATCTTGTTACCCAGCTCGATGCTCTGGATGCCGAGCAGGTCCTTGTCCACCAGTGCGCCCTGGCGCTCGATGCGTGCCAGCACCGGCACGAGCGGGATCTCAATGTCCGTCAGCACACTGGCCAGGTTCGGAATCGCCGTCAGCTGCGCGTACAAGTGCTGGTGCAGGCGCAAGGTCACATCGGCATCTTCGGCCGCGTAGGGGCCGGCTTGCTCAAGGGCGATCTGGTCGAACGTGAGTTGCTTGGCACCTTTGCCGGCGATGTCCTGGAAACTGACCGTGTCGTGGTCCAGGTATTTCTTCGCCAGGCTGTCCATATCGTGCCGTGTCGCGGTGGAATTGAGCACGTAGGATTCGAGCATGGTGTCGAAGGCGATGCCGCGCACGGTAATGCCCTGGGCAGGGTCGCCACCAATGGCGCAGTTGGCCAGGATGTTCATGTCGAACTTGGCGTGCTGGCCCACCTTGAGCTTAGTCGGATCTTCCAGCAGCGGCTTCAAGGCCAGCAGCACGGTGTCGCGGTCCAATTGATCCGGCGCGCCGATATAGGAATGGGTCAGCGGGATGTAGGCGGCTTCATGGGGCTGCACAGCAAACGAGACCCCAACCAATTGCGCCTGCTGGGCGTCGATGCCGGTGGTTTCGGTGTCGAAAGCAAACAACGGCGCATCGTGGAGTTTTTTCAGCCACACGTCGAAGGTGGCCTGGTCCAGAATGGTGGTGTAAACCGCCTCTACCGGTACCGATATAACAGCCTCGACCGGCATTTCGGCGGCCGGCGCAACCTCGCTCGCCGATTTGAGCTCGACACGCTTGGCATCGCGCTGGATCTCGTCGTACCAGCTCTTGAACTCAAGCAGCGTGTACAGTTCCAGCAGCTTTTCGCGATCCGGTTCGATCAGGTGCAAATCATCCAACCCAATATCCAGCGGCACATCGATCTTGATCGTCGCCAACTGGTAGGACAGGAATGCCATCTCCTTATGCTCTTCCAGCTTGGCCGGCAGGGTCTTGGCCCCACGGATAGGCAGGGTCGGCACAATATCCAGCTGCTCATAAAGCTCTTTGAGGCCGCCATTGACCCCTACCAGCAAGCCGGAGGCGGTCTTGGGACCAATGCCCGGAACGCCGGGAATGTTGTCGGACGAATCCCCCATCAACGCCAGATAGTCGATGATCTGCTCCGGAGCGACGCCGAATTTCTCCTTAACGCCCTCGATGTCCATCGAGCTACCGGTCATGGTGTTGACCAAGGTAATGTGGCCGTCCACCAGTTGCGCCATGTCTTTGTCACCGGTCGAGATCACCACCGGGCGGCTGGCGGCCGCGCTGCTGCGGGCCAGGGTGCCGATCACGTCATCGGCCTCCACGCCCTCGACGCACAGCAACGGGAAGCCAAGAGCGATCACGCTTTGATGCAGCGGCTCGATCTGCAGGCGCATGTCATCAGGCATGCTCGGGCGGTTGGCTTTGTATTCGGCGTACATCTCATCGCGAAACGTCCCACCCTTGGCGTCGAAAACCACCGCAAATGGGCTGCCCGGGTACTGCTTGCGCAGGCTTTTGAGCATGTTCAACACGCCCTTGACCGCACCGGTGGGCAGGCCTTTGGAGGTGGTCAGCGGTGGCAGCGCGTGGAAGGCGCGGTACAGATAAGAAGAACCGTCCACCAGGACGAGGGGCGCTTGGCTCATGAGCAGGATCAACCTTTTCGGCGGGTCAGGCGCTAGAATAGCCGGACCAATGAAAACAAAGGGACAAGGTTATCATGCGTACATTCAATCGCCTGCTGTTGACCGGTTTGATTGCACTCGCTCCGATGGCTGCCATGGCGGCAGACGATGCCCCTTCGGCAGACCCGGAAGTTACCATTCGCACGGAAGGCGACAAAACCATCCAGGAATACCGCCAAAACGGCTTCCTGTACGCGATCAAGGTCACCCCGAAGGGCGCACCACCGTACTTTCTGGTACGTGCGGACGGCACCGACGCGAACTTCATCCGCTCTGACCAGCCGGATATGCTGATCCCGTCATGGAAGATCTTCGAATGGAAATGATTTCTTAATTTTAACCGGCGCTGCCCACCGCAGCGCCCGTAACGGCAGTTTTAACCATGTCTGTGTTTACCCCCCTGGCTCGGCCCGAGCTGGAAACCTTTCTCGCCCCTTATGGGCTCGGCCGCCTGCTTGATTTCCAGGGGATTGCCGCCGGCAGCGAAAACACCAATTTCTTTATCAGCCTGGAACAGGGCGAATTCGTCCTGACCCTGGTTGAGCGTGGCCCGGTGGCAGAAATGCCGTTCTTTATCGAACTGCTCGATGTGCTCCACGACGCCGACCTGCCTGTGCCTTACGCCCTGCGTACCACCGACGGCATCGCTTTGCGCGAACTCAAGGGCAAACCGGCCTTGCTGCAACCGCGCTTGGCGGGCAAGCACATCAAGGAGGCCAATGCGCAGCATTGCGCCCAGGTTGGCGAACTGCTCGGCCACCTGCACTTGGCTACCCAAGGCGAAAAGGTACTTGAACGCAAGACCGACCGCGGCCTGGAGTGGATGCTCAGCGAGGGCGCGCAACTTATTTCGCACCTCAACGAGGCCCAGCAACGCCTGTTGCGCGATGCGCTGGCCGAGATCGACGCCCACAAGGCCGAAATCCTCGGCCTGCCACGGGCGAATGTGCACGCCGATCTGTTTCGCGATAACGCGATGTTTGAAGGCACGCACCTGACGGGCCTGATCGACTTCTACAATGCCTGTTCGGGGCCGATGCTCTACGACGTGGCAATCGCCTTGAATGACTGGTGCTCGGATGCCGAGGGCGTGATTGACGGTCACCGTGCCCGGGCGCTGCTGGGCGCTTACGCGGGGCTACGGGCGTTTACCGCGAAGGAAGCCGAGCTATGGCCGACCATGCTGCGGGTGGCGTGCGTGCGGTTCTGGCTGTCCCGGCTGATCGCGGCTGAGTCATTTGCCGGGCAGGATGTGTTGATTCATGACCCGGCTGAGTTCGAGCACCGCTTGGCGCAGCGTCAACAGGTCACGGTCCACCTGCCGTTCGCACTTTAAAACACCGACTCGGCCAATGTGGGAGCTGGCTTGCCTGCGATAGCGGTATCGACTGAGCCAACGCTATCGCGGGCAAGCCCGCTCCCAAAGAGGTTATGTGTTGCCTGTTAGAGCGACTCCAGGCAACCGGCCAGGTCATTGCCGAGCTTTTCCAGCACCTGCTCATAACCCTGCGCGGTAGCCGGCGTATAGCCACCCAACGCATCCAATTCCGCCAACTTCACCGGCAACCCGGCCACCAGGGTTTCGGCCAAGCGAGGTCGCAACGGCGGCTCGCTGAACACGCAAGTTTTGCCCACTTCCTGCAAACGCTTACGCATCGCCGCTACGTGTTGGGCGCCCGGCTGCACTTCGGCGGCCACGCTGAACACGCCGGCATGCTTCAAGCCGTACGCCTCTTCGAAGTAATCAAAGGCTTCGTGGAACACGAAGTAAGGTTTGCCATCAACGCCCGCCAAACGCTGCTTCAGGCGCGCATCCAGCGCGTTCAGGCGTTCTTCGAAGGCCTTCGCATTGCTCTGATAACGCTCGGCATTGGCCGGGTCGGCGGCGCTGAGGTCGGCCGCCATCCGCGCGGCGATCACGCGCGCATTGACCGTCGACAGCCACAGGTGCGCATCGACACTACCTGGGCGGTGATCGTGATCATGTTCGTCGGCTTCATCGGCATGAGAGTGGCTATCTTCGCCGAAGATGCGCAGTTTCATGCCTGGCAGGTCCTGCACGGCCACCGTTGCCGCCGTACGGCCTTTGAGCACACGCGGCAAAAACGTTTCCATGTCCGGCCCGATCCAGTACAGCAGGTCCACCGACTGCACACGCCGTACGTCGGATGGGCGCAAAGCGAAGTTGTGCGGCGACGCCCCCGGCGGCAGCAACACCTCTGGAACGGCCACGCCGTCCTGCACGGCAGCGGCAATCAGCTGCAACGGCTTGATGCTCGTCAGCACCTTGACCTCGGCCTGAGCGGCACCCGCAACGAACAAACTGGTGACAAATACGACAAAAACGGGAAAAAGTCGGGACACGATGACCACTCGATGGCGTAGGAACGGGTAACATAATAACGTCTCTATCAAATATCTGTCGCCGCTCATGCCTAAAACACCGCTTGCCAGCCGTCCCCACGACCACTCTCACTGCGTGCACACCGCATTGTCAGAGGCCGACACCCTGTGCGCGAAGAAAGGCTTGCGCCTGACCGCCTTGCGTCGCCGGGTGCTGGAGCTGGTGTGGCAGAGCCACAAGCCTTTGGGCGCGTACGACATTCTTGGCGTCCTCAGCGAGCAGGACGGCCGCCGCGCCGCGCCGCCCACCGTTTACCGTGCGTTGGATTTCCTGCTGGAAAACGGCCTGGTGCACCGTATTGCGTCGCTCAATGCCTTTGTCGGTTGCAACCACCCGGAGCACGCGCATCAGGGCCAGTTCCTGATCTGCCGCGAGTGCCATGCCGCCATCGAGCTTGAACAAAAAAGCATCAGCGACGCCATTATCAAAAGCTCTGCCGACGTCGGCTTCAAAGTCGAGGGGCAAACGGTCGAAGTGGTCGGCCTGTGCGCAGGCTGCCAGGGGGTTTGATGAGCAATGCGTTAATCCGCCTGGAGCAGGTCGGGGTCACGTTCGCCGGGCAAAATGTGCTGGAAAACATCGCACTGAGCGTGGAGCCGGGGCAAATCGTCACCTTGATCGGCCCTAACGGCGCCGGCAAGACCACCCTGGTGCGCGCCGTACTCGGGCTGCTCAAGCCCCACAGCGGTACGGTTTGGCGCAAGCCCAAGCTGCGCGTGGGCTATATGCCGCAAAAGCTGCATGTGGACCCGACATTGCCGCTCTCCGTATTGCGCTTCCTGCGCCTGGTGCCCGGCGTAGACCGCGCCCGCGCCCAGGCTGCGCTTAAGGAAGTCGGCGCCGAACACGTCATCGACAACCCGGTGCAAAGCATCTCCGGCGGCGAAATGCAGCGCGTGCTGCTGGCCCGCGCCTTGCTGCGCGAGCCCGAGTTGCTGGTACTCGATGAGCCCGTGCAAGGCGTCGATGTCGCCGGCCAGGCCGAGCTGTACAGCCTGATCACCCGCCTGCGCGACCGCCATGGTTGCGGCGTGCTGATGGTCTCCCACGACTTGCACCTGGTCATGAGCACCACCGACCAAGTGGTCTGCCTCAACCGCCACGTGTGCTGCTCGGGCCACCCGGAACAGGTCAGTGGCGACCCGGCGTTTGTGGAGCTGTTCGGCAAGAACGCCCAGAGCCTGGCGATCTACCATCACCACCATGACCACGCCCATGACCTGCATGGCGCCGTCGTCGATACCCCCCACGTTCATGGAGATAGCTGCAAGCATGGCTGATTTTCTGCTCTACGCCCTGCTGGCAGGCTTGGCTTTGGCACTGGTGGCGGGCCCATTGGGCTCGTTCGTGGTCTGGCGACGCATGGCCTATTTCGGCGACACCTTGTCCCATGCCGCATTGCTAGGCGTGGCCATGGGCTTTCTGCTGGATGTAAGCCCGGCCATCGCCGTGACCGTCGGCTGCCTGCTGCTGGCGGTGCTGCTGGTGACTCTGCAGCAACGCCAGCCACTGGCCTCCGACACACTGCTGGGCATCCTCGCGCCCAGCACCTTGTCCCTGGGCCTGGTGGTACTGAGCTTCATGCATGAAGTGCGCATCGACCTGATGGCCTATCTGTTCGGCGACCTGCTGGCGATCAGCCCGACCGACCTGGCGTGGATCCTCGGCGGCAGCGCTGCGGTGCTGGTGTTGCTGGTCACCCTGTGGCGCCCGTTGCTGGCGATCACCGTGCATGAAGAACTGGCCAAGGTAGAAGGCTTGCCCGTCGCAGGCCTGCGTATGGCCCTGATGTTGCTCATCGCCGTGGTGATTGCTGTCGCGATGAAGATTGTCGGCGTATTGTTGATCACGTCGCTGCTGATCATTCCAGCCGCCGCCGCCCAGCGCCACGCTCGTTCTCCGGAGCAGATGGCGATTGGCGCCAGCCTCCTGGGGATGCTTGCAGTGTGTGGTGGCCTGGCGCTGTCCTGGTTCAAGGACACACCGGCCGGGCCGTCGATTGTGGTTACGGCGGCCGCCCTGTTTCTGCTGAGTTTTGTCCTGCCCCGTCGAGGGGTGTAGACTTGCTCGCTTTTTGCGCAAATAGAGAGTCGCAGGAATGAAGCCGTTCACCTCCCGTTATCTGCTCCTTGCCGCATTTTCACTGCTGCTGGGCGCCTGCCAAAGTACGCCGCCCGCTGCCCCCCAGGCTCCGGATCCGCGGGCTGCGGCCATCGCGCAGCTGGAACAAAACCTGGCCAGCAGCGAATTGGCCACCGCCGAAGACCAACTGGCCGCACTGCAGGCCCAATCGCCCAACGACCCGGCACTTGAGGCCTACCAGCGTCAATTGGCCGAAGCCTACCTGCAGCGCAGCCAGATCGTGCTGCAAAAAGGCGACGTCAACGCGGCCGCCACGGCCCTGAGCCGTGCCCGCGCCTTGATGCCCAAGGCCCCTGCGCTGACCGGTGGCGTCAACAGCGCCATCAGCCATGCACGCAAAGCCGAATTGGACCAGGCAGAAGCTGCATTGAAAGCCGCTGAAGCCAAGCCCGCCGCCAAGGTCATCGACCCCGCAGCGCCAAGCACCACCGTGGCTCTGAACCTCGCGGATGTTGAAGACATGCGCCATCAGTTGGACGCAATCGCCACCGATGTGGTGAATTACCAGTGCGATGTCAGCATCCAGGTGCCACGCACCCAGGATTACCCGTGGCTGGCCACGTTACTGACCAAGCGGGTGAAGCGGATTGATTCGGGATATGACCTGAAGATTCACCGGCAAATCCTGAAACACATTCCGGCGCAGGTTGTGCTGATTCCGCGCAAGGCGGACTAAAAGCATCGCAGGCAAGCCAGCTCCCACATTTGAACGGTGTGGGAGCTGGCTTGCCTGCGATGACGATCTAACAAACAACCGATAAGTTAAGCCGGAATCGCCTTGGATTTCGGCTCACGCTCCCACACCCGATGCTGGGCAATCGCCGCAAAAAACGCTTTGAACGCCTTGGCATCCGCGCCCACGATCAACCCCGCATCCGCTTCCAGCTTCAGCAGGTCCAGCAACGGCTTCACATCACTGGCTACCGCAATCGCCTTCAGGTGTTTGTAGGCTTCCAGTACGTAATGCAACGCCACACCATCACCGCTCAGCGCCTTCACCGACTCTTTGCCACCCGGGATAAACACTGCGTCGAAGGCAATGGACGGCATGCCTTCCATCGAGGCGTCGACCGGCAGCGTCTTGCCCTGCGCGGTGGTCACAGGCGCCGAAGTAGGCCCCAGCAACTTGGCATGGGCGCCTTCAGCTTCCAGCGCTGCTTTTAGCGCGTCAATGGCCGCACCATCAACGCCGTTGGCTGCCAGAATCGCCACTTTGCGCGTTTTGATATCGCCCGACAGCAAATTCACCTGGCTCAAGGCTGGCGATTCTTTCAACGACGTTTCACGGGCAGGCACCGTGCCCTTGGTCGGCGCCGGCAAGCCCAGGTTCTGCGCAACGCGCTTGGCCAGCTCCAGGTCGATATTGGCCAGGATCTCGTTGACCTGGCGCGCACGGATGAACTCGCGCTCCACCTTGCCCAGCTCAAAGCTGTAGGCCGCGATAATGTGCTCTTTCTCGTGGTGGCTCATGCTGTTGTAGAACAGCGTCGCCTGGGAGAAATGGTCACCGAAGGATTCGCTGCGCTCGCGCACTTTGTTGGCATCGACGCGCTCGTAGTAGGACTCAAAGCCACCATCGGTAGGACCAGCAGGGGTTTCTTTCGGCCAACCACCATCAATGGAGTTTGGCTCGTAGGACGCACGCCCCTTATCAATCACAGTGCGATGCTGAGCGTCGCGCTGGCCGTTATGGAAAGGCACGACAGGCCGGTTGATTGGAATCTCATGAAAGTTCGGCCCGCCCAGTCGGCTGATCTGGGTATCGGTGTAGGAAAACAGACGGCCCTGCAGCAATGGGTCGTTGGTGAAGTCGATGCCCGGCACGATGTGACCTGGGCAGAACGCAACCTGCTCGACTTCAGCGAAGAAGTTGTCGGGGTTACGGTTGAGCACCATTTTGCCCAGTGGCGTGATCGGTACCAGCTCTTCGGGAATGATCTTGGTCGGGTCGAGCAAATCAAAGTCAAACGCGTGCTCGTCTTCTTCGGCCACGATCTGTACGCCCAGCTCCCACTCGGGGTAGTCGCCGCTTTCAATCGCTTCCCACAGGTCACGACGGTGGTAGTCCGTATCTTTACCGGCCAGCTTTTGCGCCTCATCCCAAACCAGGGAGCAGGTGCCGACTTTTGGACGCCAGTGGAATTTCACGAAGCTGGACTTACCTTCGGTATTGATCAACCGGAAGGTGTGCACCCCAAAGCCCTGCATGGCGCGCAGGCTTTTTGGAATGGCGCGGTCGGACATGGCCCAGATCACCATGTGCGCGGATTCCGGTTGCAGCGAGACAAAATCCCAGAACGTATCGTGGGCCGAACCGCCGGTAGGAATCTCGTTATGAGGCTCGGGTTTCACCGCGTGGACGAAGTCAGGAAATTTGATCGCATCCTGGATGAAGAACACCGGCATGTTGTTGCCCACCAGGTCGAAGTTGCCTTCGTCGGTGAAGAACTTCACGGCAAAACCGCGAACGTCACGCACGGTGTCGCCGGAACCACGCGGGCCCTGCACCGTGGAAAAACGCGCGAACACCGGGGTTTTATGCTCAGGCGTGCGCAGGAAACCTGCCTTGGTCAGTGCCGAGTGATCACCATAACTCTGGAAATAACCATGGGCGCCCGTACCACGGGCATGCACGATGCGCTCCGGGATACGCTCATGGTCGAAGTGCGTGATCTTTTCACGCATGCTGAAGTCTTCCAGCAGCGAAGGGCCGCGGGCGCCGACTTTCAGGCTGTTCTGGTTATCGGAAATCTTCACGCCCTGGTTGGTGCGCAGGGCCTGGCCGGTCGCGTCAGAACGGAATTCTTCCAGGGCCTGCAACTTGGCGTTGGTGTTGCCACGGTCCAGGGTATCGGTACCCGCAAGTTCACTCTTGGGCGGGGTGGCTGGCTTCTTGGTACTCATCAGTCAAAACTCCTTATTCAAAGTGGCCAGAGCGGTCCCCGGCTCGTTTGAGCAAAACCCCAGGCACGGCACCTGGGAAATCGAGTTGCTTAAGTAGTGACTGACTCGGTTTTGCACCGTTCCTTTTTTATGACCTTTGATCGCGTTATTGCCAAATGACTGGATGAATACGAAATAAATGCTAAGAAACGCTATACGGACAGGCTAAAATGCGCGCCCGGCTAACCGCTGATCCCTTTTCAATGCGCCCCACAAGGTTCGCTACGTGATCGAGTTTCAAAACGTCCATAAAACCTACCGCGTCGCCGGTAAGGATATCCCCGCCCTGCACCCCACCAGCCTGCGCGTCGAGAACGGCCAGGTGTTTGGCCTGATTGGCCACTCGGGTGCCGGTAAAAGCACCCTGTTGCGCCTGATCAACCGCCTGGAAGAGCCCAGTGGTGGCCAGATCAAGGTGGATGGCGAAGAAGTCACTGCGCTGGACGCCAACGGCCTGCGGCGCTTTCGCCAGCAGGTCGGGATGATCTTCCAGCACTTCAACCTGCTGGCGTCCAAGACCGTGGCAGACAACGTCGCTCTGCCGCTGACGCTTGCCGGCGAACTGTCGCGCAAGGAAATCGACCAGCGTGTGGCTGAGCTGCTCGCCCGCGTCGGCTTGTCGGACCACGCCAAGAAGTACCCGGCGCAGTTGTCCGGTGGCCAGAAACAGCGCGTCGGCATCGCCCGAGCCCTGGCGACCAAGCCAAAAATCCTGCTGTGCGACGAAGCCACCAGCGCCCTCGACCCGCAAACCACGGCGTCGGTCCTGCAACTGCTGGCCGAGATCAACCGCGAGTTGAACCTGACCATCGTGTTGATCACCCATGAAATGGACGTGATCCGCCGCGTATGCGACCAGGTCGCCGTGATGGACGCCGGCGTGATCGTCGAGCAAGGCTCGGTGGCCGACGTGTTCCTGCACCCCAAGCATCCGACCACCAAGCGTTTCGTGCAGGAAGCCGAGCAGGTTGACGAAAGCGAGCAGCGCGACGACTTTGCCCATGTGCCAGGCCGTATCGTGCGCCTGACGTTCCAAGGGGACGCGACCTACGCGCCACTGCTGGGTACCGTCGCACGGGAAACCGGAGTGGACTACAGCATCCTTGCCGGTCGTATCGACCGCATCAAAGACATCCCTTACGGGCAACTGACCCTCGCCGTCACCGGCGGTGACATGGAAGCTGCGTTTGCACGCTTCACCGCCGCAGACGTTCACATGGAGGTCCTGCGCTGATGGACGTTTTCCTGAGTTTCTTCGCCAATATCGACTGGTCTGAAATCTGGCTCGCCACCGGCGACACCATGACCATGCTGTTCGGCTCGCTGTTCTTCACTGTGCTGCTCGGCCTGCCCCTGGGCGTGCTGTTGTTCCTGACCAGCCCGCGCCAACTGTTCGAACAAAAAGGCCTGTACGCGCTGCTGTCGCTGATCGTGAATATCTTGCGCTCGCTGCCGTTCATCATTCTGTTGATCGTGATGATTCCGTTCACGGTACTGATCACCGGCACGTCGCTGGGTGTCGCCGGTGCGATCCCACCGCTGGTCGTCGGCGCTACGCCATTCTTTGCGCGCCTGGTGGAAACCGCCCTGCGCGAAGTGGACCGTGGCATCATCGAAGCCACCCAGGCCATGGGCGCGACCACCCGCCAGATCATCACCAATGCCCTGTTGCCCGAAGCCCGCCCTGGCATCTTCGCGGCGATTACGGTGACGGCGATTACATTGGTTTCCTACACCGCAATGGCCGGTGTGGTCGGTGCTGGCGGCCTGGGCGACCTGGCAATCCGTTTTGGCTACCAACGCTTCCAGACCGATGTGATGGTGGTCACTGTGGTGATGCTGTTGATTCTGGTGCAAATTCTGCAAACCGTCGGCGACCGGCTGGTGGTGCATTTTTCTCGTAAATAACGGCCATTGCCGGCGCATAGCCGGCAGATGCCCGAACAAGGAGCTTGCTGGATGAAAAAACTACTGGTTGCTTTCGCCGCCGTGGCTGCGTTTTCCGCCCACGCCGAGACCATTACGGTCGCTGCTTCGCCGGTGCCTCACGCCGAAATCCTCGAATTCGTGAAGCCTGCCCTGGCCAAAGAAGGCGTGGATCTGAAGGTCAAAGTCTTCACCGACTACGTGCAGCCGAACGTACAGGTGGCTGAAAAGCGCCTGGATGCCAACTTCTTCCAGC
The DNA here is from genome assembly GCF_003408955.1 of Pseudomonas sp. GL93. NCBI lineage: Bacteria > Pseudomonadati > Pseudomonadota > Gammaproteobacteria > Pseudomonadales > Pseudomonadaceae > Pseudomonas > Pseudomonas sp. GL93. The sequence continues at coordinate 50,540 of NZ_NKRF01000099.1, forward strand.
ACCAGCCGTACCTGGATGAATTCAACAAGGCCAAAGGCACTCACCTGGTGAGCGTCGGCGCGGTGCACCTGGAGCCTCTGGGCGCTTACTCCAGCAAGTACAAAAAATTGGCCGACCTGCCTGACGGCGCCAACGTGGTGATTCCGAACGACGCCACCAACGGTGGTCGTGCGCTGTTACTGCTGGCCAAGAACGGCCTGATCACCCTGAAGGACCCGACCAACATCCTGTCGACCATCAAGGACATCACCGGCAACGATAAAAACCTGAAGTTCCGCGAACTGGAAGCCGCCACCCTGCCGCGCGTGCTGACCCAGGTCGACCTGGCGCTGATCAACACCAACTACGCTCTGGAAGCCAAGCTGGACCCATCCAAGGATGCCCTGGTGATCGAAGGCAGCGACTCGCCTTACGTGAACATCCTGGTGACCCGCGAAGACAACAAGGATGCGGACGCGGTGAAGAAGCTGGTTGCAGCCTTGCACACGCCTGAAGTGAAGAAGTTCATCGAAGAGAAGTACAAAGGCGCGATCAAGCCGGCGTTCTGATTTCGGCCCGCAAGACCGATCTCCTGCTTAATGGAGATCAATAAATGTGGGAGCGGGCTTGCTCGCGAATGCGGTAGTTCAGTCGATATTTTCGGCGACTGACACCCAGTTTTCGCGAGCAAGCCCGCTCCCACACTTGTTTAGCCTCGACTCTATTTGCGCTGTAGCAACCCCGGCAACTGCGCCACCAGCTTCTGGTTGTTCAACGGCGCACGAATAAACCCACGCTGAGTACCATCCGGGCCGATCAGTGCCAGGTTGCCGCTGTGGTCGACGGTGTAGTTCGGCTTGCTGGTATCCGCCGGAATAAAGGGAATGCTCACCGCATTCGAAACCTTCTGCACATCCTCCACATTCGCGCCAGTCAGGCCTTGGAACTGTGGGTCGAAGTAACCCAGGTACTGCTTGAGCTGCGCCGGGGTATCGCGGTGCGGATCGACGCTCACCAAGATCACCTGCAACTTATCCACAGCCTCTTTGGGCAGCTCGCTCTTGATCTGGCGCAGCTGGGCGAGGGTGGTCGGGCAGATGTCCGGGCAGAAGGTGTAGCCGAAGAACAACAGGCTCCACTTGCCTTTCAATTCATTGGCCAGCACCGGCTGACCGTCCTGGTTGGTCATGCTCACTGCGGGCAACTGGCGGCTTTGCGGCAGCAGAATGATGCCGGCGTCGATCAGCGCAGTGGGATCGCCCTGGCCTTTGCCCGAGAGCACTTTGTTGACGGTCAGGCCCATGATCAACGCCACCAGGGCCACGAGGATGAAGACGGTTTTTTGAGTTCGAGTCATAGGTTCAACAATAAGTAGTGGTCTACGAGCAGGGCGATAAACAGCAGCAGCAAGTACCAGATAGAGTACTTGAACGTGTTGATCGCCGCGTGCGGCTGGCTGCCACGGTACAACACCCAGGCCCATTGCAGAAAGCGCGCACCCAATACCAGCGCACAGCCCAGGTAGAGCAGCCCGCTCATGTGGATAACGTAGGGCATCAGGCTCACCGCCAGAAGGGCGAAGGTGTACAGCAGGATATGCACCTTGGTGTAGTGCTCGCCATGGGTGACCGGCAGCATCGGGATGTCGGCCTTGGCGTATTCCTCTTTGCGGTGAATGGCCAGGGCCCAGAAGTGTGGCGGGGTCCAGGCGAAGATGATCAGCACCAGCAGCAAGGGTTCGGCACTCACATGCCCAGTGACAGCCACCCAGCCCAGCAGCGGCGGCGCCGCACCGGCCAGACCGCCGATGACGATATTCTGCGGCGTCGCTCGCTTGAGAAAACCGGTGTAGATCACCGCATAACCCAGCAGCGAAGCCAAGGTCAGCCAGGCCGCCAGCGGGTTGGTGAACGCCAGCAGCAGGGCCAATCCTGCAATAGCCAGGAACAACGCAAACGCTAACGCCGCTATCGGCGAGACACGCCCCTCAGCCATCGGCCGCTTGTGAGTGCGCGCCATCACGGCATCAATCCGTCGATCGACCACATGGTTGACCGCCGCCGCGCCGCCTGCACACAGGGCAATGCCGAGGTTGCCGAACACCAGCACTGCCCAGGGCACCCCGGCGCGGGTGGCGAGAAACATCCCCACCAGCGAGGTGATCAGCATCAGCACCACCACTTTGGGCTTGGTCAACTCCAAATAGTCACGCCAGATCGCCCGGTCGCGACGTGCGCCGATCACGGTCGCCATGGCAGTTCTCCTTTAAGGGTAATCAGGCCCGACACCTGTTTGCGCGGGATAAAACGCCAGCCGAACAGGCGGGGGTGACGCACCCGAACCAGGCTGGTGCGCGCGTGATAATTGACCAGCACCAGCGTCATCAACAACGTTGCCCCGCCAGCGTTGTGCGCGACCGCCACCGGCAGCGGCAGGCCGAACGCCACATTGCTCACCCCCAGGCAGATCTGCGCAGCCAGAGCGATCAACAGCAGGCCGGCCAGGCGCGTCATCCCCACTGCTCGCAGTTGCCAGGCCAAACCGAGCAGCACCAGCGTGACCAGCACAGCGCCGATGCGATGCGTCAGGTGGATGGCGGTGCGCGCTTCGCTGTCGAGCTGGCCCCCCAGGTAATTGGGGCCTATGTGCTGGGTCAGGTGAAAACCATTGGCGAAGTCCGCTGCCGGCCACCATTGGCCATGGCAGGTGGGCAAATCGACACAGGCCACCGCCGCGTAGTTGGAACTGACCCAGCCGCCCAGGGCGATCTGCCCGATCACCAGCACCAGGCCTGCCGTTGCCCAATATTGCAGGCGCTTGGGCACGACCAGCGCCGGTAGTACGCCGGACAGCCGCAGGGTCAGCAGAAACAGCAGGCTCAAGGTCGCAAAGCCGCCCAAAAGATGCCCTGTGACCACTTGCGGCCAGAGCTTCAAGGTCACGGTCCACATGCCAAACGCCGCTTGGGCGAACACCACCGCCAGCAGGAACAGCGGCAGCTTCACCGGCTGGCCCGGATCACGCCGATGACGCCACGAACGCGCCGCCAGCAGCGCGATCAAGAGGCCCAGGCTGCCCGCGAAGTAGCGATGGGTCATCTCGGCCCAGCCTTTGTCGGCCTCCACCGGCGTGTCGGGAAAGTGCAACTCGGCATGAGCCAGCTGGGCTTCGCTTTGCGGCACGCTGATAAAGCCATAGCAGCCCGGCCAGTCCGGGCAGCCGAGGCCGGCGTGGGTCAGGCGGGTATAGGCGCCGAGCAGCACGACAAACAACGCCAGTAACGTGGCAAACAGCGCGAGGCGAAATCCAGGCTTGGCCATGACGGTGCCCTTATCCGATGTTCGACAGTTTCAGCAGCAGGCGCAGATCGTTGAGCAAGTCCTTGCCCTTGACCTTGGCGTCGTAGCGCAGCACCAGATTGCCGTGGGGGTCGACGATCCATAGTTGCGCATCGCCGGGCGCGGCAGCGTTCCTGGTAAAGGTCGACACCTCCAGCGGGTAGCGCTGCAGCTGTGGATATTCGGCCTTGAGCTTGGCCTCGTATTCGCTGCTCAACGGTTGCGCGCCAGCCAGGGCATGGCTGGCACGGGATGCATCACGGCCAAGGCTGATCTGCAGCTGGCGCGCCAGGTACACCAGTTGCTGGCAATCGGCAGCACAGGCGGTGGGGGCGGTGACCAGCAGTTGCCAGCGCTGTTCATCGGCCTGCACGCCGATGTCGGCGCGGGTCTGGCCGTTGCCGATCAGCTCGCCGTGATAGCTGCGGCTGTCCGGCACCCAGAACTGCAATTTGTACATGAAGGTAGCCAGCACCATCGGGCCGATCACCATCATCAGGATCAAAATCAGCTGCCAGCGACCCTTGCGCCGATCAGGTGTGTCAGATGTGCTGGGTGGATTCATGGCCGCTCCCATGGGGCTTCTCCTTTTTGTTATGCCATCCGAGGTATAGGTAAAGCGCCAGCAACGCCATGGCCATGGCGAACCATTGCACAGCGTAGGCCAGGTGTTTTTCCGGGCCCATGGCGACGACGGGCCAGCTGGTTTCGTAGGTACCGGGGCCCGCCTCAGCACGCAATTGATAGGCAAAACCACTGCGCCCCAGTTCGCCCCACAGCGCCGCGGGGTGCAGCGCGGTAAGCAGGCGCGGCCATTGCGTGCTGGCCGGGTCGGCATGCAGTTGGAAGGTCTCGCCGGGGGCGACGTACACCCAGGCGTCGAGGTTCAGCGTCTGTTCAGGGGTAGTAAAGGAGGGCGCGATACGCCGGTCTGGCCAAGGCAGCCAGCCACGATTGAGCAACAGCCATAGGCCGCTGGCCTGATCATGAAAAGGTTGCAGCAGCTCGACACCGGCCTTGCCGTCACGCATGCGGTTATCCAGCAATACGCTGTGTTCACCGTCCAGTTGCCCGCGAAGGTGAACGCGACGGAAGGCTGGATCAACCATGTCATTGAGCTGCGCACTGCTGACCGGCTCGGCGGCGCGGCGCTCGGCATAACGGTCTACCAACAGTTGCTTTTCGTGCCCACGGGACAATTGCCAGAACCCCAGGCTCACCATGAGCGGCAGCAACACCAGCACCACCAGCGTCGGCGCGATACCTGGACGAAAGCGCTGCATGGCACTGGCTATACTGGATCTCATCGCCCCTCCCTCTGTAGCCCTGGAGCCAGACCATGCTCAAAGCAGCCATTGCCCTGATGCTGATCGCGACTGTCGTGAGCCTGTTCAGTGGCCTGTTCTTCCTGGTCAAGGACGAGGGCAACTCCAACCGCCTCGTCACTGCCTTGACCGTGCGTGTGGTACTGGCCGTGATCACCGTAGGCTTGATCGCCTGGGGCTTTTTCAGCGGCCAACTGGTCTCTCATGCGCCTTGGTAAGCCGCCTCACAGCACATAAACAAAGAAAAACAACCCGATCCACACCACGTCCACAAAGTGCCAATACCAACTGGCCGCCTCAAAACCGAACTGGTGCTCGGCATTGAAATGCCCGCGCAGGATACGCATCAGAATCACAAACAGAATGATGGTGCCGATGGTCACGTGGGCGCCGTGAAAGCCCGTCAGCATGAAGAACGTGGCGCCGTATACGCCTGAGCCAAGTGTCAGGCCCAGCTCCTTATAGGCGTGGATGTATTCCTCGGCCTGGAACCCAAGAAACGCCAGGCCCAGCAGCACGGTGATCGCCAGCCAGATCTTCAGCGCACCGCGATGACCTTTGCGCAGTGCATGGTGAGCGATGGTAATGGTCACGCTGGAACTCACCAGCAGGATGGTATTGACCAACGGCAGGCCCCACGGGCTGATGGTGCCTTCAGGCGCAGGATAGAGCTTGGGGTCAGGGTTATTGAGCAAGGGCCAGGCGAACTCGAAGTTCGGCCACAGCATATGCGCAACGCCTTTGGAGCCCTCACCTGCCAGCCATGGCGCCGACATGTGCCGCACATAAAACAACGCACCGAAGAACGCGATAAAGAACATCACCTCGGAAAAAATGAACCAGGTCATGCCCCAGCGGAACGAGCGGTCCATCTGCGCGCTGTACAGCCCGGCACGACTTTCCTTGATCACCGCGCCAAACCAGCCAAACAGCATGTAGGCCAGCAACAAACCGCCAACGAAAAAGATCCACGGCCCATGAGATTCGGGGCGCGCGGCCTTCAAGTCGTTGAACCACACGGCCAGGCCATACACCGTGACCAGCAGGCCAATCGTGGCAATTATCGGCCATTTGCTTTGCGCCGGTACGTAGTACGTATCATGAGTCGACATGTATTCGCTCTCCTGATTGAGGGGGCAAACAGTAGCTAGCCCCCGGTCCTGACGGCCACGGGCGGCTGGCGCGCAGTGATATCGAACAGCGTGTACGCCAGGGTCAAATGCTTCACATCCTTGGGCATCGCGCGATCGACGATGAAACGTACGGGCATCTCAATGCGCTCACCGGGCTGCAACACTTGCTGGGTGAAGCAAAAGCATTCGGTCTTGTGGAAGTACATCGCCGCCTCGGCCGGGGAGATGCTGGGTATCGCCTGGGCGGTCATCGGCTTATCGGTGGGGTTGTAGGCCACGAACAGCATCTCGTTGACTGCTCCGGGGTTGACCACAATCTCGTCGGCCTTGGAATGAAACTCCCAGACCATGTCGATGGCGTTGGTGGACAGGAACTGCACGCGCACTTGGCGCGAGGGGTCGACCATTTGCTCACCCTCGTACTGCCCGGCGGTCTTGCCGTTGATGCCGAACGCCTTGCACATCACGTCGTAGATCGGCACCAGGGCGAAGCCAAAGGCGAACATCGCCAGCACCAGGATCAGCAGGCGGGTGACCAGGCGCTTGAGCGGTACGGAGTCAGCCATGGCGCCCACCCGAGCCGAACTCGGTCAATGTGGGAGCGGGCTTGCTCGCGAAAGCGGGTTCATAGCTAACGAAAACGTTGACTGACACACCGTCTTCGCGAGCAAGCCCGCTCCCACACTGACCCGGTTCGCAACGCAACAGTCTGTTCATTCGACCTCCGGCGGCGTTGTAAACGTGTGATACGGCGCAGGCGAGGGCACGCTCCATTCCAGGCCCTCGGCGCCATCCCAGGGCTTGGCCGGCGCAGGCGGGCCGCCACGGATGCACTTGATGACAATGAACAGGAAGAAGATCTGCGTGGCGCCGAACATGAAGGCACCAATGGACGAGACCATATTGAAGTCAGCGAACTGCAGGTTGTAGTCCGGCACACGGCGCGGCATACCGGCCAGCCCCACAAAGTGCATGGGGAAGAACGCCATGTTCATGCCCACGAAAGACAACCAGAAGTGCAGTTTGCCCAGGGTTTCGTCGTACATGTGGCCAGTCCATTTCGGCAGCCAGTAGTAGGCCGAGGCGAAGATCCCGAAGATCGCGCCGGGCACCAGTACGTAATGGAAATGCGCCACCACAAAGTAGGTGTCGTGGTACTGAAAGTCCGCCGGGGCAATCGCCAGCATCAGCCCGGAGAAGCCGCCGATGGTGAACAGGATCACAAAGGCCACCGCAAACAACATCGGCGTCTCGAACGTCAGTGAGCCTTGCCACATGGTGCTGACCCAGTTGAATACCTTCACCCCCGTGGGTACGGCGATCAGCAGGGTGGCGTACATGAAGAACAGCTCACCCACCAGCGGAATGCCCACCACGAACATATGGTGCGCCCACACGATGAATGACAGGAACGCGATGCTCGCGGTGGCGTAAACCATTGAGGTGTAACCGAATAGCGGCTTGCGCGAGAAGGTCGGGATGATCGAGCTGACCGCGCCAAAGGCCGGCAGGATCATGATGTACACCTCGGGATGCCCGAAGAACCAGAACACATGCTGGAACAGCACGGGATCGCCACCACCGGCCGCACTGAAGAAGCTGGTGCCAAAGTGGATGTCCATCAGCATCATGGTCACGCAGCCCGCCAATACCGGCATCACCGCGATCAGCAGGAACGCGGTGATCAGCCAGGTCCACACGAACAGCGGCATTTTCATCAGGGTCATGCCCGGCGCGCGCAGGTTGAGGATGGTGGCGACCACGTTGATCGCGCCCATGATCGAACTGATGCCCATCAGGTGGATGGCGAAGATAAAGAACGTCACGCTTTCCGGCGCATAGGTGGTGGAGAGCGGGGCGTAGAAGGTCCAGCCGAAATTCGGCCCGCCGCCGGGCGTGAACAAGGTGGACACCAGCAGCAGGAACGCCGCCGGCAGCAGCCAGAAACTGAAGTTGTTCATGCGCGGCAGGGCCATGTCCGGCGCGCCGATCATCAGCGGGATCATCCAGTTGGCCAGGCCGACAAACGCCGGCATCACCGCACCGAACACCATGATCAGCCCGTGCATGGTGGTCATCTGGTTGAAGAACGCCGGTTGCACGATCTGCAGGCCCGGCTGGAACAACTCGGCGCGGATCACCATGGCGAACGAGCCGCCGAGCAGGAACATGGTGAAGGCGAACCACAGGTACAGGGTGCCGATGTCTTTGTGGTTGGTGGTCAGCACCCAGCGCATCAGGCCCTTGGCGGGGCCGTGGGCGTGGTCGGCATGACCATGGTCGATCACAGTGCTCATGGCCGTTCTCCTGCAAGCGAGTGAGCGGGACGATTCAGGGCATTGGCAATGAAAGTCGTCATTTGCTTTCCGCCTGTTTCAGAGCCAGCACGTCTTTGGGCGTGACCATGTCGCCTTTGTTATTGCCCCAGGCGTTACGCTCATAGGTCACCACAGCGGCGATATCCACTTCCGAGAGCTGCTTGCCGAAAGCTGCCATCGCGGTGCCGGGCTTGCCGTGATACACGATGCTCAGATGGTCTTTGGCCGGCCCGGTGGCGATTTTCGAGCCCTTGAGCGCCGGGAACATCGGTGGTAAGCCCTGCCCCTCAGCCTGGTGACAGGCCACGCAAGTGGTGTGATAGACCTTGTCGCCACGGGCCACCAGTTCGTCCAGCGTCCACTCCTTGGAGGTCAGCTCCTTGAGCTTGGCCGCCTCCTGCTTGCGCTCGCCCAGCCAGGTGTCGTAGTCGGCCTTGGACTTGACCTCAACCACGATGGGCATGAAGCCATGGTCCTTGCCACACAGTTCGGCGCACTGGCCACGGTAGATGCCGGGCTTCTCGACGCGGGTCCAGGCCTCGTTGACGAAGCCGGGGATGGCGTCGCGCTTGACCGCAAAGGCCGGCACCCACCAGGAGTGGATCACATCGGCGGCGGTCACCAGAAAGCGCACCTTAGCGCCCACCGGCAACACAAGCGGCTGGTCGACTTCCAACAGGTAGTGTTCGCCCTTGGTGGCCTGGTTATGGATCTGCTCGGCGGGCGTGGCCAGGTTGCTGAAGAACTCCACTTCCTGACCCAGGTATTTGTAGTGCCACTTCCACTGATAGCCGGTGACCTGGATATCGATATCCGACTCACTGCTGTCGTAGATGTTGATCAGGGTCTTGGTGGCCGGAATGGCCATGGCCACCAGAATCAGCAAGGGCACCACGGTCCAGAGGATTTCCACGGTGGTGCTTTCGTGGAACTTGGCCGCTACCTGGCCCGTGGACCGACGGTGCAGGATCATCGACCAGAACATCGCGCCAAACACGACGATGCCGATCACCACACAAATCCAGAAAATGGTCATGTGCAGGTCAAACACAGCGTGGCTGACTTCAGTAGCCCCTGGCGCCATATTCGTAGTCCAGGCGGCGTGCGCCTGGCCGAATACCGACCACAACAGGAGGCCCATCCAAACGTGTGGATGTCGCGTCATTGCGGGTTCCCCTTTATGTTTCTTGTTATCCCGCCGGTTTGCACCTGCGGCGAAGGGAGCGGCTTCCATACTGCTTACAACCGCCAAGCCTTGCCTGCGCCATGCAGTTGGGCGTCATCAGCTAATTGCGTACAAAATCGAGTATAGACAGCCGTAGCAACCCCGCAATGTGTGGGGGCAAATGAATAGAAACAGACAGACGGAGCCCGTAAAATGGACGGCGGAATCGTTTATCCGACGAACGATGGCATTTCGATATAACCCCTGCCTATAACCATGAAATAATTATGACAAATGCGTCTTAGGCGCTCGTATAAACGAACTACCTTATCTTCTCCCTTTTCCTACGCCTGCTTCACTGGAGCCCTCATGAACACCGCCGCATTGCGCGAGCAGATTTCCCGTGCCCATCAACACGAAGCCAGCACCGGCCAGCTCGTCAGCCAGCTGAAAAAACAAGTGCCGCACCTGCATTCGTCCATCGCCCTGGCTGACGGTGATCGCAACATGGTCATGACCCGTTTTGTGACCGCTTACATCGACCTGGTTCCTGACTTGCTCGACGCCGCCAATGACGTGGCCCGTGAGGCCGGGATTGAAAGCCAGATCAAACCGGTACTGAAAATCGCTGAACATTTCTTCCTGCAGCCGCCCGCGATTCTGGCCGGCCACGACGGCCTTGATGGCCTGCTGGATGAGGCCTACCTGGCGCATCGCCTGGTCGAAGAAGTGAACGATCTGTATATCAAGCATTTTGGCCAACCGTTGATTCCAGCGGATACCACGGTGGCCAACGTGATCGCCCATCAACTGATCGGTGAAGACTTCGCCAACCAATTGGATGAAGCCGTGCACCTGGCGGTGGATGAGATGCTTAACGAGGAAAGCTTTGCGCTGGAGTCGGTCGAGGCCTATCGCGAACAGCTCAAGAGCCCGCAGACCGAAGCATCCTGGAAGCGCTGGCCATGCCTGTCGCGCCAGCTTGGGGTTGAGCTGTCGCTGGATCAGCCGGCATAAATCACAGCGCCAACAGGCGAGCTGGACAAGCTTTTTGTAGGAGCGAGCTTGCTCGCGAAAAACTCACAGACGCCGCGTTTATTCAGCAAGCACGCGTTATCGTTAGCGTTTTTCGCGAGCAAGCTCGCTCCTACAAAGAACAATGACACCCACAGTTTTTTGAGGGGTCAGGCAGGCGCTGAGCCGATCCCCACTGTTGTTCTCACCCGACCTTCCAGCCGACGCTTCAACCCACGCGCCTCGATCACCAACGTCGAGCCCTTGGCCGCATTGGCCCGGCCCCATTCTTCCAACAACTCCAGGCAAGAGTGGTCGATGTAACTCAAGTTGCTCAACGGCACATGCAGGGTGGTCCCCGCAGGTACCGCCGACAACACCTGAGTCAACGCCGGCACCTTCAGAAAGGTCGCCGCCCCCGTCAAACGCAGCTCCATCTCACCTTCCTGGGGCAGGTCGATCAGGCTGACTTTCAGACGCGACGCCTTGAAGGCCAACTTGAGCAATGTGAGCCCGAAGCCCACCAGCACGCCGGTCAGCAAATCGGTAAAGATGATTGCCAGCGCGGTGGCCGCATAGGTGAACATCGGCATCCGCCCATAGCGCCCCAGCGCCTTGAACGCCTTGACGTCTACCAGCTTGATCCCGGTGTACACCAGCACACCCGCCAGGCTCGCGACCGGAATGCTCTGCAGCACGCTCGACAGCAAGAGCACGAAACCCAGCAGCCACAGGCCATGGAACATCGCCGACAGACGCGTGGTAGCACCGGCCTGAACGTTAGCCGAGCTGCGCACGATCACGCCGGTCATTGGCAATGCTCCTACCAGGCCGCAGAGCATGTTGCCCACCCCTTGGGCCGACAATTCCTTATCGAAATCCGAACGTTGACCACTGTGCATGCGGTCCACCGCTGCGGCAGACAGCAGGGTTTCGGCACTGGCAATAAACGCCACGGCGAATGCCGCGATCAGCAACTGTGGATCAGCCAGGTTCAGCAGGTCGCTGGGGCGCAGCCAGTCGATTGCGTCCGCCAGGTTTTCCGGGACTTCCACACGCTTGACCTGCAACGCCAGCACCAGGCTGGCGACGGTCGCCAGGCCCACGCCAAGCAACGCGCCAGGCACAAACCGCAGTTGTTGCGGGCGGAATTTGTCCCACAGGTACATCACCAACATCGTCGACAGGCCGAGTACGCCAGCCTGCCAGCCGAGCCCTCCGCCGAAGGTAGGAATTGCTTCAGCCAGCGCTGCCGGGAAGCCTGCGAGGTTATCCAGTCCTGACGGCTTGGGCGCGCCGTCGAGCATCACATGGATTTGCGACAGCACGATCAACACGCCAATCCCGGCCAACATGCCGTAGACCACCGCCGGCGCGGTGACTCGAAACCAGCAGCCCAGGCGCAAACGCCCGGCCACCAATTGCAGGAAGCCAGCCAGCAACAGGATCGGCCCCAGCATCAGCATGCCGTGCTGGCGCACCAGTTCGAACACCAGTACCGCCAGACCCGCCGCCGGGCCGCTGACTTGCAGCGGCGAGCCGGCCAACCAGCCCACCACCAGGCCGCCGATGATGCCAGTGATCAGGCCCTTGGCCGGCGGCATGCCGGACGCAATCGCAATGCCCATGCACAGTGGCAAGGCGACCAGAAAAACAACCACCGAGGCGAGCAGCTCCCGTGGCAATACAGCTTTCAATTGAGCAGCACGCATGATGACTCTCCCGAGGCATTCGCCGGGCGCGGTAAAGCCTGGCTGCATCCATGGCAGCCACCGCATTACCCGGCAGGGAAGTGTTTTAGAAGCGCGCTTTAGGCGTCGCTGAAGGGATCGGCTCGGTGCCGTTCAGCGGTCGGAACGCCGCCTTGTCCGCATCGTAGGCCCGAATTTCGCTGGTCTCGATGTTGTAGATCCAACCATGGATAAACAAATGACCATTGGCCATGCGCGAAGCCACGGAAGGGTGGGTGCGCAAATGTTGCAGTTGGGCGATGACGTTTTCTTCGGTCAGCACCGCCATGCTCTCGCCTTCGTTGGCGCAGTCGCAGTTGTCATGGACCATGGTCTTGGCGACCTCGGCGTGACGCAACCAGGCCTTGACCGTCGGCATCTTTTCCAGGCTGTCGGGGTTGAGCACGGCACGCATGGCGCCGCAGTCCGAATGCCCGCACACGATGATGTGCTGTACGCCAAGGGCGAGCACTGCGTACTCGATGGCCGTGGAGACACCGCCGTTCATCTGACCGTAGGGCGGCACCACGTTACCGACGTTACGGGTCACGAACAGGTCGCCTGGGGAGCTCTGGGTAATGAGCTCGGGCACGATGCGCGAGTCGGCGCAGGTGATGAACATCGCCCGTGGGCTCTGAGCGGTGGCGAGTTTCTTGAAGAGTTCTTCCTGCTGGGGGAAGACGTCGTGATGGAAATGCAAAAAGCCGTCAACGATATGCTGCAGCGCTGCATCGGCGGATTCCGCCACCTGAGGGGCTGAAGCCGACGCAGCCAACGGCTGTTTATCCTTGTCACTCATGATTCATCCTCTTGATCAATGCAGGGGAGGGTTCAGGTCAGTTCGACGCCATGGCGGTGAAATAGTTGTAAAACACACACCGGCCAGGCCGCCGACTCATCAGTCACTCGCTGAACAAGGTAACCACCGAAACTTAACTCAAACTGAATGAACCGCTCTAGAACGCGGGTTTCAGTGATATCAAAACGCAACTATTCCTACAGCAAAGTTGCACGTCTCTCCCTCAGTCTACAACAAAGCCATCTGCCTGCCCGGTGGGCAAAACACCGTGCAATCGAGGTTGAACCCTTCCCGCCGATTCAGCCCCAGACGCTTGATTGCCTTACTGAAACGCTGCGCCAGCAAATCGGCAAACGGCCCCTCACCACGCATGCGCACGCCAAACCGGCTGTCATACACCTCACCCCCGCGTACCTGGCGCACCAGGCTCATCACATGGGCCGCTCGCTGGGGGTAATGGGCCGCCAGCCACTCCTCGAACAACGGCGCCACCTCCAACGGTAGGCGCAGTATCATATACGCCGCGCTTTGTGCGCCGGCCGCATGAGCTTCGGTAAGCAGGCTCTCCAGCTCGCTGTCGTTGATCATCGGGATCATTGGCGAGCACAGCACGCCCACCGGGATACCCGCGTCGCGCATTACCCGAATCGCCCGCAGCCGTGCCTTGGGCGCTGCGGTGCGCGGTTCCAGGATGCGCTTGAGCTCGTCGTCCAGGCTGGTGAGGCTGATCATCACCGCCACCAGGCGCTGGCGGGCCAACCCGGTCAGCAGGTCGAGGTCGCGCAGGATCAGCGAGCCCTTGGTGATGATAGTCACCGGGTGCCGGTAGCGCAGCAGTACTTCAAGGGTTTGCCGGGTTATCCGGTATTCGCGCTCGATTGGCTGGTACGGATCGGTATTGGAGCCCAGGTTGATCGGCGCACACACGTAGCCCGGCTTCGACAGCTGCTGTTCCAGCACATCGGCCGCGTTGCTCTTGGCAATCAATTTGGTTTCAAAGTCCAGCCCGGGCGACATGTCCCAATAGGCATGGCTGGGCCGCGCATAGCAGTAGATGCAACCATGTTCACAACCGCGATACGGATTGATGGACCGATCAAACGGCAAGTCCGGCGAGTTGTTGCGGGTGATGATGGTCTTGGCCGTTTCGATACGCACTTCGGTGCCTTGGGTCGGCGGTACTTCCTGATACCAACCGTCGTCCTCGGCCACGCTGACGGTGGGTGCAAAGCGATTATGCAGATTGGTGGCCGTACCCCGGCCACGGGGCGGCAGCGCAGTAGACATGAAAACGCCTCGATACTGTTTTTATATACAGTATCGAGGCGCGTGGGTTCTGACCAGTGCCGTTGGGCGGCCAGCGAACTTATCAGTGCTTTTGCGTCACCTGCCCCAGGTCATCGCCCGAGGTGGTGTGCAGATCGTTTTTGCGCAGATCCGCCACATCGCTGGCCTTGCCCGGCGCGCCCTGGTTGCCCCAACTGCCACGGATAAAACGGCCCACATCCGCCACTTCCTGGTCCGACAGACGCCAGGCGAACGCCGGCATGGTGAAGGTTGACGGCGCCGCATGGGTGGCCGGCAAGGTGCCGCCGTTCAACACAATGTTGATCAACGACGTGGCATCTGCCGTCTGCAACACCGGGTTGCCCGCCAGCGCCGGGAATACCCGTGTATAGCCATGGCCGTCGGTACGGTGGCAGGCCGCGCAGTTGTCGATATACACCGACGCACCCGGCTTGCTGTCATCCCCCTTCCACAGCGCTTGCGCTACCTGCTTGTCGTACTGGTGCGGCTGATCCTTGGGATCGACCGCCGGCAGGCTCTTGAGGTAACGGGCGATAGCGGTCAGGTCCTCTTGCGACATGTACTGCATGCTGTGGACGACCACATCACTCATGCCACCGAATACCGCGCTGCGGTCGCTGCGACCGGTCTTGAGGAATTGCACCAACTGCTCCTCGCTCCAGCTGCCGAGGCCGTCCTTGTGGTCGCCGCGCAGGCTTTTGGCAATCCAGCCTTCCAACGGCGCACTGCCAGACAGGAAGGCGCTGCCGTCCGTGGCACTCAGGGCTTTTTCCTGCATGGTCAGGGCGCGCGGCGTATGGCAGGCGCCGCAATGTCCGAGACCTTCCACCAGGTAGGCACCGCGATCGATCACCGGGTCGACAGCGGCTTGCGGCTGATGCGCCTCGACCGTTGGGGCAAACATCCAGCGCCAGGCCGCCAACGGCCAACGCATGCTCAGGGGCCAGGGAATATCGCTGTCCTTGTTTTCCTGGGCAACCGGTTCGACCCCCTTCATGAAGTACGCATACAACGCTTGCATATCGCTGTCGCTGACGCGTGCGTAAGACGGGTAGGGCATCGCCGGGTAAAGCGTACTACCGTTCTTGGCGACGCCATGGCGCACGGCCTTGTCGAAATCCTCGAAGCTGTAGTCGCCCAGGCCGGTCTTGTCCGGGGTGATGTTGGTGGAGTAGATCACGCCAATCGGTGTTTCCATCGGCAGGCCGCCAGCGAAGGGCTTGCCCCCCTTGGCGGTATGGCAGGCGACACAGTCGCCGGCGCGCGCCAGGTATTCACCCTGTTTGATCAAATCGGTTTCGGCGGCGCTGATCGAGCAGCTGCTGAACAGCGCCAGGGAGGCGATAACGAATGCTTTCATGGTCATCGCTCCTTATGCCTGAACCAGTGGGCCGGGGTTTTTGAGGTACTGCTCGCGAATCGCGCGAGCCGACCAATAGGTCAACGCTGCCACCAGGCCGGTAGGGTTGTAGCCCAACCCTTGTGGGAAAGCGGAAGCGCCGGGGACAAAGACGTTGTGCACATCCCAGCTCTGCAAGTAGCGGTTCAAGGCACTGGTTTTCGGGTCGGTGCCCATGATCGCGCCACCGTTGAGGTGGGTGGTCTGGTACGAGGCGGTATTGAAATGCTCACCGACCTTTTTACCCAGCACGGCGATGGCCTTGGGGTTCATGGCCTGGGCCACTTTGCCCATTTTTTCCATCATGAAGCGGTTCATCTTGATGTCGTTTTCTTGCCAGTCGAAGGTCATGCGCAGCAGTGGCAGGCCGTAGGCATCGCGATAAACCGGGTCCAGATCCAGGTAGTTGCTGCGGTAGGACTGATGGGCACCGTGGGAGTCCATTGAGACCTGATGGGTGTAGTAATCGGCGGTGGCGCGCTTCCAGGCGCTGCCCCAGGCCGGCGTGCCCGGCGGGTTGGACGTACCGGCAATCGGCCGGCTGCCCGCCTGGTTGACCCACATCGGCGAACCACCCACAAAGCCATGGGGGCCATGGTCAAAGTTGTCGGCATTGAAGTCGTCGATGGCCACGCCATTGCCGCCCGCGCCGATAAAGTTGTTGGTGTGGGTGTCCTTGTCGAAGAACGCCTTGATGGTGCCCATGTTCTGGTAGGCGAAGTTGCGGCCTACCACACCCTCGTTGGTAATCGGGTCGTAGGGTTTGCCGATGCCGGACAGCAGCATCAGGCGCACGTTATGGAACTGGAATGCGCCAAGAATCACCAGGTCCGCCGGTTGTTCGCATTCGCGGCCCTGGGCGTCGATGTAGGTCACGCCGGTGGCTTTCTTCTTGGTGCTGTCGAGGTTGACCTTGAGCACGTGGGAATTGGGGCGCAGCTCGAAGTTAGGCACCTGGCGCAAGGCCGGCAGGATGTTCACGTTCGGCGAGGCCTTGGAGTACATGTAGCACACGTAGCCACTGCAAAAACCGCAGAAGTTGCACGGGCCCATCTGCGCACCGTAGGGGTTGGTGTACGGCCCCGACGTGTTGGCCGAAGGCAGGTTGTAAGGTTTATAACCTACGTCGGTCGCCGCTTTCTGAAACAGCTGGGCGGAAACGGTATTTTTCTGCGCCTCAAGCGGGAACGGGCTGGAGCGATCCGGCGCGTAGGGGTTGCCGCCACGGCCTTCGCCGACCAGTTGGCCCTTGACTGTCCAGGCTTGCCCGGAGGTGCCAAAGACTTTTTCCGCATAGTCGAAAAACGGCTCCAGCTCTTCATAGCTGACGCCGAAGTCCTGGATGGTCATGTCCTTGGGAATAAAATTCTTCCCGTAGCGCTCTTCGTAATGGCTGCGCATGCGCAGCTCAATCGGGTCGACGCGAAAATGCACGCCCGACCAGTGCAGCCCCGCACCACCAACACCGTTACCCGGCAGGAATGCGCCCAACTGACGATTGGGCAGGGCAACGTCATTCACGCTGTGGCGAATGGTCACCGTTTCTTTGGAGATGTCCTGGAACAGCTTCTTACGCACGCTGTAGGTCAGTTCGTCGATGACCTGGGGATAGTTGCCGTCTGGGTAAGTGTCCTGCATCGGGCCGCGCTCCAGCGCTACCACGTTGAGGCCCGCTTCTGTCAGCTCTTTGGCCATGATCGCGCCCGTCCAGCCGAAGCCCACAATCACTGCATCCACTTTCTTCATGATGGTCGCCACGTTTACGCCCTCTCGCCGCGAATGGAAACAGCCGGGAAGGGGTATTGCTCGTTGCGTTCCACCCAATCCATGAAATCGGCGCGGGCGCCGGGGAAGCCGATCATGGTCCAGCCGACCATGCCTTTATTACCGCCGTGGATAGGGTCGCAGAAGAAGCCTTCCTTGGTGTTTTGCAGCAAAAGGTTAAAGAACATCTTGGGTGGCACGGCGTCGAAGTGCGCCGCCACTTCGCTGCCGCCAGCCTCCAGACGCCTAAGCATATCGTCTCGGGTAGCGCTGTCTTGCGCAGCAAAAGCCTTACCGTTGAACGCTTTCGACCACGCATCCGTAGCAGCAATGCCGAGGCGATAGATCTCCTTGGGTACCAATTTGCTTTGCCAGCCCATCTCCGGCGCCGCATCGGCGTTGAACGGGCCTTGCATGAACCACAGGGCGCCACTGGCGTAAGGGGTGTTCATCTGGCGGTCGATGTATTCCGGCGCGCCAGCCTCCAAGGCACCGGGGCCCTGGGCGTCAGCGGGAATCAAGCGCTCGACGGCGGCGTTGATAAACGCCCATTCCTCGGCCGTGAAATAGCTTGGCTCGTAGGCTTTGTCGCTAACCGCGGATTTGGCCGGCTCGGCCTGGGCCGGTTCCGGAGTGGCCATCAACATCGAACCGCCAAGGCCGGTGCTGGCAACCGTGACCACCGGGATCAAGGTCAAGGATTTGCGTAAAAAGTCACGCCGGGGGTTGTCTTGATCTTGATCAGACATAGGTACACCTCATCATGTGGTCACGGGTTTATCCGCCGCTTCTGGGAGCAGCGTGAAGGCTTTGCCGCTAATTGGATCCAAGCAGACACAGCACAATGGCAAACATTAGTTACAAATGATAGCAGGCTAAGAATTCAGAGACGTCGATTCGGTGACAAAAACACCGGATCAGATCGCAAGAATCACGATTCTTTGACGCGGACCTCACGCCGTATTGACCCGCCGTGAGTGAGTCTGTGGCCCATCAGCCACTTCCTCGCTCGGTCACAACGTTCATGTTCAACTCACGCTTACTGCTCGCTCTCGGCCTGGCGCTCATGAGCCTGTTCAACACCGTACAAGCCGATGAGGCTGCGTCGATCCGCTCGCCGGAATGGGCCCAGCCGGTGGGTAACCAATACAACCTGCACCAAATGACACCCACGCTCTATCGCAGCGCATTGCCGGATGGGCGTGCGCTGCCGTTATTGCAAAAACTCAAGATCGTTACGGTCATCAACTTCCTGCCAGAATCTGATGCGCAGTGGCTCCAATCCTCTGATATCAAACAGGTGCAGTTGAGCTATCGCACCAACCACGTCGACGATGCCGACGTGCTGGCGGCGATCAGAGCGATTCAGGCAGCAGAGGCCGATGGCCCGGTATTGATGCACTGCAAGCACGGCGCCGACCGCACCGGCCTGATGGCAGCGATGTATCGGGTGGTGGTTCAAGGGTGGAGCAAGGAGGACGCGCTGAACGAAATGACCTTGGGCGGCTTTGGCAGCAGCAATGGTTTCAAGGATGGCGTTCGCTACATGATGAAAGCTGATGTCGACAAGTTGCGTACAGCTTTGGCGAATGGGGATTGCAGCACCAGCACCTTTGCGTTGTGTTCAATGAAAGACTGGATCACCACAACGGGTAAGGAAGAGAAAAAATTGTAGGAGCGAGCTTGCTCGCGAAAAACTCAACAGCGCCGCTGTTTATCCTGGAAACGCGCGTTATCGTTGACGTTCTTCGCGAGCAAGCTCGCTCCTACAGTGAGTGCCGGCTTAGTCTTTTTTCAGCTTCGGGTTCGGGAAGAACTGCACTGCCTGCACTTTAGGATCCGCCGGCGCTTTCAACGCGGTGGTATTGACCCTTGTGCCCAATTCCTTGGGCACCGAGAGGCCTTGATCATTCAGCGTATCGGTATACCCGCACGCCACGCATTCGCGGTGCGGCACGCTGTCTTCGGTCCACATCTTCAACTTGTCCGGCTCGCTGCACGCCGGGCAGACCGCCCCGGCGATAAATTGCTTTTTGGTGATCACTGGCCCTTCACTCATGCTGCCGCGTCCTCACTCAGGCCGCTGTGGCGCAAGAGTGCGTCAATCGACGGCGCGCGTCCGCGGAAATCGACGAACAGCACCATCGGCGCCTGGGAGCCGCCACGGGCCAGGATGGCTTCACGGAACGCACGCCCGGTCTGGGCGTTGAGCACACCGTCTTCCTCAAACTTGGAGAAGGCGTCCGCCGACAACACTTCCGCCCATTTGTAGCTGTAGTAACCCGCCGCATAACCGCCGGCAAAGATGTGGGCGAAGCTGTTGGGGAAGCGGTTGTAGGCCGGAGGGCGCATGACCGAGACGTCATCCCGCACGCCTTCAAGCACCTGGGCCACGCTGCGACCATCGCCATGGGTGGCGTGCAGTTCAAAGTCGAACAGCGAGAACTCCAGCTGACGCACCATCATCAGGCCGGACTGGAAGTTTTTCGCCGCGAGCATTTTCTCCAGCAGATCCTGGGGCAGTGGCTCGCCGGTTTCGTAGTGGCCGGAGATCAACGCCAGGCCTTCAGGCTCCCAGCACCAGTTCTCCATGAATTGGCTCGGCAGTTCCACCGCGTCCCACGCCACACCGTTGATACCGGATACGCCGGCGTGTTCCACGCGGGTGAGCAGGTGATGCAGGCCGTGGCCGAATTCGTGGAACAGGGTGGTGACTTCATCGTGGGTCAGCAGGGCAGGCTTGCCACTGTCGGCCGGGGTGAAGTTGCACACCAGGTTGGCGACGGGGCTTTGCAGCACGCCATCAAGGGTACGGCGGCGGTCACGGGCACCGTCCATCCAGGCACCGCCACGCTTGTTGGCGCGGGCATACAGGTCAAAGAAGAAGCGCCCGACGTGCTCGCCGTTCTCCTTGATCTCGAACAAACGCACATCCGGGTGCCAGGTGTCGAAGCCTTTAAGCTCGGCGATCTCGATGCCGTATAGGCGCTGCACAATGGCAAACAGGCCGCCCAGCACTTTGTCGATGGGGAAGTAGGCGCGCAGCGCTTCCTGGGACACGCTGTAGCGCTGCTCACGCAGTTTTTCGCCGTAGAAACCGCTGTCCCAGCTTTGCAGATCGGCGCAGCCTTGCTCGGCGGCGTAGGCCTTGAGTTGCTGCAGGTCCTGGGTGGCAAATGGCTTGCTGCGCTTGGCCAGGTCACGCAGGAAGCTCAGCACCTGGTCGCTGGACTCGGCCATCTTGGTGGCCAGGCTCAGCTCGGAGAACGACGCATAACCCAACAGTTGGGCCAGTTCCTGACGCAGGTCGAGGATCTGCTCCATCACCGGGCCGTTATCGTTCTGACCGGCATTCGGGCCTTGGTCCGACGCACGGGTGCAGTAGGCGGCGTACACCTCTTCACGCAGGGCACGGTCCTGGGCGTAGGTCATGACGGCGTAGTAGCTGGGGAATTCCAACGTGATCAGCCAGCCGTCAAGGCCCTTGGCCTGGGCGGCGGCAGCCATTTGCGCCTTGGCCGAATCGGTCAGGCCGGCAAGGGTGGCTTCATCGGTGACGTGCTTGGTCCAGGCCTGGGTGGCGTCCAGCAACTGGTTGGAGAATTTGCTGCCCAATTCGGACAGCTTGCTCTGCACCTCGGCGTAGCGTTTTTGCTGCTCCGGCGGCAAGTCGATACCCGACAGGCGAAAGTCACGCAGGGAGTGTTCCAGAATGGTTTTTTGCGCCACATCGAAACCGGCAACTTCCGGGCTGTTGGCCAGGGCTTCGAAGGCCTGGAACAGCTCACGGTTCTGGCCCATTTCGGTGGAGTAGGCGCTCAATGCCGGCAGGCACGCCTCGTAGGCTTCGCGCAGTTCGGCGCTGTTGCACACGGCATTGAGGTGGCTGACCGGGCTCCAGGCGGCGCCGAGGCGATCATTGAGTTCATCCATGGCGAGGACCAGGCCGGCCCACGTCGGGTTTTTACCCTGGCTTTGCAGGATCTCGGCGATTGCCACGCGGTTGTCGGCGAGGATCTGTTCGATGGCCGGCTGGACGTGCTCGGCACGGATCGCCGAGAACGGCGGCAGGTCGTAGGGCTGCAAAAGAGGGTTGTTCGCGCTCACGGTGGGCACCTTGGCTGAAGAAACATGTAGAACAAAGATGGGGCCATCTTAATTACAATCAACACCCACCGCAGCTATCAGCAGAAGAGAGAGAGGCTATCGTGACCCTTCGCACCTATCAGAACCACACGCCAACCCTCGGCGCCGGGGCGTTTGTCGATATTTCAGCGGTGGTGATCGGCGATGTCGAAATCGGCACTGACAGCTCGGTTTGGCCGCTGACAGTGATCCGCGGCGACATGCACCGCATCCGCATCGGTGCGCGCACCAGCGTGCAAGATGGCTGCGTGCTGCACATTACCCATGCCGGGCCGTTCAATCCGCAGGGTTACCCGTTGCTGATCGGCGACGACGTGACCATCGCCCACAAAGTCATGCTGCATGGCTGCACCGTGGGTAGCCGCGTCCTGATCGGCATGGGCAGTATCGTGATGGATGGCGCCGTGGTCGAAGACGATGTGATCATCGGCGCCGGCAGCCTGGTGCCGCCAGGCAAGAAACTTGACAGCGGTTTTTTATATGTGGGCAGCCCGGTTAAACAGGTTCGCGCATTGACTGACAAAGAACGCGCCTTTTTCACCTACAGCGCCGCGAACTACGTGAAGCTCAAAGACCTGCACCTGGCTGAAGGATTCGATCAATGACCCTGCATCACCCCACCGTCCTGTTCGACCTGGACGGCACCCTCACCGACCCACGCGAGGGCATCACCCGTTCGATCCAGTACGCCCTGGCCAAACTAGGCATTGATGAGCCCGACCTGACCAAGCTCGAACACTTCATCGGCCCGCCCTTGTTGCAGGCGTTCATGCAGTTTTACGCCTTCGACGAGGCCAAGGCATGGGAGGCGGTGAATTTCTACCGTGAGCGCTTCAAGGTTACCGGCCTGTACGAAAACCGTGTGTTCGACGGCGTCATGCCGTTATTGGAAGAGCTGAACAGCCAAGGACGCCAGCTGTACGTCGCCACCTCCAAACCGTGGGAGTTTGCCCGCGAGATTGCGCGGCATTTCGACTTTGCCAAGCACTTCAAGGTGATCTACGGCAGCGAATTGGACGGCACACGCACCAACAAGGTCGAGTTGATCGCGCATTTGATGCGTGAGGAACGGCTGGATCCGGCCACCACTTTGATGATCGGTGATCGCAAGCATGACCTGATCGGGGCACGCAGTAATGGGCTGGATTCGGCCGCCGTGGGGTATGGGTTCGGTAGTTTTGAAGAGCTGAGTGCCGAGGCACCCACCTGGCATTTCGAGACGTTGGCGCAGATGCACCAGGCGTTTTTGTAGCGCTCTTAAGAGCGCTTTCGCAGGCAAGCCAGCTCCCACAGTTGACCGATTTTCAACATGAGAATGCGGTCAACTGTGGGAGCTGGCTTGCCTGCGATAAGGCCCTAACGGCCAACCTTCTCCAACTGCCTCAACGCCGCTTTACGCTGCTCCACCGGCAGCTCACCCAACTTCTCCACCGCCGCATAAAACCTCACCCAATCCCCTCCTTCTCGCGCAAACAACGCCGCAAACGCCGGTACCCACTGGTCATACAACCCAAACGGCAAAAGCCGAGCGTTATTCATCGGCTGGTTGATCCAGGCGTCATAACGCTTGTCACCACCCCATTGGCTATCACGCAGTTGCCGGTATTCGCTGCGCAACTGCTCGAATTGCGCCGCTTTGGCCCGGCGCATCGCGTCCGCTGCCAAGGGCTGTGCGTACAACGCCTCCAGACGTTTACGGGTATCGAGAATCAGCCGGATAAATTGATCGCGTTGCTTCAACGCCGCATCGCCGACAGGCGCCAGGCCCCGCGCCGCACGCCATTGTCGGGTGCCTTCCTGCTCGACAAAACTGGCATAGGACTCGTTGAACTCGGTGTCGTCCTTCACGTAAAAGCGCTGGTGGGCCAGCTCATGGAAAATCAGCGTGGCGAGGCGCTCATCGCCCCAGCTCATCATCGAGCTCATGATCGGGTCGTTGAACCAGCCCAGGGTGGAATAGGCCTCCACGCCACCGATTGACACATCCATGCCCTGTTGCCGCAACAGCGCTGCCTCGCCCCGTGCCGCGCCTTGGTTGTAGTAGCCGCGATAGGCGACGCAACCGGCGATGGGAAAGCAATGGGTCTGTGGTGACAGAGAAAATTCCTGCGTGGCGAAGACATTCCAGACCACATAGGGTCGGCCGATATCGGCATACAGCCGGTAACTTTGGTTGTCAGGCAGATGCAGGTGTTCACTGGCAAAGGTTCGGGCTTTCTGCGATTGAGCCAGATGCTCGCGCAGCACTGACGGGCGGGCAGGGTCGGCGATGACCTCGGCTACCGGTTCCCGGGCCCGCAACAGGTGCCACTGGCCGCTCGCCAACTGGCCGTAATACCCGACACTGGAACAGCCGCTAAGCAGCACAACCATCAGCCCTGGAAGAAAACGCCTGATCATGCACTGACTGCTCCTGGGTGATGGGTTCGCCAGACTATCGCGCTTGCAGGGGATTTTTCCACGGCGTGGCGTGTTTATACTCAAACCTCTCTTCGTGCTGAGTACCTGCCATGCGTCCGTTCCTGTTCCCCGTCGCCGCCCTGTTGCTCAGCGCTTGCACCTCGACCCCCATCCCCCCCGTGGACCCGCAGCAGGCCTGGGTCGATTTCACCACGCCCACCCCGGGTTCCAAGTTGGTAATGGCTCAGCGCCTGGACGGGAAAAACCTCGACGACGGGCGCTTTTTTCAAATGCCTCCCGGCCCTCACGAGCTGATGGTGCGCTTTGACTTTGAAGTGCCCGCCGGCGGCGGCCTGGGTGGCCTCAGCCAGATGATGTATCGCACCTGCTTCATGACGCTGCAGTACGACCACTTTCAGGCCGGCCAGCGCTATGTGCTGGAAGGGCGATCACTGGCGTTCACGCCCAACATCCGGCTGTACGACTCAACCCGCCAGTTATTGGCCGAAGAGCGCAGCGTGAACTGCATCTGAGTCAGTCGTTGTTCTTTTGGTAGATGATGCGCTTGGTGCCGTTTTCGCACGAACCGACAATCATGGCTTCGTCATGGTTCTTGGCTTCTTCGGCGGTGATGATTTCCAGGGTGTAGGACGGAATCGCCTTGGCCTGGATCTTCACTTCGATTTCTTTCCTGAGCTCTTCACAATCTTTTGGCGCGGCCACGGCCGAAGTGGCCAATACACCGCAGATGATTGCCAAGGCAAAACGTTTCATGTGTGGAGCTCCCTGAATGCGCTGCGCACGAGTGTGCGCCTAGGCTGCATGGGCTATTCGACCACATTTTACAAACACGAGTTCTGATTTTACGCAGAACTAAAAATGAGGGAGCGGGCTTGCTCGCGAATACGGAGTATCAGTCACCGAAGATATCGGCTGATCCACCGCTTTCGCGAGCAAGCCCGCTCCCACATTTTTGATCCGGTTCCTATAGCAGCCTTCGTTTAGCCGCCGAGGTACGCCTCCCGCACCTTCGGATCCGTCAGCAATTGCTCCCCGGTGCCCTGCATCACCACCCGGCCATTCTCCAGCACATAGGCACGGTCAGCGATTTTCAGCGCCTGGTTGGCGTTCTGCTCCACCAAAAACACCGTCACACCGTCCTTGCGCAGCTGTTCGATGATGTCGAAGATCTGCTGGATGATGATCGGTGCCAGGCCCAGGGAAGGCTCGTCCAGCAACAACAGCTTGGGCTTGCTCATCAGCGCCCGGCCGATGGCGAGCATTTGCTGCTCGCCGCCGGACATGGTGCCGCCGCGCTGGCTGAAGCGTTCCTTGAGGCGGGGGAACAGGTGCAGCACCTTGTCCATCTGCTCCTGGTAGTCGCCCTTGTCGGTAAAGAACCCACCCATGGCCAGGTTCTCTTCCACGGTCAGGCGCGAAAACACCCGACGGCCCTCTGGCACCACCGCAATGCTCTTGCGCATGATCTCGGCGGAGTGCTTGCCCACCAGCTCTTCACCCATGTAGCGGATGCTGCCACTGTAGGCTTGCGGCGAACCGCACAAGGTCATCAGCAAGGTCGATTTACCAGCCCCGTTGGCGCCGATCAGGGTCACGATCTCACCCTGGCGTACTTCGACGTTGACGCTGTGCAGGGCCTGGATCTTGCCGTAGAAAGTGGAAACGTTTTCGAATTGCAGCATTTTACGCTTCCCCCAAGTAGGCTTTGATCACTTCAGGATTGTCGCGGATCTGCTCCGGCGTCCCGTTGGCCAGTGGCGTGCCCTGGTTGATCACCACGATGTGGTCGGAGATGCTCATGACCAGTTTCATGTCGTGTTCGATCAACAGCACCGTGGCGTTGTTTTCCTCACGCAGCACACTGATCAGCGCCTTGAGGTCTTCGGTTTCCTTGGGGTTCAGGCCCGCGGCAGGTTCGTCGAGCATCAGGATGCGCGGGCGGGTCATCATGCAGCGGGCGATTTCCAGGCGACGTTGCTGGCCGTAGGCGAGGGTGCCTGCCGGGCGGTTGGCGAACTCGGTCAGGTTGACCTTGTCCAGCCAGTACGCCGCGTACTCCATGGCCTCGCGTTCGCTCTTGCGGAACGCCGGGGTCTTGAACAGGCCGGCGAAGAAGTTGGTGTTCAAGTGACGGTGCTGGGCGATCAACAGGTTCTCGACCGCCGTCATGTCCTTGAACAACCGCACGTTCTGGAAAGTACGCACCACGCCTTTGCGGGCGATTTCATGGCCGGCCAGGCCCTGGATCGGCTGGCCGTCCAGCAGGATGCTGCCACCGCTCGGCTTGTAGAAACCGGTGAGGCAGTTGAACACCGTGGTCTTGCCGGCGCCGTTGGGGCCGATCAGCGCTACCACTTGTTTCTCTTTGACGGTCAGGGCCACGCCATTGACCGCCAGCAAACCGCCGAAGCGCATGCTCAGGTTTTCAACTTTCAGGATCTCGCGGCTCATTTGCGCAGCTCCATGTGTGGACGTTGCATGGGCAGCAGGCCTTGAGGGCGCCAGATCATCATCAGCACCATCATGGCGCCGAACATCAACATGCGGTATTCGCTGAACTCACGCATCATTTCCGGCAGCAGGATCATCACGATGGCCGCCAGGATCACGCCCAGTTGCGAGCCCATGCCACCCAATACCACGATGGCGAGAATGATCGCCGACTCGATAAAGGTGAACGATTCCGGCGTCACCAGGCCTTGGCGAGCGGCGAAGAAGCTGCCGGCAAAGCCTGCGAACGCAGCGCCCAGGGTGAATGCGGAAAGCTTGATGATGGTCGGGTTCAGGCCCAGGGCGCGGCAGGCGATTTCATCTTCGCGCAACGCTTCCCAGGCGCGGCCGATGGGCATGCGCAGCAAACGGTTGATCACGAACAGTGCCGCCAACGCCAATAGCAGCGCCACCAGGTACAGGAACACCACTTTGCTCACCGGGTTGTAGGCGATCCCGAAGTACTCGTGGAAGGTCTGCATGCCTTCGGCGGCGGTGCGGTCGAACGACAGCCCGAAGAACGTCGGCTTGGGGATGCTGCTGATACCGTTGGGGCCACCGGTGATATCGGTGAGGTTACGCAGGAACAGGCGAATGATTTCCCCGAAGCCCAGGGTCACGATGGCCAGGTAGTCACCGCGCAGGCGCAGCACCGGGAAGCCCAGCAGGAAGCCGAACGTGGCCGCTGCCATACCGGCCAGTGGCAGGCAGATCCAGAAGCTCCAGCCCAGGTAGTGCGAGAGCAGCGCATAGGTGTAGGCACCCACGGCGTAGAACCCCACATAACCCAGGTCGAGCAGGCCTGCCAGGCCCACCACGATGTTCAGGCCCAGGCCCAGCAGCACGTAGATCAGGATCAGCGTGGCAATGTCGACCGCGCCGCGCGAACCAAAGAACGGCCAGATCAGCGCCGCGATGATCAGCCCGATGATGATGTAGCGCTGGGTGCGCGGCAGGGTCAGAAATTGGCTGACCTTGGGCGACACCAATGGGCCACGGTTGCCCTTGAACAAGGCACCGACCTGCTGGGTGAACAGTACACGCAGGAACATTAGCACCGAACACAGCGCGATGACGGTCAGGGTCACAGGCCCGGTGCCATGCACTTCCAGGTTGATGCCGACAATGCTCAGCTTGAGACCGAGTACCGGAAAGGCCACGGCCCATACCAGCAAGGCGCTGAAAAACGCCGATTTAAGATATCTGCTCATACTTTCTCAACCTCCGGACGGCCCAGGATGCCGGTCGGACGGAACAACAACACCAGAACCAACAGGCCGAACGCGACGACGTCCTTGTACTGGTCACCGAAGATATCGGCGCCAAAGGCTTCGGCCACACCCAGCACCAGCCCGCCGAGCATGGCGCCCGGAATGCTGCCGATGCCGCCCAATACCGCTGCGGTAAAGGCTTTGAGGCCCACCAGGAAACCGGCGTTGGGGTTGATCACGCCGTATTGCATGCTCAGCAACACGGCCGCCACGGCCGCCAGCGCAGCACCAATGACGAAGGTCAGGGCGATGATGTTGTTGGTGTTGATGCCCAGCAGGTTGGCCATCTTGATGTCTTCGGCGCAGGCCCGGCAGGCGCGCCCCAGACGGGAGCGGGAGATGAACAGCGTCAGGCCCAGCATGGCCACCAGGGTGACCACGAAAACCAGAATCTGCATGTACGAAATCAGCACTTCTTGTGCGCCACCCGGGCCGAAGGAGATGCTCCCCGGAATCAGGTTGGGAATGGACTTGTCCTTGGAGTCCTGGGATAGCAATACGGTGTTCTGCAGGAAAATCGACATACCGATGGCAGAAATCAGCGGGATCAAACGGTTGCTGCCCCGCAGGGGACGGTAGGCAACCCGCTCGATACTGTAGCCATAGGCACTGGTCACGATGATCGACGCCAGGAACGCAGCGGTCATCAATAGCGGCAGGGAGTGGATCCCCATCATGGCCAGCCCGGCAAGGGCGATGAAGGCCACGTAGGAACCAATCATGTACACCTCGCCATGGGCGAAGTTGATCATTCCAATGATGCCGTAAACCATTGTGTAGCCAATGGCTATCAAGGCATAGGTGCTGCCAATGGTCAGGCCATTAACCAGCTGTTGGAAAAAATGATAGATCTCAGGCATTACAGCGCTCCTAAAAACCCGATACGCATTTCACTGGTGGAGTCATTTCCGGCTCGGTGCCCTGTTCTGTGACCAGGTTGCACAAAGCGTTTGCCAGCGAACCGCTGGTGACGGTTTTAAGATTTTCAGGTGAGCCAGCGCCCGGATCGCGGGTGACATGGCCCATAAACCTCGTAAAACAAAGCCCACTGCTTGCACAGTGGGCTTGTTGACCAGTAACGCCTGGCTTACTGAGGGGAAACTTCGGTTTTTGGTTTACCGAAGTGCCATTCGTAGACCACGAACTTGAAGTCCTTCAGGTCGCCCTTGGCGTCGAAGCTCAGGTCGCCCGTAGGGGTCTTGAAGGTACCGGCGTGGATGGCCTCGGCCACCTTGGCGGTGTCTTCGCTTTTGGCTGCGGTGATAGCGCCGGCAATGACTTCAACCGCCGAGTAGGCCGGGAACACGAACGGACCGGTTGGGTCCTGCTTGTTCTTGGCGAACTCTTCGACGATGGCTTTGTTGGCAGGGTCGGTGTCGAAGGATTTCGGCAGGGTCACCAGCAGGCCTTCGGAAGCGCCCTGGGCGATTTGCGAGATAGAGTCGTTACCCACGCCCTCTGGGCCCATGAACTTGGCGTTCAGGCCTTTTTCCTTGGCTTGGCGCAGGATCAGGCCCAGCTCAGGGTGGTAGCCGCCGTAGTAGACGAAGTCGACGTTGGCTTGCTTGAGTTTCTGGATGATCGAGGAGAAGTCTTTGTCACCGGCGTTCAGGCCTTCGAAGACGGCAACCTTGGTGCCTTTTTCTTCAAGGGTCTTCTTCACGGCGCTGGCGATACCTTCACCGTATTGCTGCTTGTCGTGCAGGACGGCAACGATTTTCGGCTTCACGTGGTCGGCGATGTAGTTGCCGGCTGCCGGGCCTTGTGCGCTGTCCAGACCAATGGTGCGGAAGATCAGCTTGTAGCCACGGGAAGTGATTTCAGGGCTGGTGGCAGCCGGGGTAATCATGATGACGCCTTCGTCTTCATAAATATCCGACGCTGGCTGAGTGGAGCTGGAGCAGAGGTGGCCGACGACGAACTTGACGCCATCATTGACCACTTTGTTGGCAACGGCCACGGCTTGCTTTGGATCGCAAGCGTCGTCGTATTCCTTGGCCTCAAGCATCTTGCCGTCTACGCCGCCCTTGGCGTTGATGTCTTTGATGGCTTGCTTGGCACCCATGAATTGCATGTCGCCGTATTGCGTCACCGGACCGGTCTTGGGACCGGCGATGCCGATCTTGATGGTGTCGGCTGCGAACGAATGGCCGGCAACCCCAGCCAGGACCATAGCGGCAAACAGTTTGGAAATCTGCTTAGTAGCCTTATTCATAGTGCTCCACTCTTACTGTTGTATTTTTTATAGTTCTAGCGGCCTTGTGAGCTGCAGAACCGGATCAGATATCGCGGATATCCCCCCGGCATTGCCCTGGCAACTGTACCGGTACAGTGTAGAGCGCCGGTTGATCGCTTGAAAAGCTGGCAGTTGGGGGCAAAACCTGGACATGTCGCTTAAGTGAAAGAAAAAGACAGAATTGCGCCGGGCTGCTAACCGCTTTCAAGGCATTCCTTGGCTTTCCTGGCAGTTTCAATCGCTACCTCATTTGCTACTGGGTTTTTCTGCCTGAGCGACGGAGCTATGATTGCGCCGATTTTTTACTCAGGTGAATTCCCATGACGCAAGAACCAAGCACCCTCTATGCCAAGCTACTCGGTGAAACCGCCGAAATTTCCTGGAAGGAGCTTGAACCGTTCTTTGCCAAGGGTGCCCTATTGTGGGTCGATGCCGGCCTGGATTTGATCGAGGCCGCCGAAGGCATGGCCGAAGACAACCGTGACAAAGTCGCCGCCTGGCTGGCTGCAGGCACCCTTGGCGAGGTGTCTGCGACGCGGGCATTGGACCTGGTCGAACGGGATCCAAGCTTATGGGCGGTGGTGGTCTCGCCATGGATCCTGATCCAAGAAAGGGCGAGGTAAGAATGTCGCGCACGAAAAAGGTGCGTATTTTTCACGCGCTGAAGTGTGTAGCCGAGTAACCGCTCAACGCGTGATGGCACCTTGCCGTAGAGAAAGGTCACAGCCGAGGGTGACGTAAGCGTCACGGGAACAGTTGATGTCCGAAGGAATGAGTGGCGCAATTGTTTCCAGGTATGACCCGGCGTGAAGAGAAGCAACGATCACACCACCACTCCCCGTGCCTGGGTCTCAGCGAATCGGCCTGACAATAGAAGGCGGGCCGATACGCCCTGGCGCCGGGTCTTTTGGCTGTGGAGGGTCGTTGCCCTCCACGCTGAGCGGATACAGCGGATTGCGCATGGCAATCCCCTGCATCACGCCGATGATGTCCTCGAAAGGCACCGCCGGGCTGAGCAGATAGCCCTGGATGTAGTCGCAGCCATGCTTGAGCAACAGCTCGAACTGCGCCTGGGTTTCCACGCCCTCGGTGACCACCTGCAAGTGCAGGGTGTGGGCCATGCCAATAATCGCCTGGACAATTTCACTGTCTGCGGTGGATTTGGGGATGTCCTGGATAAACGAACGGTCGATCTTCAAAGTGTTGAGCGGCAAGCGCTTGAGATAAGCCAGCGACGAATAGCCGGTGCCGAAGTCATCGATGGCCAGTGACACACCCAGGGCGCGAATTTGCCGCAACAGTGCCAGGGTGCTGCTGATGTTGCCCATCAACGCGTTTTCAGTGACTTCCAGTTCCAGGCGGTTGGTGCCTATGCCGGCGAAGCGCAGGGCGTCTTCGATTTCGTCGGCCAGTTCGTCGCGCGCCAGGTTCAACGCCGAGCAGTTCACCGCCATGATCAGCTCGGTGTAGCCCCGGTCAGACAACAGGCTCAGGTCATGACAGGCTTGGCGCAATACCCAGTGGTCCAGTTCGGCGATCAGCCCGTTGTTTTCGGCGATGCCGATAAAGCGGTCCGGGGCCAGCAGCCCGTGTTGGGGGTGCTGCCAGCGCACCAGGGCTTCCAGGCGTGTGACCTTGCCCAGCTTCATGTCAAAGATCGGTTGATAAAACAGCACCAGCTGGCTGCGCGTACGCAAGGCGGCGCGCAGTTCTTCTTCCAGTTGCAGCTCAAGAAAGGCACGGGTTTTAAGGTTGGAACTGAAGAAGTTCAAACAGTTGCGCCCGGCATCCTTGGATTGGTACAGCGCCAGGTCGGCGGTTTTCAGCAGTTCTTCGCAGGTGTGGCCGTCCTCGGGAAACAGGCTGATACCGATGCTGGTGGTCATCACCATGCGTCGGCCGGCCAGTTCGATGGGCTCTTTCATCTTCTGCATGATGCGCTGGGCCATGTGCCGGGCTTCGTCGCGGTGATGAATATTGACCAGGATGCAGAACTCATCGCCGCCAAAGCGTGCCACTACATCTTCATGGCTGCGTATCGAGCCCTTGATATGCCCGGCGAGCACCGTGAGCAACTGGTCGCCCGCATCATGGCCCAGGCTGTCATTGATACGCTTGAAATGGTCTATATCAAGGAAGATCACCGCCAGCATGCCTTGGCTTCTGGTTTTTTCCGCGACTTTTTCCGCGAAGATCTGATTGAAACCACGACGATTGAGCAGGCTGGTCAGCGCGTCAAAGTGGGCCACTTGTTGCAGTGAAGCGCGGGCCTGGTCGAGTTCGCTGAGCAGCGCGTTGACCCGGCGCAGGTCGCGCTCCTTGTGTTGCAGCTTCTTGTCGGCCAGGGCTGCGCTGACGCTGCTGCCGATCACCAGCAAGGTAATCATCGCGACCGAAAGGCCCAGTTGAATCGGGTTGTTATCCGCCGGCAACGAAAGATCCGGGCCGCTGGACACCAGCATTTGCATAGCCGCCATGCCGGTGAAGTGCATGCTCAGGATCCCGGCGCCCAGCACCAGGCTGGCGGCGTATTTGAGCAGTTGGTGAAACACGCCGGCACCGTTGCGCAGGTAACTGGACAGCAACAATGCGGCCAGGCTGGCGCCTATGGCAATCGCCACCGAGGCCAAAAACAGCCGTGTTTCGAAGTACACCTGGGCCTGGGAACGCATGGCTGACATGCCCACGTAGTGCATCAACGCGATACCCAGCCCCATCCACACCGAAGCCAGCAGGTACTGATGAAAACGCAGGTGGGTATGACTGAGGGTCTGCATGGCGAGCAGCGAGGCGATCAGGGCGATCAGCAGCGAGGTGAACGTCATGAACAATTCGTAGTGAATGGCGATGGGGGCCTGGAAGGCCAGCATGCTGATGAAGTGGGTCGACCAGATGCCGCCTGCCAGGCAACCCGCACCCAGCCAGCGCCAATGGCGGCGGGCGGTGGGGTCTTCGACATGGCCCACACGTTCGGCCATGTCCAGCGTACCGAAACCCGCCGCGCAGGCGACCAGGTACGCCAGCAGCACCAGAAACGGGTTATGACTGCAGTTGAGCAATAAATGCCCGCTGTCTGGAAGGTCGGTAAAAAAATGCTGCCCCAGCCATTCCATAGCTTATCCCGTCACAGAGCCATGTCACTGCCAGCGGCGATGACCTATGAGGTCGAGTATAGAAGTCTCTCTAGATTTGCCATGAGTAATGGCGTTTTGATCTCAAATTATTTTGATATGCCTTCCATAGCGTTTGGTGCTAAGCGCTGATGGGCAGGTCGAGTTCGAAGTGCGGGGCCTCCAGCGGGGCCAGGCCAAATGCGGCACGGGCGGCGTCGCAATCGGCATTTTGCACGCCCTGGCTCCAGGACGCCTCGAACTCGCGACACACGCTGGAGCGCTGCTCATAAATTGAGCAACTGGTGGCCTGTCCGACTTCACCTTCAAGGCTGCAGCACCGTGCCGGTTTGCGGTCGGTGCCGATCATCGCCACGCGGCTGGGGTTGATCTGCACCACCAGGTCATCGGGCACCGTGCCCCCGGACGAGGCGCACTCACCCCAAAAGAAAGACACGCGAAAGTGTGAACAGCAGGCACCGCAATTCAGACACGGACTGGCTTCGGACATGGGCGTCATCAATAAGAAAAGTAGGAGGAGGGTGCTGCGAAAGGCTCGCCATTCTATCCGTGCCATGGCCGTTGGGAAGAGGGGCACGCACTTATATTTTCGTGGGCAAAATCCCCCGTTGCCTGGGTGAAATCATGCCCTATCAGCTTTACGAATCATTACAGACAATCACCGCCAGCCTGACTATGTTGCAGTGACCTGAGCAGGATGCACCGGGCATCACAGCTCTCATAACAATAAAAGAGACGGACCCATGCAGAACTCGACCCAAGCGGCGAATGCCTGGCGCATTCTGTTCCTGCTGTTCCTCGCCAACCTGTTCAATTTCTTTGACCGCACCATTCCCGCGATTATCATCGAGCCGATCCGCATGGAATGGCACTTGAGCGACTTTCAGCTCGGTATCATCGGCACCGCGTTTACCATCGTCTACGCCATTGCCGGGCTACCGCTTGGGCGCCTGGCCGACACCGGCTCACGCAGCAAGTTGATGGGCTGGGGCTTGTTCGCCTGGAGCGGGCTGACTGCGGTTAACGGCATGGTCGGCAGTTTCTGGACCTTCCTGCTGGTGCGCATGGGCATTGGCATCGGCGAAGCCAGCTATGCACCAGCGGCCAATTCGCTGATTGGCGACCTCTTTCCCGCCCATCGCCGCGCCCGCGCCATGGGGATTTTCATGCTTGGCCTGCCATTGGGCCTGTTGCTGGCGTTCTTTACCATCGGCGCGATGGTCAAGGCGTTCGACAGCTGGCGTGCGCCCTTCTTTATCGCGGCGGTGCCGGGGCTGATCCTGGCGGTGTTCATGTTCTACATAAAAGAACCCAAGCGCGGCGCGGCGGAAACCGTGCAAGTCTCCCAGGAGCGCGTTGACCGCCCGATCCGCCGCGTGCTGGCCGTGCCGACCTTCCTGTGGCTGGTGCTGGCCGGGCTGTGCTTTAACTTTGCCACCTATGCGTGCAACTCATTCCTGGTGCCGATGCTGCAACGCTATTTCCTCATGCCGTTGCAGGACGCGGCCGTCGCGACGGGCGTCATTGTCGGCCTGACCGGGTTGGTGGGCCTGACGCTGGGCGGCTGGATTGCCGACAAGATTCATCAGCGGGTCGCCAACGGCCGATTGTTGTTTGCCGCATTCAGCTTGATCATCTCCACGGTTACCACCGCCTGGGCATTGCATGCCGGGCGCGTCGAAATCGGAGTGTTTGTCGCGCTGTTCAGTGTGGGCTGGTTGTTTGCCTACAACTTCTATACCTGTGTGTATACCGCGATCCAGGACGTGGTCGAACCGCGTTTGCGCGCGACGGCGATGGCGCTGTTCTTTGCTGGGCTGTATTTGCTCGGCGGTGGCATGGGGCCGGTGGTGGTCGGGGCGCTGTCCGATCACTTTGCCCATTCGGCGATGTATGCGGCCGGGGCGCAGCAGATGACCGAGGCTTATAAAGCGGTGGGCTTGCATGACGCCATGTACCTGATTCCGGTGGCGCTGTTCTTGACCATGCTGTTTCTGTTCCAGGCCTCGCGCAGTTTTGTGCGGGATGCCAAGCGGATGAAGGAAGGGCTGAGTGCGGTTGAGGTGCCGGCAACTGCGGTAACGGCGTGAGACCGCGGTGACCCTTTCGCGAGCAAGCCCGCTCCCACAGGAGAATGTATTTCAAAATGTGGGAGCGGGCTTGCTCGCGAAGAGGCAATTACAGGCTCCGGTATTCTCAAGTGAATAAAAAGGCCCGCACTAAGCGGGCCTTTTACGTTCAGCGGATTATCAACCCGCCACCAACACTCGAATCGCTTCCAGTCGCAACGCGGCTTTATCGAGCATGGCCAGGCCTTGCTCGCGCTGGTTGCGCAGGGCAACCAACTCGCTGTCACGCACGGTCGGGTTGACCGCTTGCAGCGCGGTCAGGCGCGCCAGCTCTTCGTCGGTGTCTGCCGCCAGGCGACGCTTGGCTTCGGCCACACGCTCGGCGTGACGCGGGGCGATCTTCTCTTCACCGGCGTTGATGCGCGGTGTGAGTTGGTCACGCTGCGCCTGCACGAATTTGTTCGCGCTGGCCCGTGGCACGCTTTCCAGCTGGTCATTCAAGGTCACGAACGACACGCGGCCCGACAGGTCATTGCCGTTGGCATCCAGCAGGCAGCGCAAGGCGGCCGGCGGTAGGTAGCGGCCCAGTTGCAGGGAGCGCGGGGCGACCACTTCGCTGACATACAGCAGTTCAAGCAATACGGTGCCTGGCTTGAGCGCCTTGTTCTTGATCAGCGCCACGGCGGTGTTGCCCATGGAACCGGACAGCACCAGGTCCATACCGCCTTGCACCATCGGGTGCTCCCAGGTGATGAATTGCATGTCTTCGCGCGACAGCGCCTGGTTACGGTCGTAGGTGATGGTCACACCTTCGTCGTCGCCCAGGGGGAAGCTGGCGTCGAGCATTTTTTCGCTGGGCTTGAGGATAAGCGCGTTTTCCGAATGGTCTTCGCTGTCGATGCCGAACGCGTCGAACAGGGTTTCCATATAGATCGGCAGGGCGAACTGGTCGTCTTGTTCGAGGATGTCCTCGACCAGTGCATCGCCTTCGCCGGCGCCGCCGGAATTGAGTTCCAGCAAACGGTCACGACCGGTGTGCAGCTCCTGCTCCAGGCGCTCGCGCTCGGCACGGGCTTCGTCGATCAGGGCTTGCCACTCGCCGTCGTCGGCGGCTTCCAGTAAGGGCAGCAGGCGCGGGCCGAACTGATGCTGCAAAGCGTTGCCGGTCGGGCAGGTGTTGAGGAAGGCATTGAGCGCTTCGTGGTACCACTGGAACAGGCGTTCTTGCGGGCTGGTTTCCAAGTACGGCACGTGCAGTTCGATCACGTGTTTCTGGCCGATCCGGTCCAGACGCCCGATACGCTGTTCCAGCAGGTCGGGGTGGGACGGCAGGTCGAACAGCACCAGGTGATGGGAAAACTGGAAGTTGCGGCCTTCACTGCCGATTTCCGAGCAGATCAGCACCTGGGCGCCGAATTCTTCATCGGCAAAGTAAGCGGCGGCGCGGTCACGCTCGAGGATGTTCATGCCCTCGTGGAACACCGTGGCCGGGATGCCGGAGCGCACACGCAGGGCGTCTTCCAGGTCCATGGCGGTTTCGGCGTGGGCGCAGATCACCAGGACCTTGGTGCGCTTGAGCATTTTCAACTGGTCGATCAGCCACTCGACCCGTGGGTCGAAGCGCCACCAGCGGTTCTCTTCCTCGATGTCCGGTTGCGCCTGGAAGCTGACTTCCGGGTACAGCTCGGCGTGTTCGCCCAGGGGCAGTTCGAGGTATTCGTCCGGGTTCGGCAGCGGGTAGGCGTGCAGCTTGCGCTCCGGGAAGCCTTGCACCGCGGCACGGGTGTTGCGAAACAGCACGCGGCCGGTGCCGTGGCGGTCCAGCAGCTCACGCACCAGGCGGGCACTGGCTTCGGTGTCGCCATCGTTGACGGCGGTGAGCAGGGCTTCACCTTCGTCACCGAGGAAGCCTTGGATGGTCTTGTGCGCGGTCGGCGACAGGCGGCCCTTGTCCAGCAGCTCCTGCACGGCTTCGGCCACCGGGCGATAATTTTCGCTCTCGGCGCGGAAGGCTTGCAGGTCGTGGAAGCGGTTCGGGTCCAGCAGGCGCAGGCGCGCAAAATGGCTGTCCTGGCCCAGTTGTTCCGGGGTGGCGGTCAGCAGCAGCACGCCAGGAATCACTTCGGCCAGTTGTTCGACCAGCGAGTATTCGGCGCTGGCCTTGTCTTCGTGCCACACCAGGTGGTGGGCTTCGTCGACCACCAGCAAGTCCCAGCCGGCAGCAAACAGCGCGTCCTGGGCCTTCTCGTCGTCCACCAGCCATTCCAGCGCAACGAGTGCAAGCTGGGTGTCTTCGAACGGGTTGGTGGCATCGCTTTCGATAAAGCGCTCTTCATCGAACAGCGCAACCTGCAGGTTGAAGCGGCGGCGCATTTCCACCAGCCATTGGTGCTGCAGGTTTTCCGGAACCAGGATCAGTACGCGGCTGGCGCGGCCCGAGAGCAGTTGGCGATGGATCACCAGGCCTGCTTCGATGGTCTTGCCCAAACCCACTTCGTCCGCCAGCAACACGCGTGGCGCGATACGGTCAGCGACTTCGCGAGCGATGTGCAGTTGGTGGGCAATCGGTTGGGCGCGTACGCCACCCAAGCCCCACAGCGAGGACTGCAACTGGCGGCTGGTGTGTTCCAGGGTGTGGTAGCGCAGCGAGAACCACGCCAGCGGGTCAATCTGCCCGGCGAACAGACGGTCGCTGGCCAGGCGGAACTGGATGAAGTTGGACAGTTGGGTTTCCGGCAGGGTGACCTGCTCGTTCTGCCCATTGAGGCCGTGGTAGACCAGCAGGCCATCGACGTCGTCGACTTCCTGTACGGTCATTTTCCAGCCTTCGAAATGGGTGATGGTGTCACCCGGCGAAAACCTCACGCGAGTGAGGGGCGCATTCCGTAGCGCATACTGGCGAGTGTCGCCAGTGGCCGGATAGAGCACGGTCAACAAGCGGCCGTCCTGTGCCAGAACGGTGCCTAACCCCAGCTCTGCTTCGCTGTCACTAATCCAGCGTTGCCCCGGTTGATACTGCTGCGCCATGCTGCCTGACTCCCGCCGTGAAAAAGCCGACTATGTTAACGGAACACGGCCCGGCGCCCAAGAACTCTGACAAAAACTACGCTGTTTGTACGGGCAGGCGGAAATTGAATCGACGGGTGGCGGGCACTTGAGAGTGTCGACTGAGTCACAGCTTGGCACGCGGGTGCTCAAGTCGCCCTGCCACCCGCCGACAGCCTGTTGATCAGGAGAATAATTATCATGCTGCCACCCATGCTGCCCGTCAGTGTTGTGCCGGTCACGTCGCAACTCGACCCGGCACGCCAGAAGCCGGATATTCCGCCGGTGGTGCCCGTTCAACCGGGCTCCAACGAGAGCACGATCGACCTGAAAAAAGGCGATGCCGAGCAATCGACCTTTCTGCTGCGCGAAGAGCAGCGTCGCCAGCAGGAGCAGCAGAAACGCCGGCGTGAAGCCGATGACGACGCGCAGCAGCATTTGCCGATTCCCGGCGACTTGCTCAACGCTGACAACACCGTGCCCGTGGCGCCGCTGATCGAAGACGCGCCGCGCCAGGGCCTGTGGGTGGATATCGAGGTTTAACCGTTCAGTTCGCGCAGGGCCTTCACCAGTAACTCAATCTCGTCATCGGTGTTGAGCGGGCTGACGGAGATGCGTGCAACGCTGGTCAACCCACGTGCTTGCATGTCCAGCGGGGTGTAGGCCACGCCATTGGCGCCAATGTTGATGCGTTTGCAGCCCAGGCGTTGCTTGAGTTCAAAGCTATCCCAGCCGGCCAGGTTGAACGCGATCAAGCCTGAATGCGTGTTACCCAAGTCATGCAGGGTAATTCCCGGTATCTGACGCAGTGCTTCGCGGATTCGCGCGCTGGTCTGCGAGACCCTTTGCCATACCCGCTCAATCCCCAGTTGATTGATCTCGTGCAACGCATTGCCCAGGCCGGCCAGCAGGGCGAAAGACATTTCGCTGGTTTCAAAGCGCCGGGCGTCGTTGCGCAGGTCGAAGCCTTCGGCGGTCCAGGGCGCTGAAAACACGTCGCGCTGGGCCGGGTTCAGGTGCGCAAGGAAATCCGGCCTGATGTACAGCAGTGCGGTACCGCGAGGCCCGCGCAGGTGTTTGCGGCCGGCAGACTTGAGCACGTCGCACTGCAACGCTTGCACATCCACCGGCAGCTGGCCGACGGCTTGGCCCGCGTCGATGAAGTAGGGGATGGCATGCCGCCTGGCCACATCGCCGATGGCCTGGGCCGGGTTGATCAAACCCCCGTTGGCCGGCAGCCAGGTGAGGTCGATCAGCTTCACCTTGGCATCCAGCATCGCCTCCAACGCCACCGGGCAGACCGCGCCGCAGGCATCGCAGGGGATGACCTCCACCCGTGCCCCGGCTTGAACGGCCAGTTCCATGCTCGCCAGGTTACCGCCCCATTCGTGGCGCCCCACTAGAATTCGATCGCCCGGCTGCCATGGCCCCAGCGCCTGGAAGGCCATGCTCCAGGCCGTCGAGCCACTGCTGGCGAAGGCAATCGCTGAGGCGGGCGCCTTGAGCCGTTGCCCGGCGGCGCGGGGGGCCTTTTCCACTAAGACGGCACCCTGTTCTCCGGCCTCCATCGGGCCGTCGCGGGCTTCGCGCTGCAGCTGTTCGATGATGGCGTCGAGCGTCGCCTGGCTGGGCAAGGAGGCTCCAGCATGATTGAAGTGCACGATGCCGGACTGGCAACCGGGCGTGGCTTCTCGCAAGTGCTGCACTTGCAGCGGGCTCATGGCTGCAGCTCGAAAATGGCGTCCCCCTCCACGGCGACGCCAGCCGGCAAACTGCAGACCCCTACGGCGGTGCGCACGTGTCGACCCTTGTCGCCGAGGGCGTTGACCAGCAGGTTCGAAGCGCCATTGGCGACCAGGCTTTGGCGCTGGAAGTCGGCGCTGCTGGCAATGAACACGCCCAGGCGCAGGATGCGCACCACCCGCGACAGGTCATCGCCCAGCGCATCGCTTAATTGCCCCAGCAGGCCCAGCGCCGCCAATTCCGCCGCTTGGGCGCCATCTTCATCGCTGAGAGAATCGCCCAGCCGGCCAATGTAGGCGGGTTTACCATCGATCATGGGAATTTGCCCCGAGATGAACAGCTGGGGGTGGCAGGGCACATGATTGATGTAGTTGGCCGCGGGTTGGCTGGGTGTAGGCAGTGTCAGGCCGAGGGCGTGTACGCGCTGGCGGATGGAGTCGGTCATGGTGAAATCCTCTGGTGTCAGAAGGTTCCAGCATGTTGGCGGTGGCGAGGGGCGACAAACGGATAGATCTCAACCGACGTATCGAAAAAACTCACCCGTCGGCGCACGCTTGCTTCAACCACTGACTGAAGCATTCAGCCGCTTCACTGAGTGGACCCTGGGGGGCGATCAGCCAATAGCCGATGTCGCTGTGATAGGGCGGCCAGTCAAAGGCCTCCACCAGGCTGCCGTCCTGGAGCCTGCGTTCAATCAGGCGATGGCGGCCCATGGCGATACCCTGGCCGGCCACGCTCGCTTCGACCACGATGTTGTAGTCATGCAACATCACGCGGGGGTGGCGATCGAGGTTGATCTGGTAATGGGCGGACCAATCGGTCCACTCGAAAGGGCGGTGCGAGGTCGCCATCAACAACGGGCCTGTGGCGACCTGTCTGGCCTTGAACGCGGGGCTGCATA
This sequence comes from Pseudomonas sp. GL93, assembly GCF_003408955.1. Taxonomy (NCBI): domain Bacteria; kingdom Pseudomonadati; phylum Pseudomonadota; class Gammaproteobacteria; order Pseudomonadales; family Pseudomonadaceae; genus Pseudomonas; species Pseudomonas sp. GL93. The sequence continues at coordinate 91,265 of NZ_NKRF01000099.1, forward strand.
CCGGTGACAGGGTTTCGGTCATCAGGCGTGTGGCGAGCACGTCGGGCCAGTCGCCCTTGCCGTAGCGGATGGCCAGGTCAACTTCGGCCGTGGCGACGTTGGCCAATTGAATTGCGGGCAGCAACTCCACCTGGATATGCGGGTAGCGCTGTAGAAACTCGGCCAGGCGCGGCGCCAGCCACAACGTGGCAAAGGACGCCAGCAAGCCGATACGCAACACACTGGCGCTGGGCACGCCCCGCTGGCTGCGTGTTGCAGCGGCGATGGCGTCCAGGGCAGGGCGTATTTGCGCGTAGTAATCTTGCCCGGCCAACGTCAGGTCAATCGCACGGGTTCGCCGGATAAACAACGGTTTGCCCAGGTGGTGTTCGAGCTTATGTACCTGGTGGCTCAGCGCACTTTGGGTCACCGACAACTCGTTCGCCGCCTTGATAAAACTCAAGTGCCGCGCCACGGCCTCGAAGGCGCGCAGGGCCAGCAGCGGTGGAAGGTCGTTGTGCAAGGCCACCTGGATGCGCCTCCTGGGCAGGGTAGAAAGTGCCGATTTTGGTCGATGGCCTGCATTTTGTCGCCCGCTTAATTGCCGTCGGGCGGGGCAGGCCGCATTATTGAGGCATTCTCGCCACGACGTAAGCCAAGCCATGAGTGATGACGACAAGCTGATCGACCTGAACGCCGAACGTGCCAAGCGCGTTCACGACCTTAATGACAAGCGCCTGAATGAAGTGCGCCAAGCCTTTGAACACGCCATGCCCTTGGGCAAGCCCAAGAAGAAGTCGAAGAACAAACCGAAAAAACGTTGAAACGCCCTGCATCTTTTGATGCAGGTCAGTTATTCCCCTTCTTTACGCCCCGTTGTGGGCGACATTGATCCTGGTCAATTTCCCACTGCACCTTCTCCATTAACTTAGCCCTATCGCAACAGGGCAAGTGCAGGAGGCCGGTCATGTTTTTCGATAATGTGGTTTTTGCCGGAGTGCTGACTGTTAGCCTCATGGTGCTGTTTTTTGTAGGGTTTGGATTTTTTATCTGGAAAGACGCGAACAAGCGTAAAAAACCTTAAGTCTTTCCGGGTTACATGAGCACGCAAGGCATTTTGGGCGACTTCGGTCGCCCTTTTTTTTGGATCGTTCCCACGCTCCGCGTGGGAACGCATCCCGTGACGCTCCGCGTCACCCGTGCGCCAGTGGGACGCGGAGCGTACGCGGCGGCATTCCCACGCAGAGCGTGGGAACGATCATAAAAAAAGGTGCGACCCTCGCGGATCGCACCTTTTTTATTGCCGGCAGGCTATCAGTTGCCCAAAGCCTTGGACGCCAACCAGAACAACCCGGCCGAGAGGCCTACGGTCGCTGGCAAGGTCAATACCCAGGCCATCAGGATGGTCTTGACGGTGCCACCTTGCAGGCCGCTTTTGTTGGCAACCATGGTGCCCGCCACGCCAGAAGACAGGACGTGGGTGGTGGACACTGGCAGGGCGAAGATGTTGGCGAAACCGATCATGGTGGCCGTGGTGATTTGCGCCGACATGCCCTGGGCATAGGTCATGCCTTGCTTGCCGATCTTTTCACCGATGGTCAGTACCACGCGCTTCCAGCCCACCATGGTGCCCAGGCCCAGGGCCAGTGCGACCGCGAGGATCACCCAGAACGGGGCGTACTCGGTGGTGGCAGTCAGGTCTTTGCGCAGCTTGTCGAGGTCGGATTTCTCACGGGAGTCCAGGCCTGGCAGCTTGCCGACCTTTTTCGCGGTGTCATCCAGGCAGAGCAGGTAGCGACGTACCTCGATGCGGTGGTCGGCCGTCAGCGAGTGGTAGTCCGAGACGCCCTTGAGGGTGCCCAGCAGCGCGTTGATCGTCGGTTCGGTCTGCTGCGGGTTGCAGCGGAACTTGCCCGGCAGGTCATCCTTCACGCTTTTGCCCAGGGCCAGGAACTCACCGAGGGTCTCGTGGTTGCGCTGGTAGAACTGGTTAAGGTGCAGGGTGGCGTCGCGGGTACGTTCGATCTGGTAAGTGGTGCTGCCCAGGTCCAATACGAACTGTGCCGGCACGATACCGATCAGGACCAGCATGATCAGGCCGATGCCTTTCTGGCCATCGTTGGAGCCGTGCACGAAGCTCACAGCCATGGCCGAAATCACCAGGACCAGGCGGTTCCAGAACGGCGGGTGCTTCTTGTCGTCAAGCTTGCGGCGCTGGTCCGGGGTCTTGTGCATCTTCGACAGCGGACGCCACCACTTCAGGCCGATCAGTACCAGAGCGGCGACCAGAAAGCCCGCCATCGGCGAGAACACCAGGGAGGCGCCGATATCCACTGCCTTCTGCCAGTTCACACCGTCAGCCAGGGGGATGTCGTTGATCAACGCGTTGGCCAGGCCGACACCGAGGATCGAGCCGATCAGGGTGTGGGAGCTGGAGGCGGGGATACCGAAGTACCAGGTGCCCAGGTTCCAGGTGATCGCCGCCGCCAACAACGAGAAGACCATTGCCAAGCCGTGGCCGGTGTTCACATTGATCAGCAACTCCACCGGCAGCAAGTGCACGATGGCGTAGGCGACACCGACACCACCGAGCAATACGCCGAGGAAATTGAACACCCCGGAGAAGAACACGGCCAGGTGTGGCGGCATGGCTTTGGTATAGATGACTGTGGCCACCGCGTTAGCGGTGTCATGAAAGCCATTGATGAACTCGAAGGCGAGGACAAAGGCCAGGGCGAGCAACAGGCTCACTAGAACCCAAGCATCCAGTCCGCTGAATAAATCGATCATGAAGGTTTTCTGACCCGGTCGTAAGGGGGCGCGATTATGCCAGAAAACATCAGTAATCGATGCATTAGCTGCTCATCGGTAACAATCTTCCTGGAAAAAAACGCGGCAAGACGCACGCATCCCAGGGTTTTCGGGGCTTTGGCAAGTCTTTGATTTATAAAGCGCAGACCGCAGAAGGCGGGCTTTAGTCATGAAAATGCCATGCCTGAAACATTTGTATGAAATTTCGTGGGTGGCTGTAGGTTGCTGACCAGCGGACGCTAAAGCAGGTGCCCTCTGCCAGTACTTCACCGGCAGAGACAGCACGACCCTTAAGGCTCGAACCGAAGCGCTTATGGCTCCTCGGTCTTGAGCTCCTGCTCGATCTTTTGGATTTCCTGGGCAAATGCCTGGTCCAGCAGGCTGGCGCGTTTACGCCATGGCTTGCGTTCCGGCTCGGGTTGCGCGGCGTGGGTGGTGACTCCCCCGCCGTAGACATCCTTGTAACGTTGCTCCTGGCGCTCAAGTTCCGCGCGCAGTTCATCTTTCGTCACAGTATTACCTAATTGAGTTGAGTTTATTGATTGCGCAGCGTCATGCCTGAAAGTCGTGCTCGGGCGAATCCAAATAGAACAATAAATCGTTCAAGTGGGTAAGTAGGCCTGAGAGCAGTTCTTTTAAGCGAGTACTTGTGTCCGGCCCTGCATACAGCCGGCAACGCCCGGTGAGCTCCATTCCCGATACATACCGGGCTGACCTCTGCACAGGTTGCATTATAGCGGCGCATTTGAATAACACTATCATCATGAAGTTAAAAAGCGTCAACGATGTGTCAGAGGTTTGTTACATGCTGGCGTCGGTATTTGTGAACACCGTCATCATCCTGGCAGGGTAAATGCCCATGCTTTATAGATGCATCAGGCAAATCTGAAACCATGGCCGCGAGATCTGCGTCAGCGCCGGCCAAATTGCGATAATCGCATGGTCGTCCGATAATCGCCCAATGTTGCCGGCGCTGACTTGTGCAGGGCGACCGGCACGGCTTGTAATAGCCGCCAACCCTCCCGTGGTGATAACAAGAGAAGGCCCCTTGAAATGAACGATCAATTGCGCAACTCCTTTGCATCAGTGGCGCCGCCGATCGTGGCTTCACCGGCCAAGCGCATCCAGGCATTCACCGGTGATCCTGATTTCATGACGTCCCTGGCCCGTGGCTTGGCCGTGGTGCAGGCATTCCAGGAGCGCAAGCGTCACCTGACCATCGCCCAGATCAGCCATCGCACGGAAATTCCCCGCGCCGCCGTACGCCGTTGCCTGCATACCTTGATCAAGCTCGGCTACGCCACCACGGATGGGCGCACCTACTCGCTGTTGCCCAAGGTGCTGACCCTCGGTCATGCCTATCTGTCGTCCACACCGCTGGCCGTCTCGGCCCAGCCTTACCTGGACCGCATGAGCGAGCAGCTGCATGAAGCCTGCAACATGGCCACCCTGGAAGGCGACGACATTCTTTATATCGCCCGTTCCGCCACCACCCAGCGGCTGATCTCGGTCGACCTGTCGGTGGGTGGGCGCTTGCCTGCGTATTGCACGTCCATGGGCCGCATTCTGCTGGCTGCCCTCGACGACGCCTCGCTGCAGGACTACCTCGACCATGCCGACCTGCAAACCAAGACCAGCCGCACTCTGACCACGCCGCAAGCGTTATTCGAATGCCTGCAACAGGTGCGTCAGCAGGGCTGGTGCATTGTCGACCAGGAACTGGAACAGGGCCTGCGTTCCATCGCGGTGCCGGTGTATGACGCGTCCGGCCAGGTGTTGGCCGCGCTGAATGTGAGCACCCACGCCGGTCGGGTCAGCCGCAGCGAGTTGGAGCAACGCTTTCTACCGAGCATGCTCAGCGCCAGCCGTGAGCTGAGTGCGCAACTGTTTGCCTAAGCTGTTCGGTGACCGCACAGATCCCGGCTGGCTCGATTGACGGTGTTTCCCTTGGCTTATTAATGTGCGGCAGCGCTCTGAGGAGCTGCCCCCTACAAGAATGACGACCTCAGGTTGTCAGCCCGCCATCGGTGTGGAATAAAAATAATGAATCAGCCTTCTGTCGGTACCACCCTGGACGTACAGTCCTTTATCAACGCCCAGCCACTCTCGCGCTATCAGTGGCGCGTGGTGATCCTGTGTTTCCTGATTGTGTTCCTCGACGGCCTCGACACCGCCGCGATGGGCTTTATCGCACCCGCGCTGTCTCAGGACTGGGGCATTGACCGCGCCAGCCTCGGCCCGGTGATGAGCGCCGCGTTGATCGGCATGGTGTTTGGCGCACTCGGTTCTGGCCCGCTGGCCGACCGCTTTGGCCGCAAAGTCGTGCTGGTGGGCGCGGTGTTGGTGTTTGGTGCGTTCAGCCTGGCGTCGGCCTACAGCACCAATGTCGACCAGTTGCTGGTGCTGCGCTTTCTCACCGGCCTGGGCCTGGGCGCCGGCATGCCGAACGCTACTACCTTGCTGTCTGAATACACCCCCGAGCGGCATAAGTCCTTGTTGGTGACCAGCATGTTCTGTGGCTTCAACCTCGGCATGGCCGGTGGTGGGTTTATTTCGGCCAAGCTGATCCCGGCCTTCGGCTGGCACAGCCTGTTGCTGATCGGCGGCATCCTGCCGTTGATCCTGGCGGTGGTGCTGTTGGTTTGGCTACCGGAGTCTGCCCGCTACCTGGTGGTACGCAATCGCGGCACCGACAAGGTGCGCAAGACACTGGCCCCTATCGAGCCACACATCGTTGCCCAGGCCACTCACTTCAGCGTACCGGAGCAAAAAACCGTCAAGGCCCGCAATGTGTTCGCGGTGATCTTCTCGGGCACCTACAGCGCTGGCACCTTGCTGTTGTGGCTCACGTACTTCATGGGCCTGGTGATTGTTTACCTGCTGACCAGTTGGCTCCCCACCTTGATGCGCGACAGTGGCGCGAGCATGGAGCAGGCCGCGTTTATCGGCGCGCTGTTCCAGTTTGGCGGGGTCTTGAGCGCGGTGGGCGTGGGCTGGGCGATGGACCGGTTCAACCCGCACAAAGTGATCGGCACTTTCTATCTGCTGGCCGGGGTGTTTGCCTACGCGGTGGGGCAGAGCCTGGGCAACATTACGCTGTTGGCCACCCTGGTGCTGGTCGCCGGGATGTGCGTCAACGGTGCGCAATCGGCGATGCCGTCTCTGGCGGCGCGTTTCTACCCCACCCAGGGCCGTGCCACCGGGGTGTCGTGGATGCTCGGCATCGGCCGCTTCGGCGCGATCCTGGGGGCGTGGATGGGCGCGACCTTGCTGGGCCTGGGCTGGAACTTCGAGCAGGTGCTGACGGCGCTGGTGATTCCGGCGGCCTTGGCCACGGCAGCGGTGGTGATCAAGGGCATGGTCAGCCATGCCGATGCGACCTGAGCCCCGGTACAGTTTGAACATGTGGGGGGGCAAGCCCCAATGCCAGTCCGTTAAGCGAACGCAATGCTCAAGGCAGCGAAGATAAAATGTGGGAGCTGGCTTGCCTGCGAAAGCGGTCTTGCAGTGACAGATGCAGTGACTGACACACCGCCTTCGCGAGCAAGCCCGCTCCCACAGTTTGATCGCGGGGTGTCAGGTGAGCATGTGTCGGTTATCGGGCCGCCATCGCAGGCAAGCCAGCTCCCACATTGGAAGATTAGCTAGGCAACAATCGGTTCGATAATCGAACACTCAGTCGATTATCGGATTGTTCGGCCCATTTCCCCGGCTTAATCTTCAAGCACTTCGGCGCCACCTCAGCGCCTTTTTCGATCAACACCGGGAGCCCAACCCCATGGCTGAAATCCTCACCCTGCGTGATGCGGTCAAGCGCTTCGTGAACGACGGCGATACTGTCGCCCTCGAAGGCTTCACCCACCTGATCCCTACGGCCGCAGGCCATGAAATCATTCGTCAGGGCAAGAAAGACCTGACACTGGTGCGCATGACGCCTGACCTGATCTACGACCAGTTGATCGGTGCCGGCTGTGCGCGCAAGTTGATTTTCTCCTGGGGCGGCAACCCGGGCGTGGGTTCCCTGCATCGGCTGCGCGACGCGGTAGAGAAACAATGGCCGCAAGCGCTGGAGATCGAAGAGCACAGCCACGCCGACCTGGCCAATGCCTACGTTGCCGGTGCCTCCGGCCTGCCGTTCGCCGTGTTGCGTGCCTACGCCGGTTCCGACTTGCCCAAGGTCAACCCGCTGATCAAGACCGTCACCTGCCCCTTCACGGGTGAAGTGCTGGCGGCGGTGCCATCGGTGCGTCCGGACATCACCGTGATTCACGCGCAGAAAGCCGATCGCAAAGGCAACGTGCTGCTCTGGGGCATTCTGGGGGTGCAAAAGGAAGCGGCCCTGGCGGCCAAGCGCTGCATCGTCACCGTCGAGGAAATCGTCGACGACCTGAATGCGCCGATGAACAGCTGTGTGCTGCCGACCTGGGCGCTGACGGCGGTATGTCACGTACCCGGTGGTGCCCATCCTTCCTACGCGCACGGATACAACGAGCGGGATAACCGCTTCTACCAGGCGTGGGACCCGATTGCCCGCGACCGCGGGACCTTTACCGCCTGGATCGACGAATATATTCACGGCACTGCCGACTTCAGTGAATTCCAGGCCAAGCTGGCCGCCGCGCAGGAGGCTAAGTAATGGCTTATTCCACCAATGAAATGATGACCGTCGCCGCCGCACGCCGCCTCAAGAACGGCTCGGTGTGCTTCGTCGGCATCGGCCTGCCATCGAAGGCGGCCAACCTGGCGCGCCTGACGTCCTCACCGGATGTGGTGCTGATCTACGAGTCGGGCCCGATTGGGGCCAAGCCCAGCGTGTTGCCGTTGTCCATCGGTGACGGCGAGTTGGCCGAGACGGCCGACACCGTGGTGCCCACCGGTGAGATCTTTCGCTACTGGCTGCAGGGCGGGCGCATTGATGTGGGTTTTCTCGGCGCGGCTCAGGTGGACCGTTTCGGCAATATCAACACCACCGTGGTCGGTGATTATCACCAGCCTAAAGTACGTTTACCGGGCGCCGGTGGCGCGCCGGAGATCGCAGGTTCGGCCAAGAGCGTGCTGATCATCCTGAAACAGTCGTCGCGTTCGTTTGTGGACAAACTGGACTTCATCACTTCCGTCGGTCACGGAGAAGGTGGCGACTCACGCAAGCGTCTGGGCCTGCCCGGCGCCGGCCCGGTGGGCATCATTACCGACCTGTGCATCATGGAACCGGAGGAGGGCAGCCATGAATTCGTGGTTACTGCGCTGCACCCCGGCGTGACCCGTGAGCAAGTGATCGCCGCCACCGGCTGGGCAATTCGCTTTGCCGACCAGGTGAGCACCACCGCTGAACCCACCGAGACCGAACTGACCGCCCTGCGTGACCTCGAAGCACGCACCGCCGCCGCCCATGGCCAAGCACCGGGAGAAGCCTGATGCGCGAGGTTTTTATCTGTGATGCCATTCGCACGCCTATCGGCCGTTTTGGCGGTGGCCTGTCCACGGTGCGTGCCGACGACCTGGCGGCACTGCCGATCAAGGCGTTGATCGAGCGCAACCCGTCGGTGGACTGGAGCGCCGTAGACGAAGTCTTCCTCGGCTGCGCCAACCAGGCCGGTGAAGACAACCGCAACGTGGCACGCATGGCGTTGCTGCTGGCGGGGCTGCCGGAAAGTATCCCGGGTGTGACCCTCAACCGCCTGTGTGCCTCGGGCATGGATGCCATCGGCACCGCGTTTCGTGCGATTGCCAGCGGTGAAATGGAGTTGGCGATTGCCGGTGGCGTCGAGTCGATGTCCCGCGCTCCGTTTGTGATGGGCAAGGCCGACGCGGCGTTCTCGCGCAACATGAAGTTGGAAGACACCACCATTGGCTGGCGCTTTATCAACCCGCTGATGAAGGCCCAGTACGGCGTGGATGCCATGCCGCAGACCGCCGATAACGTGGCCGATGACTACCAGGTTTCCCGTGCCGACCAGGACGCTTTCGCCCTGCGTAGCCAGCAACGCACCGCCGCGGCCCAGGCCGCCGGTTTCTTCGCCGAGGAAATCGTTCCGGTGCGGGTCGCCCATAAAAAAGGCGAAACCCTGGTGGAACACGATGAACATCCACGGGACACCACGTTGGAAGCCCTGGCCAAGCTCAAGCCGGTCAACGGCGCGGACAAGACCGTCACCGCTGGCAATGCCTCGGGCGTCAACGATGGCGCCGCCGCGCTGATCCTTGCCAGCGCCGAGGCCGTCAAGCAACACGGCCTCACCGCCCGCGCCCGAGTACTGGGCATGGCCAGCGCCGGTGTCGCCCCGCGGGTGATGGGCATCGGCCCGGTGCCAGCGGTGCGCAAACTGGTGGAGCGCCTGGGGTTGGCGGTCACCGACTTTGATGTGATCGAACTCAACGAAGCCTTCGCCAGCCAAGGCCTGGCGGTGCTGCGCGAGCTGGGTATTGCTGACGATGCGCCGCAGGTCAACCCGAACGGCGGCGCCATTGCCCTCGGCCACCCCTTGGGGATGAGTGGTGCGCGGTTGGTACTGACGGCCCTGCACCAATTGGAAAAAACCGGCGGCCGCAAAGGCCTGGCGACCATGTGTGTGGGCGTCGGCCAAGGCTTGGCCCTGGCGATTGAACGCGTCTGATCAATAAAAGAGGATTGCTCCATGAGTGACAAGCCCGGTTACCGGCGCCCGCAAGCGGGCACTCAACCTGATTACCTGCACCCGGCCTACCAGTCGACGAACCTGCGTTCGCCGTCCCAGCCTTTGGTGTTTCTGCCCCATTCCTTGTCGGAAATCACCGGCCCGACCATCGGCGCCGAACGTATCAATGAGAAGGACAACGACCTGACAGCCCAGCATGAGGGCGAGCCGCAAGGCGAGCGCATCATCATTCATGGCCGTGTGCTGGACGAAAACGGATTGCCAGTGCCGGGCATTCTCGTGGAGATCTGGCAGGCCAATGCCGCCGGCCGCTACAACCACAAGCGCGACCTGCACGATGCACCCCTGGACCCGAACTTCACCGGCACCGGGCGCACCGTCACCGACGCCGACGGCTGGTACCAGTTCCAGACCATCAAGCCCGGCGCCTACCCGTGGGGCAACCACCACAACGCCTGGCGCCCGGCGCATATCCACTTTTCGCTGTTTGGCCCCAGCGTGCTGACGCGCTTGGTGACGCAAATGTATTTCCCGGGTGACCCGTTGCTGGAATACGACCCGATCTACAACTGCGTGCCGGATACCAGTGCCAAGCAACGTTTGATCGCTAGCTTCGACCTGGAAAAAACCATTCCTTCCTATGCCCTCGGCTACCGCTGGGACATCGTCCTGCGCGGCCGCGACGCCACGCCGATGGAGAAATGAGATGACACTCAACGCGACCACGTCCCACACCGTCGGGCCGTATTACCACATTGGCCTGACCTGGCTGAACCGTGAAGACCTGACCGTCACCGCCACCCTCGGCGAACGCGTGGCAATCAGCGGGCAAGTGGTGGACGGCAACGGTGATGTCGTCAACGACGCCATGCTGGAAGTCTGGCAGGCCAATGCCGCCGGCAAATATGCTCACCCCGAAGACGAGCAGGACAAAGCGCTCGACCCGAACTTCGAAGGCTTCGGCCGCGTGCCGGTGGATGCCGAAGGGCGTTTTCGCTTTACCACCATCAAGCCGGGCAGTGTGCCGGGGCTCAAGGGCACCACCCAGGCGCCGCATTTGGTGGTGCTGGTGTTTGCCCGTGGGTTGGTGAAGCACTTGCTGACGCGGATTTATTTTGACGGTGAGGCCTTGAACGGCGATGACCCGTTGCTGGCGTGTGTGCCGACAGAACGCCGTAGCACTTTGATTGCCCAGGCGGATGCGGCAGGGGTTTATCAGTGGAATGTGATTTTGCAGGGGACAGATAAGGAAACGGTGTTCTTCGACTATTGACCGGTCCCTGTAGGAGCGAGCTTGCTCGCGAAAGTCGCCAACGATAACGCGGTCAGCTTGGATGAACGCGGCGCTCTCAGGTTTTTCGCGAGCAAGCTCGCTCCTACAAGGATGAGGCTCAGGCTCCACCTATCCAAAAGTCTGCTTGCGGAACAGGGTTGTTGCAAAGTATGTCTAGGCTATAACCGTTCCCACTGAGTAAAAAAACATGACAACAAAAACCAGCCACTACACCGGAGAAGAACGCAGCAAAAGGATCTTTGCGATTGTCGGTGCGTCCTCCGGCAACCTGGTCGAATGGTTCGACTTCTACGTCTATGCCTTCTGTGCGATTTATTTTGCTCCGGCGTTTTTCCCCTCAGACGACCCCACGGTGCAGTTGCTAAACACCGCCGGTGTGTTTGCCGCCGGGTTCCTGATGCGACCGATCGGTGGCTGGTTGTTTGGCCGGGTGGCCGACAAGCACGGGCGCAAGAACTCGATGATGATCTCGGTGCTGATGATGTGCGGCGGCTCCCTGGTCATCGCCTTCCTGCCCACTTACAACGACATCGGTGCCTGGGCGCCGGCGCTGCTGTTGGTGGCACGGCTGTTCCAAGGCTTGTCGGTGGGCGGCGAATACGGCACCACGGCCACCTACATGAGTGAAGTCGCGCTCAAGGGCCAGCGTGGCTTCTTTGCTTCGTTCCAGTACGTGACCCTGATCGGCGGCCAGTTGCTGGCGGTGCTGGTGGTGGTGATCCTGCAACAGATTCTCACCGAAGAAGAATTACGCGCCTGGGGCTGGCGCATCCCCTTTGTGATCGGCGCCATTGCCGCCGTGATCTCCCTGCTGCTGCGTCGCACCCTGAAAGAAACCACCAGCAAGGAAATGCGCGAAGACAAGGACGCCGGCAGTATCGTCGCGCTGTTTCGCGACCACGGCAAAGCGTTCATTACGGTGCTGGGCTACACCGCCGGCGGCTCGCTGATTTTCTATACCTTCACCACCTACATGCAGAAGTACCTGGTGAACACCGTCGGCATGCACGCCAAGACCTCGAGCTACATCATGACCGGCGCGCTGTTTCTGTACATGTGCATGCAGCCGTTGTTCGGCATGTTGGCCGACAAGATTGGCCGGCGTAATTCGATGCTCTGGTTTGCTGGCCTTGGCACGCTGTTCACCGTGCCGATCCTGCTGACCTTGAAAACCGTGACCAGCCCGTTTTTGGCGTTTGTGCTGATCACCCTGGCCTTGGCGATTGTCAGCTTCTACACCTCCATCAGCGGCCTGGTCAAAGCGGAGATGTTCCCGCCCCAGGTGCGTGCGTTGGGCGTGGGCCTGGCGTATGCGGTGGCTAACGCGGTGTTTGGCGGTTCGGCGGAAGTGGTTGCGCTGAGCCTCAAATCCATCGGCATGGAAAACACCTTTTATTGGTACGTCACCGCGATGATGGCGGTGGCCTTCCTGTTCAGCTTGCGCCTGCCGAAACAGGCGGCGTACCTGCATCACGATCTGTAAGGGATGAGTTATGACGTTGCGCACGAGCAATCAACTGTTCGACGCTTATTTCACTGCTGACAGCATGGCCGAGGTGTTCTGTGACCAGGGGCGCTTGCAGGGCATGCTGGATTTCGAAGCGGCACTGGCCCGGGCGCAGGCCCGGGTCGGGTTGATTCCCCAGGCCGCCGTCGCACCGATTGCCCAGGCGTGCCTGGCGTCGCTGTATGACGTGGATACCCTTGGCAGCGCAATTGCCACGGCGGGCAACTCAGCGATTCCATTGGTGAAGGCGTTGGGCAAGTTGATCGCCTGTGAGGACGCCGATGCCGAGCGTTATGTACACCTGGGCGCAACCAGTCAGGATGTGATGGACACCGGCCTGGTGCTGCAACTGCGCCGTGGGGTGGAATTGATCGAGGCCGACCTGGCTTGCCTGGGGGAGGTGTTGGCCGCCCAGGCTCAGCGTTACGCCACCGTGCCGTTGGCCGGGCGCACCTGGTTGCAGCACGCGACGCCGGTCACCCTGGGGATGAAAATCGCCGGTTGGCTGGGCGCGGTGACGCGCAGTCGCCAGCGCCTGGCCGAATTGAAGCCTCGCTTGTTGGTGCTGCAATTTGGCGGCGCATCGGGCACTTTGGCGGCCCTCGGCGAACACGCCATGCCTGTGGCCGAGGCCTTGGCGGCCGAGTTGGAACTGGGCTTGCCGGAGCAACCCTGGCACACCCAGCGTGACCGCCTGGTGGAGTTTGCCAGCCTGCTTGGCCTGATCGCCGGCAGCCTCGGCAAATTGGGTCGCGATATCAGCCTGCTGATGCAGACCGAAGCGGCGGAGGTGTTCGAGCCTTCGGCGCCGGGCAAGGGCGGTTCGTCCACCATGCCGCACAAGCGTAACCCGGTGGGCGCCGCAGTGCTGATCAGCGCGGCCACCCGCGTACCGGGCCTGGTGGCGACGATGTTCAGCGCTATGCCTCAAGAGCACGAACGCAGCCTGGGCTTGTGGCACGCCGAATGGGAAACCTTGCCGCAGATTTGCCGCTTGGTGTCCGGTGCCTTGCACCAGGCGATTCTGGTCAGTGAAGGGCTGGAGGTGAATGCCGAACGCATGGCACAGAACCTCGACCTGACCCAGGGCCTGGTGCTGGCCGAAGCGGTGAGTATCGTGCTCGCCCAACGCTTGGGCCGCGACACTGCGCACCATCTGCTGGAGCAGTGCTGCAAACGTGCGGTCGCCGAGCAGCGCCATTTGCGCGCGGTACTGGCGGATGAGCCGCACGTCACCGCCGAGCTGTCGGCGGCTGAACTGGACCGCCTGCTCGACCCGGCCCACTACCTGGGCCAGGCGTCTACCTGGGTCACGCGTGCGGTGACCGAACATTTCGCTTTGACTGCCTGAGGAGACCGCTGTGGCTTTTGTACAACTCGCCGAGGGCGAACTGCATTACCAACTCGATGGGCCCGCCGACGCACCGGTATTGGTGCTGTCCAATTCCCTGGGTACCGACCTGCATATGTGGGATATCCAGATCCCGGCCTTCACCGAGCATTTTCGTGTGCTGCGATTCGACACCCGTGGCCACGGTCAATCCCTGGTGACCGAGGGGCCTTACAGCATCGAGCAACTGGGTGCAGACGTGATCGCACTGCTGGATGCGCTGGATATCCAGAAGGCGCATTTTTGCGGGCTGTCCATGGGCGGCTTGATCGGCCAATGGCTGGGCATTCATGCCGGCGAGCGCCTGCAACGCCTGGTGGTGTGTAATACCGCGGCCAAGATCGGCACGCCCGAGGTGTGGAACCCGCGTATCGAAATGGTCCTGCGTGATGGCGCCGCCGCGATGGTGGCGCTGCGCGATGCGTCCATTGCGCGCTGGTTCACCGCAGATTTCGCCGCTGCCAACCCGCACCAGGCCAAGCAGATCACCGATATGCTCGCGGCCACGTCGCCCGAGGGTTATGCCGCCAACTGCGGCGCCGTGCGCGATGCGGATTTTCGTGAACAATTGTCCTCGATCAAGGTGCCGACTTTGGTGATTGCCGGTACCGAAGACGCGGTGACGCCGCCAGCCGGCGGCCACTTTATCCAGAGCCATGTGCAGGGCGCCGAGTATGCCGAGTTCTATGCGGCGCACCTGTCCAACGTTCAGGCCGGTGCTGCGTTCAGCGACCGGGTGATTGAATTTTTGCTGGCCCGCTGAGGAGCGATTTGTGGACGAGAAGCAACGTTACGCCGAGGGCCTGCAGGTGCGCCGCGAAGTACTGGGCGATGCCCATGTCGACCGTAGCCTCAATGCCCTCACCGAGTTCAACAGCGAGTTCCAGGAAATGATCACCCGCCACGCCTGGGGTGACATCGGGACCCGCCCCGGCCTGCCTCGGCATACCCGCAGCCTGATCACCATCGCGATGCTGATCGGCATGAACCGCAGTGAAGAACTGAAACTGCACCTGCGTGCTGCCGCCAGCAACGGCGTGACCCGCGCCGAGATCAAGGAAGTGCTGATGCAAAGTGCGATCTATTGCGGGATCCCGGCAGCGAATGCGACGTTTCACCTGGCGGAGTCAGTGTGGGATGAGTTGGGTGTGGAGTCCCGCCAACAAGACTGAATGTGAAAGGCGATCACCTGTGGGAGCTGGCTTGCCTGCGATGAGGCCCTCCCAGCCAATACACCTCTAACTCTCCTGCGCTCTGTAGGCTCCCGGCGTCAACCCCGTCCACTTCTTGAACGCCCGATGAAACGCCGACGGTTCGGAAAACCCCAACTGCTCGGCGATCTCCTGCAAAGACAAATCCGCCCGCCCCAAGTGGTAAATGGCGATATCCCGGCGTAGCTCATCCTTCAATGCCTGAAAACTCGTGCCTTCTTCGCGCAGGTGGCGGCGCAGGGTCTGTGGGCTGATGTGCAGGTGCTGGGCAACGGCTTCCAGGTCTGGCCAGGGCGTGCGGTCGCGGCTCAGCAAGCGGCGCAACTGGCTGCTCAGGCTGTCGCCTTCATCCGGCCGGGACAACAAGTCGGCAGGGGAGCGCTGCAAGAAGTGCTTGAGGGTGCGTTCGTCCTGCAACAGCGGCAGGCTCAAGTAGCGGCTGGGAAACACCAGGCTGCTGGTCGGCGCACCGAACACCTGGGGGCAGGGGAACAGCAGGTCGTATTCACCGGCATGGGCCGGCATCGGGTAGCTGAAGGTGGCCTGCTGCAGCCGGATACGCTGGCCGATCAACCAACTGCCCAGGCGATGCCAGATCACCAGCAGGCATTCACTGAGGAAGTGGTCCGGGTCCCATAGTTGCGAGTCGTCCAGGCTCAGGCGCGCCATGTCGCCTTCTTTGGTCAGCTGCCAGCGTGGGCCTTGGGGGAACAGGCTATAAAACAATAAGCCGCGCTCCAGCGCCTTCTCCAGCGTGCGGCAATGGATCAGCGCGTGGCACATCATGGCGAAGGTGCCACGTTTGCTCGGCCCTTCGGCAAACCCCAGGTATTCGTCATCCAGCCCCAGCCAGAGCATTTGCAATAACCGGGTAAATTGCTCTGGAGCGATGCGGGCGCGGGGCTCGGTCAGCAGTTCCGGGGTAATGCCCGCGCGCTGCAACACCCCCGAGTAGTCAAAACCGACCCGGCGCGCACCGCCGAGGGCCGCTCGAGCGTAATGGCTGGCGATGGTACGTTCACGCATGCAAGGGCCTCGTCCATGGAGTGGCGGATGGGAGCCATCACCCGGCGGGGCGACAAGGCGGATATCCGCCAAAATGTAGGACGAGACAGGATGAGTGGGCGGAAATCCGCCACCTTGTTGCACGCCTCAGAGTCGCCCGTAAACCCCAAGCCCTGATGTCTAAAGGCCTTCAGCGCGTTTAAGCGAAGTGGCACGCTGTTTGCGATAAGGATTACAGCGCAGGCTTATTCCTACAGGCTTCGCAAACAACAAATCCCTCCAGTGCAGGAGGGTTCGCAATTCAAGTGCCGTGGGCAATGGCGGATATTTGCCACACGGGACGATTGAGGAACTTTGCAATGACGACTCGTCAGCCAATCTACAAATCCCTGTATTTCCAGGTGATCGTCGCAATCGTTATCGGTATCTTGCTCGGCCACTTCTACCCGCAGACCGGCGTGGCCCTCAAGCCACTGGGTGACGGCTTTATCAAGCTGATCAAAATGGTCATCGCCCCGATCATCTTCTGCACCGTGGTCAGCGGTATCGCTGGCATGCAAAGCATGAAATCGGTAGGCAAGACCGGCGGCTACGCGCTGCTGTACTTCGAAATCGTTTCCACCATCGCCCTGCTGATTGGCTTGGTCGTGGTTAACGTGGTGCAGCCGGGTGCCGGCATGCATATCGATGTTGCAACCCTGGATGCTTCCAAAGTGGCGGCCTACGTCACCGCCGGTAAAGACCAGAGCATCGTCGGCTTTATCCTCAACGTCATCCCTAACACCATCGTCGGCGCCTTCGCCAACGGCGACATCCTGCAAGTACTGATGTTCTCGGTGATCTTCGGTTTCGCCCTGCACCGCCTGGGTGCCTACGGCAAGCCGGTGCTGGACTTCATCGATCGCTTCGCCCACGTGATGTTCAACATCATCAACATGATCATGAAGCTCGCGCCAATCGGTGCTCTGGGCGCCATGGCGTTCACCATCGGCGCCTACGGTGTAGGTTCCCTGGTGCAGTTGGGCCAGTTGATGATCTGCTTCTACATCACCTGCATCCTGTTCGTGGTGCTGGTGCTGGGCGCTATCTGCCGCGCTCACGGTTTCAGTGTGTTGAAGCTGATCCGCTACATCCGTGAAGAACTGCTGATCGTACTGGGCACCTCGTCTTCGGAATCCGCACTGCCACGTATGCTGATCAAGATGGAACGCCTGGGCGCGAAGAAGTCCGTGGTCGGCCTGGTGATTCCAACCGGTTACTCCTTCAACCTCGACGGTACGTCGATCTACCTGACCATGGCGGCCGTGTTCATCGCCCAGGCGACCGACACCCACATGGACATCACTCACCAGATCACCCTGCTGCTGGTGTTGCTGCTGTCGTCCAAAGGCGCGGCTGGCGTGACCGGTTCGGGCTTCATCGTACTGGCCGCCACCTTGTCGGCCGTTGGCCACCTGCCGGTTGCCGGCCTGGCGCTGATCCTGGGTATCGACCGCTTCATGTCCGAAGCCCGTGCCCTGACCAACCTGGTGGGTAACGCAGTTGCCACCATCGTTGTGGCCAAGTGGGTCAAGGAGCTGGACACCGACAAGCTGCAAAGCGAGCTGGCGTCTGGCGGTACCGGTATCTCCGAAACCCGCGAGCTCGATGACCTGGGCGTGGCTGAAGGCCCGGCGCCTGTCGTCAAGTAAGTGGCTGCTGGCGTGAACTGACGCCAACGCTATCCGTAAACGCCCCGACTGGTTCGGGGCGTTTGCGTTTCTGGCGGGATACAACGGATATTTTTGGTTTACAGTGAACGCGACAGTACTTACCGGAGGCCTGATGGACAGTGTGGATCTGAACGTCCTGCGCAGCGTGCTGCAATGGCGCCGCGCCGGGCAGCGCGTGATGTTGTACAGCGTGGTGCAAACCTGGGGCAGTGCGCCGCGCCCGCCGGGCGCAATGTTGGCCCTGCGCGGTGATGGCGTGGTGATTGGCTCGGTGTCGGGCGGTTGCATCGAGGATGACTTGATCGCGCGCCTGCAAGACGGCCGCTTGCCTGCTGACGGCCCGCCCGTGCAGTTGGTGACCTACGGCGTCACACGCGATGAGGCGGCACGTTTTGGCCTGCCCTGCGGCGGCACCCTGCGGCTCACCGAGGAGCGCGTGGAAGAGTGGGGGTGGGTCGAAGCGCTGCTGGCGCGTTGTGAAGATCATCAGATTGTCGCTCGCGAGCTGAACCTGGCCACCGGCGAAGTGACCTTGAACGCCGCCAGCAAGACCGACGTGGTGAGTTTCGACGGCGAACACTTGCGCGCCATCTACGGTCCGCGCTGGCGCCTGCTGTTGATCGGTGCCGGGCAGCTGTCGCGTTACGTAGCGGAAATGGCGCGCCTGCTGGATTTCGAAGTGCTGATCTGCGACCCCCGCGAAGAGTTCGTCTACGGTTGGGAAGATCAGCATGGCCGCTTTGTGCCGGGCATGCCCGACGAGGCGGTGTTGAATATTCACACCGATGAGCGCACGGCTATTGTCTGCCTGACCCACGATCCACGTCTGGATGACATGGCGTTGCTGACGGCGCTGAACTCCACGGCGTTCTATATCGGCGCCCTGGGTTCGCGGGTCAATACCCAAAAGCGTCGGGAGAACCTGGCGGCGCTGGGCTTGTCGGCGGATGCGATTGCGCGCTTGCACGGGCCGATTGGTTTGCATATCGGCAGCCATACACCGGCGGAGATTGCCCTGTCGTTGATGGCGGAAATTGTCGCGATCAAGAACGGCGTGGCACCGATGCAGAAAAAGCCCCTGGCGGTAGCGGCGCAGTGACCGTTACAGCGATTGTGCTGGCAGCGGGGCAGGGCAGTCGCTTTCGCGCCGAAGCCGGGGCGGATCAAGACAAGTTACTGGCTGCTTGCGTGGGGCTGGATGGCGTTATTCGGCCGGTCATCGAGCAGGTGCTGGTTAACCTGCCCGCGACGCTTGTTGAACGCTGGGTGGTGACCTCACCGGAGCGCCTTGAGGTGATTCGTTTAGCTGACGCGCACGGTTGCAAGGTCCTGCTGTTGGAATCGGCCGGTATGGGCGACAGCATTGCCGCTGCCGTTGCGGCCAGCGCCTCGGCGGATGGCTGGCTAGTGGTGCTGGGTGATATGCCGTTTATTCGATCCGCGACGATCGAGCGTGTGCTGGCCGATCCGGAAAACATTACAGTACCTGTGCATGCCGGGCAGTATGGGCATCCGGTGGCTTTTGGTCGTGTATTCGGGCCTGCATTGATGGCGTTGACCGGGGACCGTGGCGCGAAGCCTTTGTTTGCACAAGCACAGGTGCGGGGCGTACAGGTGGATGATCCTGGGGTGTTATGGGATGTGGACGTGCCGCAACGGTTGAGTTTCAGCGTCGAGCGCTAATACCTGTAGGAGCGAGCTTGCTCGCGAGAAACGTCAATGATAAAGCGTGCTTCCTGAATGAACGCCGGGCCTGTGAGTTTTTCGCGAGCAAGCTCGCTCCTACAGGCATTAGGGCAAGCCCCTCCCGCACTTGAACAGCCGTGTGTTCGAATCTTTTGCAAAAAAAAGCCCCGCCTGATTGCTCAGGCGGGGCTTTCTAGTGGCGGATGGAATCAGACGAGGGGTTTAGGCTCTTCTTCCACGGCCTTGTGCTCTACCGCCTGGGCAGCCGCTGCGGCAGCTGCTTCGGCTTCCTTGCGGCGACGACGCACTTCACGTGGGTCATTCGGCGCACGGCCGTTTTCGGTGAGGGCGCTTGCAGGTGCAGCTTCAACCACAGGGGCGGCCACTTCGGCAACCACCGGGGCTTCAACTTCAACCACGGGCGCAGGCTCCACAACCGGCGTCGGCTCAACCACTGGGGCTGGCTCGGCGACGACTTCGGCAACCGGTGCCGGTGCTTCTTCTGCCACAGGGGCAGGTGCTGGCGCTTCAACCGGTGCGGCAGGTTCGGCAGTCCACTGGAAGGCGGTCTGTTCTTCGCGAACTTCACGCACAGCCGGGGCAGCTTCTTCGACCACCGGAGCTTCTACAGCCGCTTCGACTACTGGCTGAGGCTCAGCCAATGGAGCTGGTTCAACGGCAACCACGTCGGTTTCCGGCTGTGCATCGCGAACCGGTGCAACTTCCACTTCCGCAACCACTGGGGCTTCGACAGGGGTCGTGGCTTCAACGATTGGCGCTTCAACAGCCGGCGCTTCAACCGCTGGGGTCTCGGCCACTGGCGCTTCTACTGCAACGGTGTCTTCGACAGCGGCGGTAGCGCGTTCGGCTTGCTCGTGAGCCTGAGCTTCAGCAGGTGCGCTGATGACTGAGCTGGCAACGGCAGCGGTAACGGCCAAACCGGCAGCCAGTTCGGCGCCTGTTGGTTCGTTGTGGGCAGCTTCTGCGTTTTCGCCGGTTTCTTCCGAACCTTCGATTACGTTGCCGTTGGCATCACGCTGACGCTCACGACGGTTGCTGCGACGACGCTGACCACGGGAGCGGCGGCGTGGACGATCGCCTTCGGCGTTGTCCTGGCCGTCTTCCTGCAGTTGCTCTTCGCCGGTCAGTACTTCTTCTTCGCTGGCGGCAGCGGCTTGCTCGGCGCGTGGTTGACGCTCTTCACGTGGCGGGCGCGGTTGGCGCTCTTCGCGTGGTGCGCGCTCTTCACGCGGCTGGCGGGCCGGGCGTTCTTCGGTGGTAACGGCTGCGGCAGCGGCAGCGGCAGCGGCAGGTGCCGCGTCCAGAGGTTCGCGCAGTTCACGCACGCGTTCTTCACGCTCGCCACGCGGCTTACGATCTTCACGTGGAGCGCGTGGGGTACGTGGTGCGCGTTCTTCACGCGGTGCACGTTCTTCACGAGCTACGGTCGGGGTGTCTTCACGGGCTTCGCGAGGCGCACGCTCTTCACGTGGTGCCCGTTCTTCACGCGGAGCACGTTCTTCGCGAGGCTTGCGCTCTTCGTCACGGCGGCCGTTGCGGTTACGGCTCTGCTGGCGACCGTTGCGACGTTCTTCGTTGCGCGCCGGGCGCTCGGCGGCAGGTTTTTCAACCACAACCGGGGCAGCAGGCTCTTCCTTGGTGGCGAACAGGCTGACCAGCGACTTCACCAGGCCCTTGAACAGGCTTGGCTCAGGCAGGGCGGCTGGCGCGGCAACCGGGGCGGCGGCTTCGGTCGGTACCGGTGCGTTGGCGCGGGCCGGCGCAGTCTTGACGGCCGCTTCCTGGCGAACCAGGGTGCGGGTCGCAGCGGCTGGCTGGACTTCTTCGACTTCGGCAGCAGCTGCGGCGATTTCATAGCTGGACTGGCCGCTGTGGGCTTCCGGGCTGTCATCACGCAGGCGCTGAACTTCGAAGTGCGGCGTTTCGAGGTGATCGTTCGGCAGGATGACGATACGGGCACGGGTGCGCAGTTCGATCTTGGTGATCGAGTTGCGTTTTTCGTTGAGCAGGAAGGCGGCAACCGGAATCGGCACTTGTGCGCGTACTTCGGCGGTGCGGTCTTTCAGGGCTTCTTCTTCGATCAGGCGCAGGATCGCCAGGGACAGCGATTCAACGTCACGGATGATGCCGGTGCCGTTGCAACGCGGGCAGACGATGCCGCTGCTCTCGCCCAGGGATGGACGCAGGCGCTGACGGGACATTTCCAGCAGGCCGAAGCGCGAGATGCGGCCGACTTGCACGCGAGCGCGGTCAGCTTCCAGGCATTCGCGGACTTTCTCTTCCACGGCGCGCTGGTTCTTGGCAGGGGTCATGTCGATGAAGTCGATCACGATCAGGCCGCCGATGTCACGCAGGCGTAGCTGGCGGGCGATTTCTTCAGCCGCTTCCAGGTTGGTCTGCAGGGCAGTTTCTTCGATGTCGCTGCCTTTGGTCGCACGTGCCGAGTTGATGTCGATGGACACCAGGGCTTCGGTCGGGTCGATCACGATGGAGCCGCCGGAAGGCAGTTCGACTACGCGCTGGAAGGCGGTCTCGATCTGGCTTTCGATCTGGAAACGGTTGAACAGTGGCACGCTGTCTTCGTACAGCTTGATCTTGCTGGCGTACTGCGGCATCACCTGGCGGATGAAGGTCAGGGCTTCGTCCTGGGCCTCAACGCTGTCGATCAGCACTTCGCCGATGTCCTGGCGCAGGTAGTCGCGGATGGCGCGGATAATCACGTTGCTTTCCTGGTAGATCAGGAACGGCGCGGAACGATCCAGGGACGCTTCTTTGATAGCGGTCCACAGTTGCAGCAGGTAGTCGAGGTCCCACTGCATTTCTTCGCTGCTGCGGCCAAGGCCGGCAGTGCGCACGATCAGGCCCATGTCGGCCGGTGCAATCAGGCCGTTCAGCGCTTCACGCAGTTCGTTGCGTTCTTCGCCTTCGATGCGACGGGAAATACCGCCGGCACGTGGGTTGTTCGGCATCAGTACGAGGTAACGACCGGCGAGGCTGATGAAGGTGGTCAGGGCCGCGCCCTTGTTGCCACGTTCTTCTTTTTCGACCTGGACGATGACTTCCTGGCCTTCGCTCAGGACGTCCTTGATGTTCACGCGACCTTCAGGGGCTTTCTTGAAGTATTCGCGGGAGATTTCTTTAAGGGGCAGGAAGCCGTGGCGCTCGGAGCCGAAATCGACAAAGGCAGCCTCAAGGCTTGGTTCGATGCGAGTGATACGGCCTTTATAGATGTTGGCCTTTTTCTGCTCGCGTGCACCAGATTCGATGTCCAGGTCGTAGAGGCGTTGGCCATCTACCAGTGCAACACGCAACTCTTCGGGTTGAGTTGCGTTAATCAGCATTCTTTTCATGTTGTACCGTCGGTTTCCGGGCTGCCGGAAACGGCGTTCGGCACACACGACTTCTCACGGTCGGTGTCAGGTGCGTCAAGAGTGGTTGGCCACTCCAGTGTCCAGCAAAATCGGCCAATTGGGCCGGTATCGCGACGGACGCGTCCTGCTCGTTAGCGGTGGTGACAAAGGCACCACTTCAACAAAAGCTAAGGTCAGGAGGAGGAATCAACCGGCGACTGTGGACGAGATGAAGCGTCTAAAACAAGCCTAGTGCTACACAGTCCGACGGTTGTGCATCTCCACCCTACACGTATCCCTGATAATTCGGGTGCTGCCGCGCGCAGAATCCGCAGCGGGTTGGCATTTACCGTGTTCTCCAATGGGGAGTCCACGCTCATGGCTAAACAAGACTAGGTGTGGGCGGTTGCGCTCTCACTCAGCTCTTAACAGGCGTTGTTTCCGAAGCATTCGCCATGGTCTGGCTCAAAACTGACTGCACTTTGTGAACTGGCCGTAAATATCGGCGCAAAAGGCGAGTATTCACTCTGCTTTCTGCACTCGCTTCAGGCCTCATGTCACCTGCGCTTGTTACAATCTTGAGCCTTCCTGGGTGGCGAAAGCCCCGTAGGACGGCCTCGCGTCCTGATGAATTGCGATGGTCAGGGCCGGCAGTTTGCCGCATGTCCTCTGTCCAGGCCGCTTTTGGCGGCGTTCGCGACTATAGCAGTAATGATTAAGTGCTTCAATTCCATAAAAAATTGTTATCATCGCCGCCATGACGACTACCACCCCCCCGACCCCCAGCGTCCAGCTGCTTGAGGTCTCGCCGGAATATGCCGGCCAACGCATCGACAATTTTCTCCTGGCCAGGCTCAAAGGCGTGCCCAAGACCTTGATTTACCGCATTTTGCGTAAAGGCGAAGTGCGCGTGAACAAAGGGCGCATCAAGCCTGAGTACAAGCTGCAGGCGGGCGATATCGTCCGTGTGCCGCCTGTGCGCGTGCCTGAGCGCGACGAACCGGTACCGCTGGCCCAGGGGTTGTTGCAGCGCCTGGAGGCGTCGATCGTGTTCGAAGACAACAAGCTGATCGTGATCAACAAGCCTTGTGGCATTGCGGTTCATGGTGGCAGTGGCTTGAACTTCGGCGTGATCGAAGCCTTTCGTCAGTTGCGCCCGGATTGCAAGGAGTTGGAACTGGTGCACCGCCTGGATCGTGACACCTCCGGCCTGTTAATGATCGCCAAGAAGCGCAGCATGTTGCGCCACTTGCACACAGCCCTGCGTGGTGATGGCGTGGACAAGCGCTACATGGCGCTGGTGCGCGGCAACTGGGCCAGCTCGATCAAGAGCGTGCGTGCGCCGTTGCAAAAGAGCAACCTGCGCTCCGGCGAGCGCATGGTCGAAGTGGACGAGGAGGGCAAAGAGGCCCTGACTCTGTTCAAGGTGCTGCGGCGCTTCGGGGACTTCGCCACGATGGTGGAGGCCAAGCCGGTCACCGGCCGTACCCACCAGATTCGTGTACACACCCTGCATGCGGGCCACTGCATCGCGGGTGACACCAAGTACGGCGACGAGGATTTCTCCAAGGAAATTCGCGACCTGGGCGGCAAGCGCCTGTTCCTGCACGCCTACATGCTCACCGTGCCGCTACCCGATGGCGGCGAGCTGAAATTGCAGGCGCCGGTCGATGAAATGTGGGCCAAGACCGTGGAGCGTTTGAGTGTCGCACCTTGACTACAAGCTGCTGATCTTCGATTGGGACGGGACGCTGGCCAATTCCATTGGTCGCATCGTCGAGTCCATGCACATGGCGTCGACCCGCTCGGGCTTTGAGTTGTGCACGGACCTGGCGGTCAAGGGCATTATCGGCCTGGGTTTGCCTGAAGCCATTCGCACCCTGTACCCCGACATCAGCGACGCTGAGCTGGTGGCGTTTCGGGAGCACTACGCCGACCACTACATTGCGCTGGAAGCTACCCCTTCGCCGCTGTTTGAAGGCGTGGTGCAATCGCTGGAAGCGTTTCGTGCCGAGGGTTATCACCTGGCGGTCGCTACCGGCAAGGCTCGTCGCGGCCTGGACCGTGTGCTCAAGGCTCACGGCTGGGAAGATTACTTTGATATCACCCGCGCTGCGGATGAAACCGCCAGCAAGCCTCATCCCTTGATGCTGGAGCAGATCCTTGCGCACTGTGGCGTTACGCCACGCGAGGCATTGATGGTAGGCGATGCGTCTTTCGACCTGATGATGGCGCGCAATGCGGGCATGGACAGCGTCGCCGTCAGCTACGGCGCCCAGTCTGCCGAGGCGTTGCAGCAATACGAGCCGAGGCTGACGATTGATCATTTTTCCGAACTGCAGGCCTGGCTCAGCCGGGCCCTATAAGTCTTTGCTGGGGTTAATGGCATGAGTGACGAGTGGAAGGCGCCTGAAAAGGCTGAGAGCAGTGATGATAAAAGCTGGAAGCTGCTGGAGAAGACCCTCCTGGCCAGCGTCCAGGAGCAGCGGCGTTCGCGGCGCTGGGGGATTTTCTTCAAGCTGCTGACCTTTGTATACCTGCTTGGGGTGCTGGCGCTGTTCAGTCCGCTGATGGACATGGAAAAGAGCGCTACCCGTGGTAGTCATTACACCGCCTTGATCGAGGTGCGCGGCGTGATTGCCGACAAGGAGCCCGCCAGTGCCGACAATATCGTCACCAGCCTGCGCGCGGCGTTTGAGGACCCCAAGGTCAAAGCCGTGGTCCTGCGCATCAACAGCCCAGGCGGTAGCCCGGTGCAGTCGGGTTATGTGTATGACGAAATTCGTCGTCTGCGCGCCTTGCATCCGGATACCAAGCTCTATGCCGTGATCTCCGACCTGGGTGCCTCGGGCGCCTATTACATTGCCAGCGCCGCAGACCAGATCTATGCCGACAAGGCCAGCCTGGTGGGCTCTATTGGTGTCACAGCGGCCGGTTACGGTTTTGTGGGTGCCATGGAGAAGCTGGGGGTGGAGCGTCGCACCTACACCTCGGGTGAGCATAAGTCGTTCCTCGATCCTTTCCAGCCGCAGAAGGCGGATGAAACCGCGTTCTGGCAGGGCGTGCTCGACACTACCCATCGTCAGTTCATTGCCAGCGTCAAGCAGGGCCGTGGTGACCGGTTGAAGGATAAGGAGCATCCGGAGCTGTTCTCCGGGTTGGTGTGGTCGGGCGAGCAGGCGTTGCCGCTGGGCTTGATTGACGGCTTGGGCAGTGCCAGCTCGGTGGCGCGGGATGTGATTGGCGAGAAGGAGTTGGTGGATTTTACGGTCGAGGAGTCGCCGTTTGATCGCTTCTCCAAGAAGCTCGGTGCCAGTGTTGCGGAGAAATTGGCGCTGTACATGGGCTTCCAGGGGCCGTCCCTGCGCTGAAATCTGAAGGCTGACATAGCTCAAAATGTGGGAGCGGGCTTGCTCGCGAAGGCAGTGGATCAGTCGCACTTGTATTGGCTGACACTCCGCTTTCGCGAGCAAGCCCGCTCCCACATTTGGTTTTGCAGTGTTCTTAAGGGGTTTTCACGCCTTCGGTCAGCAGCATGTCCACCAGTCGAATCAGTGGCAGCCCAACCAGGCTGGTCGCATCCGGTCCCTCGGTGCTCCGGAACAAGCTCACGCCGAGCCCTTCTGCTTTGAAGCTGCCCGCACAGTCATAAGGCTGCTCGATCCGCAGATAGCGCTCTATACGCTCTGCATCCAGTTCGCGCATGTGTACGGTAAACGGCACGCAGTCCACCTGGCAGCGCCCCGTCTCGCTGTTGAGCAGCGCCAGGCCGGTAAGAAAACTCACACGCTTGCCGCTGGCTGCCAGTAATTGCTCGCGGGCGTTTTCGAACGTATGGGGTTTGCCGATAATCCTGCCTTCCAGCGCAGCGACCTGATCGGAACCAATAATCAAATGACCAGGATGGCTGGCGGCGAGGGCGCGGGCCTTTTGTTCGGCCAGGCGCTTGACCAGTTCGATAGCGGATTCATCCGGGCGGTGGCTTTCGTCGATATCCGGCGAGCTGCAGGTGAACGGCAGGTGCAGGCGGCTCAGTAATTCCCGGCGATAAACCGAGCTGGACGCGAGTAATAAAGGCAGCATATACGTCTCCTCAAGGCAGTCGCCGATTCTAGCGATGTGACCGGCTGACGCACAGGGCTGAATTTCCTTTGACATGGCCGGGTGCATCCCTATAATGCTGCGCCTATGTTGAATGACCCGATTCCACCTCACGTTGACCCGCGCAAATTGGCTGATCGTGGCACCACCCTTCAAGGTGAAGTGCTGCTGGCCGATTTGGAGAGACTCTGCGACCCGCTTTCCGACACTGTCGGTACGGTGCAGGCGAAATTCGTTTTTGAACGAGATGAACGTAAATCTGTGGTAATCCACAGCGTTATCGACACCGAAGTCAAAATGGTTTGCCAGCGTTGTCTTGAGCTGGTCACCCTGCCGATCCACAGCGAATGCAGTTATGCTGTGGTGAAAGAGGGTGCGAATACCCAGTCGTTGCCGAAAGGTTATGACGTGCTGGAACTGGGCGAAGATCCATTGGATCTGCATGCACTGATCGAGGAGGAGCTTTTGCTCGCCTTGCCCATTGTGCCTGCTCATCATCCGGAAGAATGCCAGCAGCCGGAGGGTCTCGATGACGAGGCCGAGCCGAGCGAGGACGAGGTAACGCGGTCCAACCCGTTCAGTGTATTGGCGCAGTTAAAGCGTGACCCAAACGTTTAGGAGTTAATCAATTATGGCTGTTCAGCAGAACAAAAAATCCCGCTCCGCCCGTGACATGCGCCGTTCGCACGACGCTCTCGAGGCTAGCACCCTGTCCGTGGAAAAGACCACTGGTGAAGTTCACCTGCGTCACCACGTATCGCCAGAAGGCGTATACCGTGGCCGTAAAGTGATCGACAAGGGCGCTGACGAGTAATCACTTGTCTGCTCAAGTCATCGCGATTGACGCAATGGGCGGGGACTTCGGTCCCCGCAGCATTGTTCAGGCCTGCATTGCCAGCCTGTCTGCCACGCCCTCGCTGCACCTGACCCTCGTCGGTCAACCCTCCCTACTTGAAGAACTGATTGCCAGCCATCCGGCGGTGGATCGCGCGCGCCTGACGATTACGCCAGCCAGCGAAACCATTAGCATGGATGAAAAACCGGCGGTTGCCCTGCGTGGCAAGCCCGACTCTTCAATGCGGGTGGCCCTTGAGTTGTTGCGTGATGGCGAGGTGCAAGCCTGTGTCA
The DNA here is from genome assembly GCF_003408955.1 of Pseudomonas sp. GL93. Taxonomy (NCBI): domain Bacteria; kingdom Pseudomonadati; phylum Pseudomonadota; class Gammaproteobacteria; order Pseudomonadales; family Pseudomonadaceae; genus Pseudomonas; species Pseudomonas sp. GL93. The sequence goes on from NZ_NKRF01000099.1 coordinate 119,095, forward strand.
GTGCCGGTAATACCGGCGCGTTGATGGCCTTGTCGCGGCACGTGCTCAAAACCCTGCCGGGTATTGATCGGCCGGCGATGGTGGCGGCGATCCCGACGCAGAAGGGCTATTGCCAGTTGCTGGACCTGGGCGCCAATGTCGATTGCAGCGCCGAGCACCTGTTGCAGTTCGCCGTAATGGGGTCGGTGGCCGCCGAAGCGCTGGGCGTGGCCCGACCCCGGGTTGCCCTGTTGAATATCGGCACCGAGGACATCAAGGGTAACCAGCAGGTCAAGCTTGCCGCTACCTTGCTACAAAGCGCGCGGGGCTTGAACTACATTGGCTTTGTCGAGGGTGACGGTTTGTACCGTGGCGAAGCTGATGTGGTGGTGTGTGATGGATTTGTCGGCAATATTCTGCTCAAGTCCAGCGAGGGCCTGGCGACCATGATCGCCACGCGTATCGAAGCTTTGTTCAAGCGCAACCTGGCGTCACGTATGGTGGGTGCCTTGGCGCTGCCCCTGATGCGACGCTTGCAGGCCGACCTGGCGCCAGCACGGCACAACGGTGCAAGCTTTCTTGGCTTGCAGGGCATTGTGGTAAAAAGCCATGGCTCGGCCGGTGTGCTGGGCTTTCAAAGTGCAATTGCACGGGCCTTGATCGAGATTCAAGAGAACCTGCCGCAACGCTTGCATGGCCGTCTTGAGGACCTGTTGCCTTAGGCGAATTGGCCCGGGAGTGCTTAAATGTGACCGGCCAGTTCAATTGACCATCCAATCTGTCAGTTTCGTTCGCTCCCACCGTAGGCGCGAGCATTTTTGACGACCAGATCATTAGGGGCTTGTTACATGTCTACATCCCTCGCATTCGTCTTTCCAGGGCAGGGTTCGCAGTCCCTCGGCATGTTGGCTGAGCTGGGCGCGCAATTTCCGCTGATCCTGGACACCTTCAAGGAAGCTTCTGACGCCCTGGGTTACGACCTGTGGGCACTGACCCAGCAAGGGCCGGAAGCGCTGCTCAACCAAACCGATAAGACCCAGCCGGCCATCCTGACCGCCTCGATCGCCCTGTGGCGCTTGTGGCTGGCAGAAGGCGGCGCGCGCCCTGCATTCGTCGCGGGTCACAGCCTGGGCGAATACAGCGCCCTGGTGGCCGCGGGCAGCCTGACCTTGGCTGAAGCGGTCAAGCTGGTCGAGCGTCGTGGTCAACTCATGCAAGAAGCCGTTCCGGCCGGGCAGGGCGGCATGGCCGCTATCCTGGGCCTGGACGACGCGGTGGTGATCGAGGCCTGCGCCGAAGCGGCGCAAGGCGAAGTGGTCAGCGCGGTGAACTTCAACTCCCCAGGCCAGGTGGTGATCGCCGGCGCCAAGGCAGCTGTCGAGCGTGCCATCGAGGGTTGCAAGGCCCGTGGCGCCAAGCGTGCCCTGCCATTGCCGGTGAGCGTACCGTCCCACTGTGAGCTGATGCGCCCGGCGGCAGAGCGTTTTGCCGAGTCTATCGCTGCCATCAACTGGCAGGCGCCGCAGATCCCGCTGGTGCAGAACGTCAGCGCGGCCGTGGCCGCCGGCCTCGACACCCTCAAGCGCGACCTGCTGGAGCAACTGTACAATCCAGTGCGCTGGGTTGAATCGGTCCAGACCCTGGCCGCCAACGGTGCCACCGAACTGGTCGAGTGCGGCCCGGGCAAAGTCCTGGCCGGCTTGAACAAGCGCTGCGCCGACGGTGTGTCGACCGCCAACCTCAATACCCCAGAAGCCTTCGCTGCCGCTCGCGCGGCACTGGCCTGAATCCCGTACTTAGGAGAAGCCTGCATGAGTCTGCAAGGTAAAGTTGCACTGGTTACCGGCGCAAGCCGTGGCATTGGCCAGGCGATCGCCCTGGAGCTGGGCCGTCAGGGCGCCGTTGTGATCGGCACCGCCACCTCTGCCTCGGGCGCCGAGCGTATCGCCGCGACCTTGAAGGAAAACGGCGTGCAAGGCACCGGTCTTGAGCTGAATGTGACCAGCGATGAGTCCGTGGCTGCCGTACTGGCCCAGATCACTGCTCAGTTCGGTGCGCCGGCTATCCTGGTGAACAACGCCGGGATCACCCGTGACAACCTGATGATGCGCATGAAAGACGACGAGTGGTACGACGTGGTCGATACCAACCTGAACAGTCTGTTTCGCCTGTCCAAGGGCGTTTTGCGCGGCATGACCAAAGCGCGTTGGGGCCGAATTATCAATATTGGCTCCGTAGTGGGTGCCATGGGCAACGCAGGCCAAGTAAACTATGCCTCTGCCAAGGCCGGTCTGGAAGGTTTCAGCCGCGCACTGGCGCGTGAAGTCGGCTCGCGGTCGATTACGGTCAACTCGGTGGCCCCTGGGTTCATCGACACCGATATGACCCGCGAACTGCCGGAAGCACAGCGCGAAGCCTTGCTGACGCAGATTCCGCTGGGCCGTCTGGGCCAGGCCCAAGAGATCGCGAATGTGGTCACTTTCCTGGCATCCGACGGTGCGGCATACGTGACTGGGGCTACAATCCCGGTTAACGGCGGGATGTACATGAGTTAAATTGTGACGGATCGCTTCAAAAAAATGTCATACGAGCTGTCTAAAATCCGTTATAAAGCTGCAACTTAATTTATAGGCAGGTGGTCGACCGGGTACAGGGTGAAGCTTTCAGTTGAAAAGCTGAAAAGGCTTTCTATACACTTACCCACTGGCCAGCTGCCTGAATTTGTCCATTAGGAGTTAAACAAGGTATGAGCACCATCGAAGAGCGCGTCAAGAAAATCGTCGCCGAGCAACTGGGCGTTAAGGAAGAAGAAGTGGTCAACACTGCTTCCTTCGTAGAAGACCTGGGTGCCGATTCCCTTGACACCGTTGAGCTGGTGATGGCTCTGGAAGAGGAATTCGAGACCGAAATCCCGGACGAAGAAGCTGAAAAAATCACTACTGTTCAAGCTGCCATCGACTACGTTACTAGCCACCAGGCGTAATAGTTTGTAGTCGTCGCTTGCTGTCAGGGAAAAACCGCACTGCTGTAAAGGCGTGCGGTTTTTTCTTTAGCGGCGATGAAAAGTGTCGTCATTAGAAAAAGGAGAGTGCTGTGTCGCGTAGACGCGTCGTAGTCACCGGTATGGGTATGTTGTCGCCACTGGGTACGGATGTGCCGAGCAGTTGGCAGGGCATTCTGGCTGGCCGCAGTGGTATTGGTCTGATCGAACACACGGACCTTTCTGCCTATTCCACCCGTTTTGGCGGCTCGGTAAAGGGCTTCAATGTCGAGGAATATCTCTCGATCAAAGAGTCCCGCAAGCTCGACCTGTTCATTCAGTACGGCCTGGCTGCCGGTTTTCAGGCAGTGCGTAACGCCGGCCTGGAAGTCACCGACGCCAACCGTGACCGCATCGGCGTGGCCATGGGTTCAGGTATTGGCGGTCTGACCAATATCGAAGAAACCAGCCGCACGCTGCATGAGACTGGCCCACGTCGAATTTCACCGTTCTTCGTACCGGGCTCGATCATCAATATGATTTCCGGCTTCCTGTCCATTCATCTGGGTGCACAGGGACCTAACTACGCAATCGCCACGGCGTGTACCACAGGTACCCACTGCATCGGCATGGCGGCGCGCAACATCGCCTACGACGAAGCCGACGTGATGATCGCTGGCGGCGCCGAAATGGCCGCGTGCGGCCTGGGCATGGGCGGCTTCGGCGCGTCCCGTGCACTGTCGACCCGCAATGACGAGCCGACCCGTGCCAGCCGTCCGTGGGACAAGGGCCGTGACGGCTTCGTGCTGTCCGACGGTGCCGGTGCGCTGGTACTCGAAGAGCTGGAGCACGCCAAGGCGCGTGGCGCCACCATCTATGCAGAGCTGATTGGGTTTGGCATGAGCGGCGATGCTTACCACATGACCTCGCCGCCGTCCGACGGTGCGGGTGCTGCGCGTTGCATCACCAATGCCCTGCGCGATGCGAAGGTCAACCCCAACCAGGTGCAGTACATCAACGCCCATGGCACTTCGACCCCGACCGGCGACCTGGCGGAAGCCGAGGCCATCAAGTCGGTGTTCGGCGAGCATGCCTACAAGCTGGCGGTCAGCTCCACCAAGTCCATGACCGGCCATCTTCTGGGTGCGGCGGGCGCGGTCGAGGCGATCTTCAGCGTGATGGCAATCAGGGATCAGGTCGCTCCGCCGACCATCAACCTTGATGAGCCTGACGAAGGCTGCGACCTGAACTTCGTGCCCCACGAAGCGCAACCCATGCCGATCGACGTGGCGATTTCCAACTCGTTCGGTTTCGGTGGCACCAACGGTTCCCTTGTGTTCCGCCGGTTCGCCGAGTGATGCACAGCTGGGTCGACGGTCAGCCAGCGGACAACGTGCCCCTGAAAGATCGCGGCCTGGCCTATGGCGATGGGGTGTTCGAGACCATCGCCGTCAAGGCCGGGCAGCCGTTGCTGCTCGACCGTCACCTGCAACGCCTGGAAGAGGGTTGCCGGCGTTTGGCATTGGTGGCGGATCACGGGTTGATTCGCCACGAAGTGCTGAGCTTCGCCGCCGCCCTTGGCGACGGTATTCTCAAATTGATCCTCACCCGTGGCGACAGCTTGCGCGGTTATGGCATCAACCCTGGCGCTCCGGTGCGCCGTATTTTGCAGGGCAGTGCGCGCGCTGCTTATCCCCTTGCCTATGAAGTCGACGGCGTCCGCCTGTTTGCGTGTGTCACGCGCTTGGCGCAGCAGCCGCTGCTGGCCGGTATCAAGCACCTCAATCGCCTGGAGCAGGTGATCGCGCGTGCGGAATGGCAAGATACCGAACATGCCGAAGGCCTGATGCTGGACATGTCTGGCCGGGTGATCGAAGGCATATTCAGCAACCTTTTCCTGGTACGCAACGGCTTGTTACTAACCGCTGATCTGAGCCGTTGTGGCGTTGCCGGCGTAATGCGCGCCGAAGTGCTGGCTCAGGCACAAGCGCTGGGCGTCCCGGTGGCCGTGGCCGACATCAGTGTTGAGCAGTTGCAACAGGCCGATGAGGTCTTCGTCTGCAACAGCGTATATGGCATTTGGCCGGTGCGTGGTTGCGCTGCGATGAGCTGGCCGGTTGGGCCACTCACCCGTAAACTGCAGGGCATTGTTCGCGCGCTATTGGATATTTGAGTTGATACGAAAACTGGTGTTACTGCTGCAGATCAGCCTGGTCTCGGCGGCTTTGCTCGTGGGCTTTTCTGCCTGGAAACTCGACTCTGCCCTCAAGCAGCCCCTGAAGCTGCCTCAGGAGCAGTTGCTCGACGTACCTGCTGGCGCTACGCCGACGGGCACCTTCAATCGTCTGGAAGCCGACGGCGTGCTCGACGATGCCTTTTGGTTGCGCCTGTACTGGCGCTTCAACCTCGAAGGCCAGCCACTGCACAGCGGCGAGTACCGCATGAGCCCGGGCCTTACCGCCGAGGGTTTGATCGGCCTGTGGCAGCGTGGCGAAGTGGTGCAGTACAGCCTGACCTTGGTGGAGGGCTGGAATTTCCGTCAGGTGCGCACCGCCCTGGCCAAGCATGAAAAGATCGTGCAGACCCTAGCGGGCCTGACTGACAGCGAAGTGATGGATAAGCTCGGCCACCCAGGTGTGTTTCCTGAGGGGCGGTTCTTCCCGGACACCTACCGTTTTGTCCGCGGCATGACCGATGTCGAATTCCTGAAAAAAGCCTACAACCGCCTGGACGATGTACTCGCCCAGGAGTGGAGCAAGCGTGCCGCCGACGCGCCCTACACCGACCCTTACCAAGCACTGATCATGGCGTCGCTGGTGGAAAAGGAGACCGGGGTGCCCCAGGAGCGCGGGCAGATTGCCGGTGTGTTCGTGCGTCGCCTGAAGATCGGTATGTTGCTGCAGACCGACCCCACCGTGATCTATGGCCTGGGTGAGCGCTACAACGGTAAATTGACCCGTGCCCACCTTAAGGAAGCCAACCCCTACAACACCTACATGGTCGCCGGCCTGCCGCCCACGCCCATCGCGATGGTCGGCCGCGAGGCGATCCATGCTGCGCTGAACCCGGTACCGGGCAGCAGCCTGTATTTCGTCGCCCGTGGCGATGGCAGCCATATATTCTCGGATAACCTGGATGCGCATAATGCCGCCGTGCGTGAGTTCCAGCTCAAGCGCCGTGCCGATTACCGTTCCAGCCCGGCGCCTGTGGTGAAACCGCTGGAAGATTCGGCACCTTCCAGCGACGCGCCTACCCCCGACGCACCGATCGAGCCCGCGCCGGACACTACCGCGCCGCAAAGCCCGCAATGACTCTGACTAAGGACTGCCTGTGACTGGCTTGTTTATTACCCTGGAAGGCCCGGAAGGCGCCGGCAAAAGCACTAACCGTGACTACCTGGCCGAGCGCCTGCGTGGGCAGGGCATCGAGGTGGTGCTGACCCGTGAGCCGGGCGGTACGCCATTGGCCGAGCGCATCCGTGAAGTGCTGCTGGCCCCGGGTGACGAGCCGATGAACCCGGATACCGAACTGCTCCTGGTGTTTGCTGCCCGTGCCCAGCACCTGGCCGAAGTGATTCGCCCGGCCCTGGCGCGGGGGGGCGTGGTGATCTGCGACCGGTTTACCGATTCCACCTACGCCTACCAGGGTGGGGGGCGGGGTTTGTCCCTTGAGCGCATCGCCACCCTGGAAACCTTCGTGCAAGGCGATCTGCGCCCCGACCTGACCCTATTGTTCGACCTGCCGGTGGAAGTGGGCATGGCCCGCGCCAGTGCGCGAGGTCGTCTGGATCGCTTTGAGTTGGAAGGCCAGGGCTTTTTTGATGCGGTGCGCAGTGCCTTCCTGCAGCGCGCCAAGGCTGAGCCCGCACGTTATTACCTGTTGGACGCCGCCCAGCCGCTGAGCCAGGTGCAACAGTCCATCGACGCGCTGCTGCCCACCCTGTTGGAGCGCACCCGTGGCTGAGTCCTACCCATGGCAGGACGGCCTCTGGCAGCAACTGGCAGGGCGCGCCCAGCACGCCCACGCCTATCTGCTGCATGGGCCGGTGGGCATCGGTAAACGCCACCTCGCCGAACGCCTGATGGGCAGCCTGTTGTGCCAACGCCCGGTCAACCTGGAGGCGTGTGGCGAGTGCAAGTCCTGCCTGTTGCTCAAGGCCGGCAGTCACCCGGACAACTATGTGCTGGAACCCGAGGAAGCAGACAAAGCCATCAAGGTCGACCAGGTGCGCGACCTGGTCAGCTTCGTGGTGCAGACCGCGCAGATGGGCGGGCGCAAAGTGGTGCTGATCGAGCCGGTCGAGGCGATGAACATCAACGCGGCCAACGCCTTGCTCAAAAGCCTTGAAGAGCCGTCCGGCGATACCGTGCTGTTGCTGGTGAGCCACCAGTCCAGCCGCCTGTTGCCGACCATTCGCAGTCGTTGCGTGCAGCAGGCTTGCCCGTTGCCCAGTGAGGCCATGAGCCTGCAATGGCTGGCGCAGGCGTTGCCGGAATGCAGCGCAGAAGAACGAGGCGAGTTGCTGACCCTGGCGGCCGGTTCGCCCTTGGCGGCGGTGAAGCTGCAGGCTCAGGGGGTGCGCGAACAGCGTGCACTGGTCGTGGATGGCGTGAAGAAGCTGCTCAAGCAGGAACTGTCCGCCACGCAACTGGCCGAAAGCGCCTGGAAGGACATTCCGCTGTTGCTGCTGTTCGACTGGTTCTGCGACTGGTCCAGCCTGATCCTGCGCTACCAGCTTACCCAGGATGAGAACGGCCTGGGCCTGGCGGATATGCGCAAGGTCGTGCAATACCTGGCGCAAAAAAGTGCCCAGGACAAGGTGCTGAACATCCAGGACTGGATCCTCGCCCAGCGCCAGAAAGTCCTCGGCAAGGCCAACCTCAACCGCGTGCTGTTGCTCGAGGCATTGCTGGTGCAGTGGGTCGGCCTGCTCGGGCGCCGTTAAATTCCGTGGCCGACGGGTGTATCGTTGGCCCTACCTCTTTTGTGACTTAAGCCCTGATTCCTATGCTCGTAGATTCCCATTGCCACCTTGATCGCCTCGACCTTGCCCAGCACGGCGGCTCCCTCGACGCCGCTCTTGAAGCTGCCCGCCAGCGTGGGGTAGGACACTTCCTGTGCATTGGCGTCAGCGCCGACAACGCCGCCGACGTCAAAGCCCTGGCTGATCGCTATGCCGACGTAGACTGCTCGGTGGGCATCCACCCGCTGGACCTCAAGCCTGGCGAAGCGCCGGCTCTGGACTGGCTACTGGGCGAACTCAACCACCCGCGGGTGGTGGCCATTGGCGAAACCGGCCTGGACTATCACTACGAGCCTGAAGCTGCCGAGTTGCAGCAGGCCTCGTTCCGCCTGCACCTGCAAGCCGCCCAGCAGACGGGCAAGCCGGTGATCGTCCACACCCGAGGCGCCCGTGCCGATACCCTGGCCTTGCTACGTGAAGCCGCATTGCCGCAGGCCGGCGTGTTGCATTGCTTTACCGAAGACTGGGACATGGCCAAGGCGGCCCTGGACCTGGGGTTCTATATTTCCCTGTCGGGTATCGTCACCTTCCGCAATGCCGACGCGCTGCGCGATGTGGCCCGCCAGGTGCCTGCCGACCGCCTGCTGGTGGAAACCGACTCGCCGTACCTGGCGCCCATCCCCCATCGCGGCAAACCGAACTTGCCCGAATATGTACGGGACGTGGCTGATTACCTGGCGATGCTGCGCGGCGAGTCGTGCGAACGCTTTGCCGAGCAGACTACCGAGAACTTCAAGCGCCTGTTCCCGCTGGCCCACGTAGCCGGTTAGAGCGGCTGAATCGCAGGCAAAAAAAACCCGGGTTCTGGGGGGTGAATCCGGGCTAAGACCATTAGGAGTAAAACAAGGGCACGCAGTCCGTCGGTACCCAGGTCGACGCGTCACTTGGGGGAGATGTCGCGCCGACAGTTGAAGTATTGACCACTATCCCATTCAGTCCAGTCGTGATTGATCGTTTTTTAAACAGATTTGGAATACGCGGCCTTCGCTTGAGTTCTCATTGCGCTGATGGGCAAGTTCAGGTGTTGCGTGTTATTTCTGACTGATAGCAGCGAAATCGTTGGCGCATTGAAAGTTATGTGCCTGGCGGGTTCACATAGACATTGCCCAACGACCGTTCAGTCGGGATAATCCCTCGCACCGGGTAAATCGTATCGCCACGTATCCATGGCCCTGCGCAACCCTCCCTATTTCCGACCTCTGCAGACTCTTCCTCATGCACAAAGAACCCCGTAAGGTCCGTGAGTTTCGCCGCCGTGAGCAGGAAATTCTCGACACCGCGCTCAAGTTGTTTCTTGAACAAGGCGAAGACAGCGTCACCGTCGAGATGATTGCGGATGCCGTGGGTATCGGCAAAGGCACGATCTACAAACACTTCAAGTCCAAGGCCGAAATCTACCTGCGCCTGATGCTCGACTACGAGCGCGATTTGAACGAGTTGCTGCACTCGGCGGATGTCGACAAAGACAAGGAAGCCCTGTCCCGCGCTTACTTCGAGTTCCGCATGCGTGACCCGCAGCGCTACCGCCTGTTCGACCGCCTGGAAGAGAAGGTGGTCAAAGGTCACCAGGTGCCGGAGATGGTCGAGGAGTTGCACAAGATCCGTGCCTCGAACTTCGAGCGCCTGACCCTGTTGATCAAGGGCCGTATCAGCGAAGGCAAGCTTGAAGACGTGCCGCCGTATTTCCACTACTGCGCCGCCTGGGCCTTGGTGCATGGCGCTGTGGCGCTGTACCACTCGCCGTTCTGGAGCAATGTGCTGGAAGACCAGGAAGGTTTCTTCCAATTCCTGATGGACATCGGCGTGCGCATGGGCAACAAGCGTAAGCACAGCCCGGAACTGCCGGGCGCCGAGAAGAGCGGCGAAACCCCTGCCACGTAAGTCATTCGCTACAGTGACGGCGCAATGATTTACTGCCAGGCGCAGTAACCCAGGAATATACTCAGGCAAGGACCTTGCTAAAAGCTGAGTTATGAGTCAGCTTTTAGTGCGCCCGAATTATCCTCTGCCGGAGTGATCCATGATCGTTGATCGTCAAGGCAGGCGTTTTCGCAATTTGCGGATCAGCCTGACTTCAGCCTGCAATTATGCGTGTACCTATTGCGTGCCTGACGGCAAGCGGCTGGTGGCTGCCCAGGATGAACTGTCGGCCCAAGCCATGGCCCGAGGCGTGGCTTACCTGATCGAAGCGGCGGGTATCGAGCGCTTGCGCATTACCGGCGGTGAGCCGTTGGTCAGCCCCAAGTTGGAAGCCTTCATGGGGGCGGTAGGGCAGATGGGCCTGAGCGACATCAGCCTGACCACCAACGGCCAACTGCTGGCGCGCAAACTGCCGTTGCTGGTGGCTGCCGGTATTCGGCGCATCAATGTCTCCCTCGACACGCTGGATGCCGATGCTTTCCGCAGCATCGCCCGTGGCGGCGACCTGGCCACCGTGCTTGATGGCATGGACCAGGCCAGTGCTGCCGGAATCAAGATCAAGGTCAACATGGTGCCGTTGCGCGGCCAGAACCTGGACCAGGTGATGCCGCTGCTCGATTACTGCCTGGCGCGTGGCTACGAGCTGCGCTTTATCGAACTGATGCGCATGGGGCACCTGGCCAAAGACTCCAACGCGTTCCTGCAACAGTTTGTCAGCTTGCAACAACTGCTCAGTCTGATCGGCGAGCAACACGAATACCTGCAAGCCAACGCACCCGTCGATGCGACGGCGGTACGCTACGAAGTGCCGGGCAAGGGCTTCTTCGGTGTGATCGCCAACGAGAGCGTACCGTTCTGCCGCACCTGTTCGCGGTTGCGGTTGTCCTCCACCGGTTGGCTGCATGGCTGCCTGTCGTCCAGCAATCGCCATTATGTCGGTGACTTGCTCGATCAACCGCGCCATCAAGCGTTGCCAGCGTTGCAGGGCTTGTTGATGAAGGCCTTGGCCGACAAGCAGGAAGTGGCGTTCTCCGGCGGTGCCACGATCATGAAGATCATTGGTGGCTAAGCAGATATTGCGGGTTCACACATTTGATTTGTGGCGCAGCTGACTGGCGCGGATTCTGCATCCCACGCCCCATTCGCCGGTTTCCTGTCACCGGCCTCTGGAGGATTAGGATGCGTAGTCTGGTTTTGCTGCTGGCGTCATTGGCCCTGGGCGGTTGCATGACCGTCAGTGATATGGCCGAAGGCACCCGCTATCAGATGAGCGATGCCGGGCTGCTCGATCACAGCGATACGCGGCGTACTGCCTCGGTGCGCATACAGCCGGACTCCTTTGTGTTTATCGCCCAGGGCGCCTTCGTGCCGCCGGGCAGCGCCTACCCGCGGCCTAATGTGGTGGCCGAGGAAGCATTCAATGGCTTCGTTGAATATTTCCCCATGGTGCGTCGCGCCCGCCAGCCGGAAGGTCTGGAACAGGCCATGGCCGAAGCCCGCGACGCCGGTGCCCATTACCTGCTGTATTGCCGCTTTGCGGCAGCCGATGACCGTATTGGCAACGCTGACGAGTGGACCGACCAACAAGCCCTGGACCGCCTTGGCCTGGACAGCGGGGTGATCCAAGTCATGTTGATCGAGACCAGCACCCAGTATTTGATTGATACTGCACGTATTCGCAGTCGTGGCGGTTTACTGACGTTCCACGACACATCGCCACAAGATTTGATCGCCCGCCCCCTGGCTCAATATGCCCGCGGTTTGCTAGGTATGAGTGATCAGTAAGACAGAGGAGCCCGCCATGACCGATTCCGCCAAGGCCAATGATTTATTGGCCCAACTGCCCAAGGGCAAGGGGCCGGCACCGGTGCATCTGTGGAATCCGGATTTCTGCGGCAACATCGACATGCGCATCGCCCGCGATGGCACTTGGTTCTACCAGGGCACACCTATCGGGCGAAAGCCGATGGTCAAGTTGTTCTCCAACATCATCCGCCGCGATGGCGATGATTATTTCCTGGTGACGCCCGTGGAGAAGGTCGGCATCCGCGTCGATGATGCGCCGTTTGTCGCAGTGACCCTGGATGTGCAAGGGCAGGGCGAAAGCCAGGTATTGCGCTTTACCACCAACGTCGACGAACAGGTCGAGGCAGGCCTCGAACACCCGCTGCGGGTGGTGACCGACCCCATCACCCAGGAACCCGCCCCCTATGTGCGCGTTCGCACCAACCTCGAAGCCCTCGTGCATCGCAACGTTTTTTACCAGTTGGTGGAGCTGGCGGTGAGCCGTCCGATCAACGGTCAGAACTGGCTTGGCGTCTGGAGCAGCGGGGAGTTTTTCCCCATCGGCCCGGAGCCCTGAGGCGGTTTTTGGCTTCAGCCTGAAATAATCCTCTTGCGGTAAACGCGCGCTTTCGGTTATCAATTTGTACATGATTAGACATGTTCGATTTGATAAGAAAAAACGCGTCGTCGACGAACTCATCCGCCGTATCGAGGGTGGGGTCATGGCCGACGGCTTCCTGTTGCCCGGCGAGCACCAACTGGCCGAGGAGTTTGCGGTCAGCCGGGGCACGCTGCGCGAGGCGCTGGCCGAGCTCAAGCGTCGCAACTACATCGCCACCCAGAGCGGCGTCGGTTCGATTGTCACCTTTGACGGCATGGTGTTGGACCAACGCAGCGGTTGGGCCCAGGCCTTGGCCGATACGGGCGCTCAAGTAAGCACCGACGTCCTGCGTTTCGAAGCCGTGACGCGCCCGGATCTGTTCAGCCGTTTCGGCACCGACCAGTTCATTACCCTCGACCGCCTCCGACGCACGGCTGACGGTACAGCGGTGTCGCTGGAGCGCTCGTTGATGCCGGCCGTTGGCGATCTGGAAAACCTGCCCCACATTGGCCTGATCGACAACTCCCTGACCATCACCCTGGCCGCCTACGGCTACGTCGGGGCCGACGGTGACCAGTGGATCGGTGCCGAACCCCTGAGTGATGAAGACGCCGAATTACTCGGGCGCCCCAGCGGCACGGTATTTCTCAAGGCGTCGCGCACCACCTATGATCGTCGCGAGCGTTTCATGGAGCATGTCGAAAGCCTGCTCGACCCGCTGCACTTTCGCCTGCACCTGCAGTTTGGAGCGCCAAAATGACCCGCGAAAATCGCGCACTCGGCGCGTTCTATGGCTTGGCCCTGGGCGATGCCTTGGGCATGCCCACCCAATCCTTGAGCCGTGAGCAGGTACAACAGCGCTTCGGTGCCATCACCGCCTTGGAAGACGCCGACGCCGACCAGCCCATTGCGCCCAACCTGCCTGCCGGTTCCATCACCGATGACACCGAACAAGCCATCCTGGTTGCCGAGTTACTGGTGCAAGGCCAGGGCCAGATCGAGCCCAGCGTGCTTGCCCAGCGCCTGATCGACTGGGAAGCGGGGATGCGCGCCAAGGGTTCCCAGGACTTGCTCGGGCCGTCTACCAAACGCGCGATCGACATGATCCTCGCCGGCCATACCCCGGAAGAATCCGGGCGCTACGGCACTACCAATGGCGCGGCCATGCGCATCACCCCGGTGGGCATCGCCGCCGATGTCAGCGACCCGGGGCGGTTTGTCCAGGCGGTGATCCAGGCGTGCCAGGTTACCCATAACACCAGCCTGGGTATTTCCAGCGCTGCGGCCGTGGCGGCTGTGGTCTCGGCTGGCGTCAATGGCGTGGACCTGGGTGAAGCCCTGAATATCGGCACCCAGATTGCCCGACAGGCCGAAAGCCATGGTCACTGGGTCGCGGGTGGTCGCATTTCCACCCGCATCAGTTGGGCTCGCACCCTGAGCGTCGGCAGCGGCGACAAAGCGTTGTTTGCCGACCTGCTTTACGAGTTGATCGGTACTTCGGTGGCTTCTCAGGAATCGGTGGTGGTCTCGTTTGCCTTGGCCCAGCAAGTGGCGTCCGGCGACATGAATGCCTTCGAAGCCCTGTGCCTGGCGGCCAGCCTGGGCGGAGACACCGACACCATCGCCGCGATCCTCGGCGCCATGCTGGGGGCGTGCCTGGGCATGCAGTGCTGGCCTGAGGCGTTGGTTGAACAGGTCAAGCGGGTCAATGGATTGGATGTGCAAACCTTGGTCCAAGGGTTATTGGCCTTGCGATAAACACAAATCTGATGTGGGCGCTGGCTTGCCTGCGATAGCGGTTTTCCAGTGGCTGATGGGCTGGTTGCCCACCGCAATCGCAGGCAAGCCAGCTCCCACATTAAAAAGCGTTGGGTCAGGAAGACCGGATAAAGATTCGACTCGCTGCCACAACCACAACCACAACCACAACAACAATACAGGCACCAGGAGCACCCTTTCATGAGCAGCCCCTCTTCCGGCCAAAGCGTCGGGCAACTGGAAACACGCGGCATCGAGCCGGTCCCGGAAGGCGAGTGCAACGGTCATCCGCTGCAACTGTTCTGGGTGTGGTTCGCGGCCAATATCAGCATCCTCGGTTTGCCCCTTGGTGCAACGCTGGTGGCGTTTCGTGGCCTGGCCATCTGGCAGGCGATCATCGTCGCGATTCTTGGCGCCGCTGGCTCCTTTGCCGTAGTGGGCATTATCTCCATCGCCGGTCGCCGTGGTCGCGCGCCCAGCCTGACCTTGTCCCGCGCCATCTTCGGTGTGCGCGGAAATATCGGCCCGACATTGGTGTCGCTGATGTCGCGCCTGGGTTGGGAAACCGTTAACACCACCACTGCAGCCTTCGTGTTGTTGTCGTTGAGCTCCATCCTGTTCGGCTCGGCAGTGGAGGCGAAAAGCGCGCCGCTGCTCACCCTGATCTTCATCGCCATCTTCGTGCTGCTGACCCTGGCCGTATCGGGCCTGGGCCACGCCACGTTGCTGGTGATTCAGAAGTGGGCCACCTACGTATTCGGCGGCTTGAACATTCTGGTGGGCGGCTTTCTGTGCGCCACCATCGACTGGAGCGCGGTGTTCAACGCCACCCCGGCGCCGTTGAGCGCGATGATCATTGGCGTAGGCACCATGGCTGCCGGTACCGGTATCGGTTGGGCCAACGCCGGTGCAGACATGTCGCGTTACCAGCACCGCAGCGTCAAGGCCGTGCGCCTGGTGGCCTCCGCCGCGTTTGGTGCAGGTATCCCGCTGGTGCTACTGATCACCCTCGGTGGTCTGTTGTCGGTGGGTAACAATGACCTGGCATCGGCCACCGACCCCATCATCGCGATCCGCGACATGCTGCCGACCTGGATGGCCGTGCCGTACCTGATTACCGCGTTCGGCGGGCTGTTGTTGTCGAACAACCTGTCGGTGTATTCGGCCGGTCTCACCACCTTGACCCTGGGCTTGAAGGTCAAGCGCGTGCATGCGGTGATTGTCGATATCGTGGCGATTTTTGCCGGCTCCATCTACTTCATGCTGATCGCCGATAGCTTCTATGGCCCGTTCATTACCTTCATTTCGCTGCTGGCGGTGCCGATCACGGCGTGGGTCGGGATCTTCGTGGTCGACTTGATTCACCGTCATTACTACAGCCCCACCGACCTGCTGGACGTCAGCCCCAGCAGTGCCTACTGGTATCGCGGTGGCGTGGAGTGGCGTGCATTTGGCGCCTGGGCGGTGGCCATTGTGCTGGGCTTCAGTTTCACCACCATCGGCACCACCGCCGAAAACATCTGGTTTGCCGGGCCGCTGTCCGATTCCTGGCTGGGCCATAACGGCCTGGGCTGGATCGTGACCTTCCTGGTGGCTGGCGGAACCTATGCAGTATTGGGCGGCGCGGCTGACCGTCGTCCGGCTTTAGTCGAGAGCGCCAATGTCTAGATTGCTGCACACCGGCCAGGTCATTGTCGACCTGGTCATGGGTCTCGACACCCTGCCGGTAAGCGGCGGTGACGTGCTGGCCAACTCCGCCAGTTTCCAAGTCGGTGGCGGGGTCAACGTGATGGCTGCGGCGCGGCGCAATGGGTTGCCGGTGGTTTACCTGGGGCGCCATGGCGAGGGGCGCTTTGGCGAGCTGGCGCGTGCCGCGATGCAGGCCGAGGGTATTGAAATGGCCTTGGCGGCCAGCGCTGGCAAAGATACCGGGTTGTGCGTGTCGCTGACTGAAGCGAGCACCGAACGCACCTTCATCTCCCATCTCGGTGCCGAGGGTGAACTGAGCGCCGACGATTTGGCTCAGATCGTTCCGCATGTCGATGACTACGTATACGTCAGTGGCTACAGCTTACTGCTTGAAGGTAAGGCGCAGCCGTTGCTCGACTGGCTGCTGGCGCTGCCGCGAGAGATCGTGGTGGTGTTCGACCCAGGCCCGTTGGTCAAGGCGCCGGACTCGGTGTTGATGCGCGCGTTGTTGCCGCGTATCGACATCTGGACCAGCAACGGCCCTGAAGCCCTCGCGTTTACCGGGGCGACGCATATGAGTCAGGCGCTGCCCATGCTGAATCAGCATATGCAGGCACTGCTGGTTGTGCGTGATGGGCCAAATGGTTGCTGGGTAGGGCGTGGGGCAGAGACTGAGCATGTACCAGGCTTCAAGGTTCAGGCCGTGGACAGCAATGGCGCGGGGGATGCCCATGCTGGTGTATTTATTGCCGGGTTGGCGAATGGCTTGAAACCGGTTGAGGCGGCGCGTCGAGCGAACGCAGCGGCGGCATTGGCGGTAACCCGCTGGGGGCCGGCCACTTCCCCTGGCGTCACCGAAGTCGACGCATTGCTAGCTGAATAAATACGCACAACCCTGTGGGAGCGGGCTTGCTCGCGAATGCGGGGTATCAGTTGAAGCATGTGCTGACTGACACACCGCATTCGCGAGCCAGCCCGCTCCCACAATGGGGTCTGCGCTTAGCCTGCTTTTTTCAGCGCTTGGATCAACTCATCTTTGCGCATCGTCGAGCGCCCACGAATATCCTTGGCCCGCGCCTCTTTCATCAAACTTTCCTTGGTCTGCGTACTCAGCGAAGTACGGCTGCTGCGCGGGTGGCCTTCACGGCTGGCAGCGGCACGCTTGGCGGATTCCTGCCGGTCCTGGGTTTTCTTGGCCGGTGCTTTGCGCCTGCCTGATCCGCCGGCTTTTTCACCACCGCCGGACTGTTTGTTGACGGTCGCCCAGGCACGAGCTTCGGCTTCATCCTTGGGCAACCCTTTGTGCTCATAACTGTCTTCGATATGAGCGGCCTTGCGTTTCTGTTCATCGGTGTATTTGGCTTTGCTTCCACGAGGCATCGCTAAAACTCCTTCTGGCCCCAGTCGCAGGGCCAGACCAGAAATGGATTACTAAGTGCTCTGAGCGTCGAGCTTGCGCGCCTCATCCACACCAGAAGCGGTGAGCTTGATCGGCAGGTTCAACGCGTATTCGCCGGCGTCGTCGGTGGTCACATGCCCATCCTTGATCAGCCCGCGGTCCTGCAGGAACGCCAAGACACTGGCGACCTCTTTTTCACCGCGGTAATTGTCCAGCACCTCCTTGCCCAAGCCTTGCGGATGGGCGTGCAGCAGGCGGGTGAGGACTTCTTTTTCAAGGTTTCTATTGACGTTCATGCGTACCTCTTCACTGGGAAATGATCGGGTGTTGGTCGTACCAGGGATGTATCAAGGCGCTGGTTGTTTCTGCGCGCCCGGGATGTTCGAGTCGTCGCCCTTGTTGATCTTCGGCTCATTGTTGCTCGTGCCTGGGCCCATCTTGCCGTTGCCCACGGCCGCCGGTGCCTGGCGCTGGGTGTCGTTGCCTTTGGTGCGTGGGTCAGCGCTGTTGTCGATGATCGCGCCACCGTTGGTGTCCATGCCGGTGCCCATGGATTTTTGCGATTCGGTAGTGGCGTCCGGCGTTGGATCGGTGGGGCCAGTGGTCGAGCTAGCCGCGAAGGCGCTCAAGGACGCGGCAGACAACAGGCCGGTGAGGGCGAGGGCAGCAAATTTGGAATTTTTCATCAGGGTGTCTCCATATGATTAATGTCCTTACCCTGTATTGGTCTGCCCGCGATTGCTGATCGTGCCGGGATGGCGACGAACGGTATCAGCTCACATGTATCACTTTATGTGCCGATACTCGGCGCGCTATCAAGCGCGCCACCGTGATCGCCCAGTTGAGTGCGGCGATCACCAGTACGCTCAGCATCATTGTCGCAAGGCCGAAGTCGACGATGATCTTGCCTGCGAGCCAGGGAAACCCGAAGACGCCGATAAAGTACGCCAGGCTGAACAGCAACAACGCCTGGGAAGTGGTGCCGCTGGGCGCTTCGTTGGCCACCAGGCCGTTAATCACCGAATACGTCAGGCCATACCCGATCCCTAGCGTGGCGGCCGCGAGCACATAACTGAGGTTGCCGCTGACACCAAACGCGAACAGCGCGATCGCGCCGAACATTACCCCGGATAACACGCAGGCAGCCTGGTACGCGTCGCGCTTGACCACGAAGCCGGCGATCAGCAAGCGACTGGTGATTGCCGCTGTCAGGAACCCGGCGAAGAACAGCGAATAGTCCAGTTTATGGGCAACGGCATAGCTGGTCTGGAACGAAGACAGCCCCCCGAATACGCAGCCACCCAGGCCGACCATGAGAATGGCGAACGCCGCCTTGGACGACAATATGCGGCGGCTTGCGCGCCAGGAAATCCTGGCGGTTGGCACATTCGCGTGCTGTTTCAACCGGGAGCCCATGCGCCAGAACATCACCACGCCGGCTAGGCTGGCGAGCCCGGCGATATAAAACGCGCTTGTCAGGGGCAGGTCCAGCGCAGTGGCGGCGCGTCCCAGCAAAGGGCCGGAACCTATGCCGCTCAACATACTGCCCGAGAGCAATGCGAAATATTTGGCCCGCTGGCGCGGTTCCACCAGCAGCGTCACGATGATCGGGCCCAGGGTATAGAACACGCCCCAGCCCAAACCAAGAGACAATCCAAACAGCATCAAGCCTTGGCCAAACCCTGGCGTCAGGGCAAACCCCAGGCAGGCCACCACCAACAATAAACCGGTGCTCGAAATCGCTCGCGCCGCGCCTAGCGCATCGGCCAGATGCCCGGAAAGGACCACCGCTACAAAGGTGCTGAGCATCGCCGTGGCAATGACACTGCCCGCGTCGTGTTCATTACCGCCACGGGCATGGATCAGCAGTGACAACAAGAAGGTCGAGCCGTAAGACAGTGACAACAAAAAGCTGGCGAGGCAGAACAGCGCGAATGTCTTCGTGCTCACGGGTGGCGTGGCGTGCATGAGCAGGTCTCTGATCGTTGGATTTATGCCCATTGTTTACCATGGGCATCCGCGGGCTTTGTTCTGTGGTTGCTGATGCTTGCATCACCCCGCGCCGGAGTGAAACGCGCTCGTCGGCATCAATTGCACTGCAAACGGCAATCAAACCGTCTTAGTATGTGGCCTTTGAATTTGCCCAAGGCTCGCCCATGACCATCGAGATTCGCCCCGCCGTGCCCAGCGATGCTGCGCAGATCCTGACCTTTATCACTGAACTTGCCGAGTACGAAAAAGCCCGGCATGAAGTGATCGCCAGCGTGGTGGATATCGAACGCAGCCTGTTCAGCGAAGGCGCCACGGCCCATGGCCTGATCTGCTTGCGCGACGGCTTGCCGATTGGCTTTGCGGTGTTCTTTTTCAGTTACTCGACGTGGCTGGGCAGTAACTGCCTGTACCTCGAAGACCTGTACATCAACCCGGAACAACGCGGCGGCGGGGCCGGCAAGAAGTTGCTGCGCCACTTGGCCAAGATCGCCTTTGACAATGGTTGCGGGCGCTTTGAATGGAGCGTGCTGGACTGGAACGAGCCCGCGATTGCCTTCTACAAGTCCATCGGCGCCCAGCCTCAGGAAGAATGGGTGCGTTATCGCATGGAAGGCGATGCCCTGCGCGACTTCGCCCAAGGCTGAAGCCTCATTCCTGTAGGCACCCAAGATCCATTTTTTCAACTTTTTCTCATTATGTGGGACGATAATTTATATATTGAGATATTTCAGGCGATGGGTTTATAGTCGCCAGCATCAGCACTCACTATAAAAAATAAAAAGGTGAAGCGATGCAGGCGCAACCGTTGTCCCTACCCGCCGTGCCCGAGCCCACTTACGGTGAGCGGCTGAAGAACAAGGTGGTGATCATCACCGGCGCCGCCCAAGGCATTGGCGAAGCCATCGTTGCCTGTTTCCAGGCCCAGCAGGCGCGGTTGATCATTGCCGATATCCAGGGCGACAAAGTCGAGAAAATCGCCGCTCATTGGCGCGAACACGGTGCGCAGGTTTACGCCCAACCGGTTGATATCACTTCCAAGGATCAGTGGCAGGCATTGGTCAACCTGGCCATCGAGCGCTTTGGCCGCGTGGATGTGCTGGTCAACTGTGCCGGAGTCAACGTGTTCCGTGACCCGCTGGAGATGAGCGACGAGGACTGGCGTCGCTGTTTCGCCATCGACCTCGACGGCGCCTGGTACGGCTGCCGTTCGGTATTGCCGCACATGATCGAGCAGGGCATCGGCAACATCATCAATATCGCGTCCACCCATTCCAGCCACATCATTCCCGGCTGCTTTCCTTACCCTGTCGCTAAGCACGGCCTGCTCGGCCTTACCCGTGCCCTGGGCATCGAGTACGCGCCCAAGGGCATTCGCGTGAATGCCATCGCCCCCGGCTATATCGAAACCCAGCTCAACGTCGATTACTGGAACGGTTTCCCTGACCCCCACGCCGAACGCCAGCGTGCGTTCGACCTGCACCCGCCCAAACGCATTGGCCAGCCCATCGAAGTGGCCATGACAGCACTGTTCCTGGCGACCGACGAGGCGCCCTTTATCAACGCCACTTGCCTGATGATCGATGGTGGGCGGTCTGTGATGTACCACGACTAAAGCGTTTTTCAATAACAAGAAGGAGGTGGTCCATGTTCAAGCAAACACTCGGTGCTGTGGCGCTGGCGATGGCGTTCTGCGGCTCGGTATCGGCTGAAGAAGTGAAGATCGGTTTCCTGGTCAAGCAGGCCGAGGAACCCTGGTTTCAAACGGAGTGGGCATTCGCGGAAAAAGCCGGCAAGGAGCATGGTTTCACCGTGATCAAGATCGCCGTGCCTGATGGCGAAAAAACCTTGTCGGCCATCGACAGCCTGGCTGCCAATGGCGCCAAAGGCTTCGTGATCTGCCCGCCGGACGTGTCCCTGGGCCCTGCGATTGTCGCCAAGGCCAAGGTCAACGGTTTGAAAGTGATGGCCGTGGATGACCGCTTTGTCGATGCCAAGGGCAACTTCATGGAAGACGTGCCGTACCTGGGCATGGCCGCGTTTGAAGTCGGCCAGAAGCAGGGCGCCGCGATGGCCGCCGAAGCGAAAAAACGCGGTTGGGACTGGAAGGACACCTATGCGGTGATCAACACCTTCAACGAACTCGACACCGGTAAAAAACGCACCGACGGCTCGATCAAATCCCTGGAGGAGGCCGGTATTCCCAAGGACCACATCCTCACCGCTGCGCTGAAAACCCTCGACGTCCCCGGCAGCATGGACGCCACCAACTCGGCCTTGGTCAAGCTGCCGAGCGGGGCGAAGAACCTGATCATCGGCGGCATGAACGACAACACCGTGCTCGGCGGCGTGCGCGCGACCGAGAGCGCCGGCTTCAAGGCCGCCAACGTGATCGGCATCGGCATCAATGGCACTGACGCCATCGGCGAATTGAAGAAAGCCGACAGCGGTTTCTTCGGCTCCATGCTGCCCAGCCCGCATATCGAGGGCTACAACACCGCGCTGGCGATGTACGAGTGGGTCACCACCGGCAAGGAACCGGCCAAATATACCGCCATGGACGAAGTGACCTTGATCACCCGCGCCAATTTCCAGGAAGAACTGACCAAGATCGGCCTGTGGAAATGAGCGGCGCAGCCCTGCGTTTCAATGGCATCGGCAAGGAGTTTCCCGGTGTGAAAGCCCTGGCGCAGATCAGCTTTGAAGCGCGGCCGCATTCGGTGCACGCGCTGATGGGCGAGAACGGCGCAGGCAAGTCGACCCTGCTGAAGATCCTCGGCGGCGCCTACATTCCATCCAGCGGCACCGTGCAGATCGGCGCGCAGACCATGGCCTTCAAATGCGCCGCCGACAGCATTGCCAGCGGTGTGGCGGTGATTCACCAAGAGCTGCACCTGGTGCCGGAAATGAGCGTGGCCGAGAACCTGTTCCTCGGGCATTTGCCCACGCGCTTTGGC